>NZ_JABCPZ010000071.1 GCF_013283785.1 Nonomuraea antri
CCACCACCGCAGGCCCCACCGCGTTCCGATCGCTCCGTTCGGCCCCCAGGATCCGAAGGCCAGGATCCGAACACTGGGGATCCGAACGCCGGGTTCTGAATGCCGGGTTCCGAACGCTGAGGGTGTTTCTGTGGTGTGCCACCGGGCGGCGTTTCTGTCAGTGCCACCGGCTAAATTGCGGGCATGCATGCCCCTGCTCTCCTCCCTGTCCCCCTCCCCTCCCGCGCTCCCGTTCGCGCCGGGGAGCCGACATGACCGAGCTCACCACGACCGAGCTCTCCGCCGACGAGGCCCGGCGTGTCGTTCTGCGCGCCCAGGGCCTGATCGGCGCCGACACGCGCAAGGGCGGCGTGCACGGCATGCTGCGCAGGCTCGGCGCCGTACAGCTCGACACGATCTCGGTCCTGGCCCGCTCGCACGAGCTGGTGGCCTACGCCCGTCTCGGCGCCGTCGGGCGGCCGAAGGTCGAGCGCGCGTACTGGCACAACCCCGCGCAGAGCTTCGAGTACTGGTGCCACGCCGCCTGCATCCTGCCGATCGAGCACTGGCCGCTCTACTCGTTCCGGCGCCGCGCCTTCCGCGAACGGCGTTTCCGCTGGCACGAGGTCCCCGGCAACGTCGACCAGCTGCTCCAGCAGGTGCGTGACCAGGGCCCGCTGATGACCTCCGACGTCGGCGGCGCCAAGAACGGCGGCCCGTGGTGGGACTGGTCAGACTCCAAGATCGGCCTGGAGTGGCTGCTCGACATCGGTGAGGTGGTGGTCAGCCGGCGTGTCGGCTGGCGTCGCGTCTACGACCTCGCCGAACGCGCCGTCCCGGCCGACCTCCTGGCCGAAGAGCCGTCCGACGAGGAGTGCGTCACCCGCCTGGCCGCGATCGCCGGCCGCTCACTCGGCGTGGCCAACCGTACCGACCTGATCGACTTCCTCCGCCTCCAGGGCCGGCATGCCGCGATGCTCGACGAAGCCCTGCTCAGCGGCGCGGCGGGCCTGGTGCCGGTCACCGTGTCGGGCTGGCCGAGCAAGAAGGGGCAGGCCACCGCCTGGGCCGACCCGGCCGCGCTGGAGTCCGAGCCGCGCGGCCGCCACCGCAACACGCTGGTCTCGCCGTTCGACTCGCTCATCTGGCACCGCGGCCGCACCGAGCGCGTCTTCGGCTTCAAGTACCAACTGGAGCTGTACGTACCCAAGCACAAGCGGGTCCACGGCTACTTCACCATGCCGGTGCTCTCCGGCGGCCGGCTCATCGGGCGCGTCGACCCGGCGCGCGAGGGCTCCACGCTGGTCGCCAGGCAGCTCAGCCTCGAACTCGGCCTCGCGCCAGGCAAGTGGGCCGAGGGGCTGCGTGACGCCTTGTGGTCGGCGGCGGAGTGGGTCGGGTGCGACTCGGTCCGCGTCGAACGCGCCGACCCACCGGAACTCATCACGTTCCTGAACACCCCACCCCGCTAACCCGGCATCCCGCACCCACTGACCTCGCACCCGGCATCGGGCATCGGGGCCCTCCGTAGCCCCATTCCCCCTCACGGAAGCGCGCCTCCTCGGGGTAACGGGGCACGAGGTCATCTCCACGACTGCGGCCCCGACCCCCGAAGGCGCGCCTCGCAACGTGCGGGGCGCGGAGACCGGTCCATACACACGGAGCGCGTCGGTCGTTGCCTGATGCGGGAGACCGAGACGCCGAGGCCGTACCGTCACACAGGGCACGCACCTCGGAGTTTGCCGCATCACGGGCTCCTCGGCGTGTCCGCGGTCAGCGCGTACGGGCCGGGCGCCCTGGGGCGCTTGGACCCGCTGGCGGAGGCGTGTCACGAGCGCCGGGACTGCGACCACTCCAGCGGCAACGGCGCGAGAGATCGGCGCTCAGCGGGACATGCGCTTACATGAGCACGAGTACGAGCACGAGCCTCTGCGTGTGCTCGTGCATCTCATGTGCCCCGGCATCGTGCACCCCTGCGTTAGGTCGGCGGCAGGCGAGCTGGCCGGGCTGACCGATGGGAACTGGCCGTAGCGGCACCGGGCTGAGCGATGGGAGCTGGCCGTAGCGGGGCCAGCCTCTCGATGGGAGTCGGCCGGGAACCTGCGGATCGACCGGCAGGGGCCGACCGAGCCGACGAAGGCCGACCGGAGAGTGCCAGTCGGGCGAGCCGCCGGTGAAACCAGACGACCAGCGAGGATCAGGCGACCCCCGACGATCACGCGGCCAGGGAAGGCCCGGACACTGGCGAAGACGCGGGCGCGACGAGAACCGCCGGCCGACGCGGGCCAGACGGCGGGTGGGGCTGGCCGACTGGTGCGGGCCAGTGCGAGCCGGACGCGCCAATGCGGGCCGGTGGGACCGGACGCGCCAGTGCGGGCCAAACGGCCAGTACGGGCCAACGGCGGGTGGGGCCGGACGACCAGTGCGGACCGGCCGGGCTGGACGCGCCAGTGCGAGCCGAACGACCAGTGCGGGCTGGCCGGGCTGGACGCGCCAGTGCGAGCCGAACGACCAGTGCGAGCCAGCGGGCCAGCACGCCACTGCGGGCCACACGGCCAACGGGGCCGGAGCAGTCAGCGGAGGCCAGACCAGTCAGTCAGGGCCGATCGGGTTGCCTGTTAGGTGATCTCCAGCATTCGTTCACGCACCGCGTAGACCACCGCCTCCATACGCGAATGCAGTTGCAGCTTGTCCAGGATGTTCCGCACGTGGTTCTTCACCGTGTTCTCGGAGATGAACAACTGCTTGGCGATCTCCCGGTTGTTCATGCCCTTGGCCACCAGCCGCAGGACCTCCATCTCGCGGTCCGTCAGCCGGGGCACCGGCAGTTGCGGCGGGCGCTCGCTCTCCTTGCGGCTCATGTTCGCGAACTCGCTGATGAGCTTGGCGGCCATCGCCGGGTTGATTAACGACTGGCCCTCGTGCACGCCACGCACCGCCGCCGGGACGTCGTTGATCTGGACGTCCTTGAGCAGGTAGCCGGTGGCGCCGGCCTTGATGGCCTCGAAGAGGTCCTCTTCCTCGTCGCTGACGGTCAGCATGATGATCCGGGTGCTCGGGACCGAGGCCTTGATGCCCTTCGTGGCCTCGATTCCGTCCTGCCGGGGCATGCGGACGTCCATGAGAGCGACGTCGGGCATGAGGCGATCGGCCAGTTCGACCGCCTCCTGCCCGTCGCTCGCTTCACCGACCACCTCGATGTCGGGCTCGGCTGCCAGCGCGAGTGCCAGGCTCCGCCTGATCAGCTCGTGGTCGTCCACGATGAGCACGCGGATGGGCTCGCTGTCTGGCGTGCGGGCCTCGCCGGACTCTGTCACGAGGCCTCCTTGATCTGCCTCGCGACTGCCTTTCGCTCGCTTCGCTCGCTCAACTGCGCCTGACTGAGCTCGCTCACGTCTCCTCCTCGTCGGGGGGCCAGAGCCGTTGAACCGCAATGATGGCACGGGTGCCGCGGTTCTAGGGTGGTCGAGAAGATCTTTTAGCGCGCGATCATGGCTCTACGAGCCGCAACACGCCGTAGTTGTAGCCGCGCCGGTTGTACACGACACACGGCTGGCCGCTCTCCTTGTCACGGAACAGATAGAAGTCGTGGCCGACCAGCTCCATTTCGAGCAGGGCCTGGTCGATGGTCATGGGTTCCGCTCTGTGGAACTTCTCCCGCACGATGAGCGGCCCGTCGCCGTCCATCTCGATGGGGACGATGTCGTCGTACTGCTTGTCGTCCGCCCGCGCGTAGATGTCCTCTTCGGACTCGGCGGGCTCGGGGACGATCGGGGCCGCCTGGGGTTTCAGGCCGACGACGTCAGGGAGCGTCGCGGTGAACTCTGCCACCGAGGGCGGGCAGTGGTTGCCGTGGTGGACCTTGCGCCGGTCGGCCAGTCGCCTGAGGCGGCCTTCCAGCTTGTCGAGGGCGATGTCGAGGGCTACGAATCGGTCGTCGGCCGAGGCCTCGGCACGGATGGCCGGCCCTCGGGAGTGAATGGTCAGCTCGACGCGCTCGCGCTGGTCGGCGAGGCGCGGATTGCGCTCCTTCGACACCTCCACATCGACTCTGATGAGTTTGTTGTCCAGACGTTCGATCCTGGCCAGCTTGGTCGTCACGTGGTCTCGGAACCGGTCGCTCACTCCTGTGTGCCGGCCCTTGACGATGATGTCCATGCAACAGCCCCCCTTCGTCTAACGACTGAGCAAGAGCGCCCGACGCCGTGATTGCCGGACGGGGTCTTCTGCCTGCCTCTCCGTCACCGTTACCCTCTTCCGACTCGCAGTCACCGGGAACTCCGGCGGCACCCGCCCGGCCGACCTGGTCTTCGACCCCACATTCGCCTGCTGAGGGTTTCGCAGCTCTGTTGCCACTACTGCCCTTCTCTTCTGACGAGGGACATCTGGACCCTCGGGAAGGCAGGACTTACCCCTAAGCCGCACCGTGATCGGTCGACAAAGAGTCGCCTTACGTGGACCGTTTTGCCTGCGGCTGGCATCGGCTAGCAGAGCCGGGAACACCGGCTCTGCGCAACCACGGACCCGAACGGGTGCCATGTCAGAACGCTATCCGCATCCAGGACGAATGTCAGCCTGAGCCTTGGCGAAACGATCACTTTCCGTGATTTCCCAAGGGTCGTTCAGTGTGAAGGGATGCCCTGTTTAATCGCGCGGCAACCCTTATGGGCGCGGGGCCGCCGTTCGTTGAGCTGGCCCACCACGCCCCTAGGGGTACGGACATGTGTCCTCCACGCCAGATCAAAGTGATGGATGCATCTTTACCGTCCGTGACCGTAATGGTTTGGAAGATCTTCGGCGTGTCGCGGCGACGGTGACGGCAGCCGACGCTACGGCCCCTGACCTGCGCAGAGCCCGCGCGGCTTCGGCGAGGGTGGCGCCGGTCGTCACGATGTCGTCCACGAGGAGCACATTCGCCGCTGAGGGGCTTTCCCCGGGGTTCGGGACCCAGAGTGACCCCGTGAGGTTGCCGCGCCTCTCCGTGCGGCTCAGGCCCGCCTGGTCGGCCACGCGGCGCCGGTGCGCGAGCGCCGGCCAGACCTCCGCACGGCACTCCCCGTACGCGTTCAGCCGCCGCGCCGCCAGCCGGGCCAGCCGGCCGACCGGGTCGTGGCCACGGGTGCGCAGGCTGCGTACGGCGCTGGGCACCGGCACCAGCACCAGCCGCCGCCGGCCGCCGTCACCCGGTCGCGGTGCCGCGGCCACGGCTCGGGTGACCGTGTAGGCCAGGACGTCGGCGAGCGCCGCGGCCAGGGCCGACTCACCGCGTTCCTTGTAGGCGACGACGACGCGCCGGGCGGCTCCCGCGTAGTCGGCGGCCGACCAGCACACGGGCAGCCCGGCCGGCGGGCACTCCGGCGGGCGGGGACGCGGCGCGGCCGCCAGCTCGGCCAGGCAGCGCGCGCAGCACCGCGGACCGGACGCGCCGCAGCCCACACAGGTCTGCGGCAGGAGGAGATCCAGCAAGGAGCAGAGCACGCCGCCCAGCATGCCCTGCCGCACCGACAGTTCAGCCGAGGGGGAAGACCGGGTCGTGGGCGTTGGCCGTGCTTCTGGGGGTCCAGCTCTGCTGCTCCTCGATGAACTCCAGAATCACGCCCCCGTCCTTGTTCTCCTTCGGCTTGGCCTCGGCCAGGATCATGTCCGGCATCGCCGCCAGCGACCGCAGGTCGTCCTTGAGCGGGATCTCCCGCTTCGACCCGTCGCCGACGTTGATCTCCAGCAGGTTCGGCCCCGCGTTGCTCTTGGTCAGGACCAGCAGCCGCTCGCCGTCGCGCCACGCCACGTCGCGGATCGTCTCGCCCGAGTCGGCCTTGAAGAGCTGGCGCACGTTGCCGATCATCAGGGCGGACGGCAGCGCCAGCGCGCCCACCTCGACCAGCGTGTCACCCTTGGTGACCGCCACCCTGACGCCGTCCCTGGCGATCCTGAGCCTGGTCACGTTCAGCCCGGCCACCCCGGGCGCGGAGACCCGCCTGACGCCCTCCGGGTCCCAGCGCAGCACCACGCCGTTGCGCTGGTCGAACGTCCACAGCGTGCCGTCCCTGTGCCAGGTCGGCGGGGTCAGCTTGTCGCCCTGGATGACCTGCTGCCAGGGGCGCTCCTCGTTCAGGCTCGTCACCGAGATGCCGTCGGGGCCCTTGGCCGCGACCAGGCCGATGCTCCGCTTGGCCAGCGCGAAGTCGGTGTATTCCGTGTCCGGCTTGCCCGCGGTGTACCCCACCAGCGGGCCGTCCTCGTCGGCCTTGGCGGGCAGCCGGTGCAGCGCGCCCTTGTCCTGGTAGTACGCGTCGCCGCTGTCGTTGTCGAGCCAGCCGGGGTCGATGTCCTTGTCCGTCGCGTACGGCTCGCCGTTCACGTGGACCTCGATGGTGCGGCCGTTGGCGATGTCGTTCTTGTACAGGCTGGCCTGAAGCTGGGCGAGGATCTCCTGGCGCCGGTCGAACCCGACGGGACCCTTGAGGTTGATCACCACGTTGTCCTCGCCCGACCTGACGGACTCCACCTTCGTCCCGGGCATGAAGCCGCTGCCGACGGCCCCGACCAGGGCCGAGCTCGGCTCGTTCAGCAGCCGCTCGATGATGGTCTGCGCGAACGGCTGCGCCGCCTTGAGCCGCAGCCACACGCGGTCCGCCACGAGCCTGTCGCCCGCGACGTAGTACAGCTTCGTCGGCCGGTACGCCCGCGCCACGTCGGCCACGGTGAGCAGCAGCCCGTCGGGCATGGAGCTGACCCGGTAACCCCCCTTGGGGTCCTTCACCAGCGTGAAGGGGATCGTCTCCTTGCGCTCGGCCGGTCGGTAGGTGTCGTCGTGCTCGATCACGGCGGCCTGGGTGCCGACGATCTGGACCTTGCGGACGGTCTCGTCGGTGTCGCGCGGGTCCTGGTCGCCGACCTCGAAGGCGTTCTCCAGCACGACCACGGTGCTCGTCGGCTGCCAGGTGGCCCGCGCCTCGGGGGTCAGGTACTTCTGCAGCGTCGCCGGGTCGTCGGGGTAGGCGGCCATCGCGGCCTGCAGGCCCCTGATCGTCTGCTCGGGGGTCCAGTCGGGCTGCGGCTCGATGGCCACCATGCGGTGGAACGGCTTGGTGAGCGAGTCTCGTCCCTGCGCCACGTAGGGGACGGCGGGGCCGCCCACGGGGATCACCGTGCAGCCGGTGCCGCCGACCAGCAGGCCGGCCGCCAGCGTGGCGCGCAGCAGGTCAGTCTTCCTCATGGCCGCCCCCGTCGCCCATGGCCGGCAGCAGCACCGGCGTCATGTGCCCGCGCCACGTGCGGCGCATCTCGATCTCCGGCGGCACCAGCGGCAGCGGCGAGCCCTTGAGGTCGGCCCCGGCCGCGCGCGGCAGCGTCAGCCTGAACTGCGAGCCCTCGCCCGACTGCCCCCACGCCTGCAGCCAGCCGCCGTGCAGCGTGGCGTCCTCGCGCGAGATGGCCAGGCCGAGCCCGGTGCCGCCGATGGTCCTGGCCCTGGACGGGTCGGCCCGCCAGAACCGGTCGAACACCATCGTCTCCTCGCCCGGCTTGAGCCCGATCCCGTGGTCGCGCACCGCGATGGCCACGGCGTCCCTGTCGGCGCCGACGGTCACCACGACCTCACGGCCCTCGCCGTGCTCGATGGCGTTGAACAGCAGGTTGCGCAGGATGCGCTCGACCCGACGCTTGTCGATCTCGGCCATGCAGGCCTCGACGGGCAGCCGCAGCTCGAACCGGGTGGAGTGCCGTTCGGCCAGCGCCGCGGAGTCCTCGATGGCCCGGTGCACCACGTCGCAGACGTTGACCGAGTCGAGGTCGAGCGTGGCCGCGCCGGCGTCGTAGCGGCTGATCTCCAGCAGGTCGGCCAGCATCGACTCGAAGCGTTCGAGCTGGGCCTGCATCAGCTCGGCCGAGCGCGCGGCCATCGGGTCGAAGTCCTCGCGGGCGTCGTAGAGCAGGTCGGCGGCCATTCTGACGGTGGTCAGCGGGGTGCGCAGCTCGTGCGAGACGTCGGAGACGAACTGCCGCTGGACCTGCGACAGCTCCTCGAGCTGGTGGATCTTCAGCGCCAGGTTGGCGGCCATCTCGTTGAACGAGGTGGCCAGGCGGGCCAGGTCGTCCTCGCCGCGCACCTTGAGCCGTTCGTCCAGCTTGCCGGACGCCAGCCGCTCGGCGGCCTGCCTGGCCAGCCGCACCGGCGTGACGACCTGGCGCGTGACCACGTACGCGATGGCGGCCAGCAGCAGCACCAGCCCGAGCCCCACCACGACGATCGCCAGCCGGACCTTGGAGAGCATCTCCTCCTCGGCGGTGAACGGGAAGAAGTGGTAGATCTCGAAGTATTCGCCGGAGGCCAGCTCGTCGACCCCGCTGCCGATGACGAACGTGAGCCTGGGCTGGCTCTCGCCGGGCAGCTTGATCGACTGGATGACGGTGGTCGTGGTCTGGTAGTCCTGCTTCTCCAGGTGCCGGCGCACGTCGCGCTGCAGGCCGGACGGCACGTCCAGGGGCGAGACCCCGTTCGACGCGCGTGACTTGCCGGGGCTGGTCGGGTTGAGCACGAGAACCTCGTAGCCCTGTTCCGAGCCCCCTTCGCCCGAGCCGGTGATGGCGTTCATCACCTCGTCGAGCGGTTCGGACTTGACGCCCGATTCGGCGGTCTTGGTCTGCTCGTCCTGGCGCTGGTTCAGCGCGTTGTGGATCTGCAGCCGGTCGGCCACCGCCTCGTCGACGGCCGACCTCTTGCTGCCGGCCATGACCGAGGTGCTGATCTGCTCCGACAGGAAGATGCCGAGCACGACGACGACCGTGACCGAGATCAGCAGCGTGCTGGTGACGACCTGGAGCTGCAGTGAACGCCGCCACAGCCGCCTGGCCCAGCCCGCCGCACGACGAACCCGCCTCCGGACCCCGCCAAGAATCTGGCGGAATGTCCGGCGGCGGGCGGATTTTTTGTTCGTCGGGGGCATGGCGGGGTGAGGCGGAGGCTAAGCGGGCCCGGCTTTGTAGCCCACGCCGCGCACGGTCACCACGATCTCGGGGTGCTCCGGGTCCTTCTCGATCTTGGCCCTGAGCCGCTGCACGTGCACGTTGACCAGCCGCGTGTCGGCCGCGTGACGGTAGCCCCAGACCTGCTCGAGCAGGACTTCGCGGGTGAACACCTGACGCGGCTTGCGCGCCAGGGCGACGAGCAGGTCGAACTCGAGCGGCGTGAGGTTGATGGTCTCCTCGCCCCGCTTGACCGAGTGGCCGGCCACGTCGATGGTGATGTCGCCGATCTGGAGGATCTCGGGGGTGGGCTCGTCGGTGCGGCGCAGCCGCGCACGCACCCTGGCCACCAGCTCCTTCGGCTTGAACGGCTTGACGATGTAGTCGTCAGCGCCCGACTCCAGCCCGAGCACCACGTCGATGGTGTCGCTCTTGGCGGTGAGCATGACGATCGGAACCCCCGACTCAGCCCTGATCCTGCGCGCGACGTCGATGCCGTCGGCGCCCGGCAGCATCAGGTCGAGCAGGACCAGGTCCGGGCGTGTATCCCGGAACGCGTCGAGGGCCTTGTCGCCGTCGGAGACAAAGGACGGTTCGAAGCCTTCTCCGCGCAACACGATGCCCAGCATCTCGGCGAGAGCGGCGTCGTCGTCGACGACCAGCACGCGACCTTTCATGGCCCCTCATTCGTTCTACGCATTGTGGGACATACCCGCACGGTTGCTGAAGGTTACCCTCCGTCGGCCCATGAGTGGGACATCAGGCCGGCGAAAGGGAAATTCTAGGCTCGCCCCCACGACCGCTATCTCAGTCTGCGGTAACAGACCAAGTTTCGGCCATCCCCGGCTGGGATCGTTGTCCGGATTCGTCGGTAAATACGCGCTTGCTGACCTAGTGAATCCGTCACGTGACACCAATGACCCGCCCACCGTGCCAGGATTGGTATATGTCAGACGGTCACGAGACGCCATCAGGGTGGTCGGCCGAACAGCCCCCGCCGTACCACGGCCCCCAGGCCTCCCCGTGGACCACGCCCGGTCAGCAGCAGCAATCGTACGGCGAGCCATACGGGCCTGGCCCCCAGCAGCAACCGTACGGTCAAGCGTACGGGCAGCAAGCCCCTCCTTACGGTCAGCCCCCATATCCGCCGGGCCCGCCGCACGGCTACCAGCAGCACCAGCCGGTGCTCCGCCCCGGGATCATCCCGCTGCGGCCACTGAAGCTGGGCGACATCCTCGACGGCACGATCAAGCTGATCCGCGCCAACCCCAAGGCCGTGCTCGGGCTGTCGGCCATCGCCGCGCTGCTGGTCACGGTGCCGGTGGCGGTCGGCCAGGGCATCATGCTCGACATGTTCGGCACCGCGTTCGCCAACCCCGGCGACGACCCGACCGAGTTCGGCACCTCGCTGGGCGTGCTCGCGCCGTACGCGGGCGAACTGCTGTCGAGCGTGCTCGAGTTCTTCGTGGTCACCGTGCTGACCGGCCTGCTGACCCGCATTCTCGGGCGGGCCGTGTTCGGCGGCGCCATGACGCCTGGCGAGGCGTGGCGCCGCGTCGCGAACCGGGTGCCCGCGCTCTTCGGCGTGGCGCTGCTGCTGGGGATCATCCTGGTCGCGCCCATGCTCCTGCTGATCCTGCTGATCATAGCCATCGGCACGGCCGGCGGCTTCGACGGCGACGCGGTCGGCGGCGTGATCACGCTGATCGTGCTGTTCATGCTGGCCTACGTCGCCTACGCGGTGTTCTTCTGGACCCGCTTCTGCCTGGCCGCCCCGGCCGTGGTGCTGGAGGGCCGCGGGCCCATCGAAGGCATGCGCCGCTCCTGGCAGCTCGTGCGCGGCGACTTCTGGCGCGTCTTCGGCGTCCAGTTGCTCACCGCCATCCTCGTGGCGATCATGGCGTTCATCGTGGCGATCCCGTTCTCGCTGCTCGGCACCGTGTTCGGCATGCTCGGCGCGGGCAGCACGGTCAGCGCGATCGCGGCGACCGTGTTCATCGGCATCGGCGGCACGATCGCGGCCATGATCAGCTATCCCGTCACGGCCGGCGTCTCCGGCCTGCTGTACGCCGACCGCCGCATGCGCAGTGAGGCGTTCGACCTGGTGCTGCAGACGGCCGCCATCGAACAGCAACGCCAGGGCTGGGTGCACGCCTCGGCGGACGACCTCTGGCACCCGTCCAACTCCCCCAGGCCGTGACCCCGATCGACAGGGAGGAGGCCGCGCGCAGGGCCGCGGAGGAACTCCTCAAGCCCGAGTACGAGAAGGAGTCCGTGCTCGACGCGGTCTGGCGGCGGGTCATGCAGTTCATCGGCGACCTGATGGACGTGGCCTCAGGCGGCGGCACCACCGGCGGGATCATCGCCGCCGTGGTGATCGCCGCCATCCTGCTCGCGGTGATCGTGCTGGTCTCGTGGTGGCTGCGCAAGACCGCGCGCAAGAACGCCGCCGCGGCCGGCGCGCTGTTCGGCGAGCGCGCGATGACCGCCGGCGAGCACCGCGAGGCCGCCGACCGGCTGGCCGCCGCCGGCGACTGGACGGCCGCCGTGCAGGAGCGGCTGCGCGCCATCGCGCGTGATCTGGAGGAGCGTGCGCTGGTCACCGCGATGCCCGGGCGCACCGCCGACGAGCTGGCCGCCGAGGCCGGGCTCGCGCTGCCCGCGTTCGCCGACGAGCTGGCCGCGGCCGCGCGCTCGTTCGACGACGTCACCTACGGCGGGGTGCCCGGCACTCAGGCCGCCTACGAGGCCATGCGCGGGCTCGACGAACGTCTCCAGCAGGCCAGGCCGGTGCTGGCGGGCGCGACCGCCCAGGGTCCCGTCGGCCCGCCCGCGGGAGGCGCCGCGTGAGCCTCGACATGCGTCCCGCGCCGCCCGTCCATGAGTCCTCCTACGCGGCCTCGCCCACCCTGCGTTCGGCGTGGCGGGCGAGCCGGCTGGCCCTGGTGATCGGCCTGGTCATCGTGCTGGCCGCGATCCTGGGCGTGCTGCTGGCCCCCAGCGGCGGCCCCACGCGCGCCCTCGACCCCGACGGCACCTCGATGAACGGCGCCAAGGCGCTGGCCGAGCTGCTGCGCGACCGCGGCGTCGAGGTGAAGAAGGTCGACTCGGCCGAGGCCGCCGCGGCCAACGCGGCGCAGGGCCCGACGCTGCTGCTGATCACCGACATGCTCTACGTGGACGAGGACACGCTGGCCGAGATCCCCGGCGACCGCCTGATCATCGGCGACCAGCTCGGGCTCGACGTCCTGGCCCCCGGCGTGAGCACGGTCGGCGAGCCGGTGCGCGAACGCTCCCGCGAGCCCGAGTGCGATCTTGAGGCCGCCCGGGTGGCCGGCAGCGCCTTCATCGGCGACACGGCCTTCAAGGGCCCCAGCGGGTCACGCGGCTGCTACCCGGCGGGCGACGGCCACGCGCTGGTCACCTTCCAGGAGGGCGGCCGCACGATCACGATGGTCGGCAGCGGCACCTTCATGACCAACGGCTACCTGGCCGAAGACGGCAACGCCGCGCTCGCGCTCAACCTGATCGGCACCGGCAGATCCGTGACCTGGCTGGTGCGTCCCGAGGCGCCGCCGCCCGACCTGGTGCTCGAACCCGGCGACAAGTCGGTCTACGACCTGATGCCCGGCAGCCTCAGGTGGGCCATCTACATGACGATCATCACGGTGCTGCTGCTGGCGTTCTGGCGCGGCAGGAGGCTGGGCCCGGTCGTGACCGAGCGGCTGCCGGTGATCGTGCGCGCGGCCGAGACCGTCGAGGGCCGGGGCCGGCTCTACCGGGCCAGGCGGGCCAGGGCCAAGGCCGCGGAGAAGCTCAGGTCGGGCACCGTCGACCGGCTCACGCCCCGGCTGGGGCTAGGGTCCGGGGCAGGGCGGCACGAGGTGGTCTCGGCGCTGTCCGTACGGATCGGGCACGACCCGCAGCAGGTCGGCGCGGCACTGTACGGGCCACCGCCGGCCGACGACGCGGGCCTGGTCGCGTTGGCGGGTTACTTGGACTTCATCGAAAGGCAAGTGAGTGAACTTTGACGAGACGTTCCGCGTGACGACTCCGGCGGACTCGGCCAGGGAGGCGCTCGGCGCGCTGCGCGCCGAGGTGTCCAAGGCGGTGGTCGGGCAGGACGCGGTGGTGACCGGCCTGGTGATCGCGCTGCTGTGCAAGGGCCACGTGCTGCTGGAGGGCGTGCCCGGCGTGGCCAAGACGCTGATGGTGCGCACGCTGTCGGCGGCGCTGTCGCTGGACTTCAAGCGCGTGCAGTTCACGCCGGACCTGATGCCGGGCGACGTGACCGGCTCGCTGATCTACGACGCGAAGACCGCCGAGTTCGAGTTCCGCGAGGGCCCGGTCTTCACGAACCTGCTGCTCGCCGACGAGATCAACAGGACCCCGCCGAAGACGCAGGCCGCGCTGCTCGAAGCCATGGAGGAGCGGCAGATCAGCGTGGAGGGCGAGGCGCGCAAGCTGCCCGACCCGTTCATCGTCTGCGCCACGCAGAACCCGGTCGAGTACGAGGGCACCTACCAGCTCCCCGAGGCCCAGCTCGACCGGTTCCTGCTCAAGCTGACCGTGCCGCTGCCGCCGCGCGACCAGGAGATCGCGGTGCTCGAACGGCACGCGCGCGGCTTCGACCCGCGTGACCTCAGCGAGGTCAAGGCCGTCGCCACGGCCGAAGACCTGGCGGCGGGCCGCGAGGCGGTCTCGAAGGTGCACGTGGCGCCCGAGGTGCTCGGCTACATCGTGGACGTGGCCCGCGCCACCAGGAACTCGCCGTCGCTGCAGCTCGGCGTCTCCCCGCGTGGCGCCACCGCGCTGCTGGCCGCCTCGCGGGCGTGGGCCTGGCTGTCCGGGCGGCCGTACGTGACGCCCGACGACGTCAAGGCGCTGGCCAGGCCGGCGCTGCGGCACCGCGTGCAGCTCCGCCCCGAGGCCGAGCTGGAGGGCGCGACCGCCGACGGCCTGCTCGACGGCATCCTGGCCTCGGTCCCGGTTCCGCGCTGATGGCTCTGACGGGACGCGCCGGGCTGGTCGCGGCGCTCGGGATCGTGTTGGTGCTGCTCGCGCCGCAGCCGGGGGCCGCGCTGGCGGGATTCGTCCTGCTGCTGGCCGCCGCGATCAGCCTGGACCTGGCGCTGGCCGGGGCGGTGCGCCCGCTGCGCTTCCAGCGCGCCGGCGACACGCTGGTCCGGCTGGGTCAGCGGGCCACGGTCGAGCTGATCGTGGAGAACCCGGGCGGTCGCGCGGTGCGCGGCCTGCTCAGGGACGCCTGGCCGCCGTCGGCCAACGCCACGCCCAGGGAGCTCGACATCGAGGTGCCCGCGGGCGAGCGCCGCAGGATCGCCATCACGCTGAACCCGACCAGGCGCGGCGACAGGTCCTCCGTCGCGGTGACCGTGCGCTCGGTCGGCCCGCTCGGCCTGGCCGCCCGTCAGGGCACCCACCGGGCGCCGTGGTCGGTGCGGGTGCTGCCGCCGTTCCTGTCGCGCAAGCATCTGCCGTCCAGGCTGGCCAGGCTGCGCGAGCTCGACGGCCAGCACCCGGCGCTGGTGCGCGGCCAGGGCACCGAGTTCGACTCGCTGCGCGAGTACGTGGTGGGCGACGACGTGCGCTCGATCGACTGGCGGGCCACCGCGCGCCGGCACGACGTCGTGGTACGCACCTGGCGGCCGGAACGCGACCGCCGGGTGCTGATCGTGCTCGACACGGGCCGCACCTCGGCCGGGCGCGTCGGCGACGCGCCGATCCCGCTCACCGGCGCCGCACCGGGCGGTGGCGGCCTGCTGGTCAGGCAGGGTCCGCAGCCGGCGCCGGGCTGGCCGCGGCTCGACTGGTCGATGGACGCCGCGCTGCTGCTGGCCGCGCTCGCCGCCCGGGCCGGTGACCAGGTCGACTTCCTCGCCTACGACCGGGCCGTACGCGCCTGGGTGACCGGCGCGTCGCGTACGGAGCTGCTGTCGTCGCTGGTCAACGTGATGGCGCCGATCGAGGCCGAGCTGGTCGAGGCCGACTCGCAGGGCATGGTGGCGGCGATCCTGTCGCGTGCCAAGCGGCGCTGCCTGGTGGTGCTGCTGACCGACCTGAACGGGGCCGCGCTCGACGAGGGCCTGATGCCGGTGCTGTCGCAGCTCTCCTCGCGCCATCTGGTGCTGGTCGCGGGCGTGTCCGACCCGCGCGTGGCGGCCATGGCGGCCCAGCGGGAGACGGCCGAGCAGGTCTACGACGCGGCGGCGGCCGAGCACGTGCAGCTCGACCGCAGGCACATCACCGCCAGGCTGCGCAGGAACGGCGTCGAGGTGGTCGACGCGCCGCCCGAGGACATCGCTCCCGCCCTGGCCGACGCCTACCTGGCGCTGAAGGCGGCCGGCCGCCTCTGAGCGCCCCGCGGGGGTCTCAGGCGGTCGGCGCCACGTCGGGGGCGCGTTCGACGTCGCCGGTCTCGTCGTCGCGCAGCGCCCGGCGGCCGAAGACGATCACGTACGCCAGGAACGCCCCCAGCGCGAGCACCCCGATGCCGACGCGGACGGCGGTCGGCAGCCCGGACGGCGTCACGAACGCCTCGATCAGCCCCGACACGAACAGCACCACGACCAGCCCGAGCGCCACGCTCATCACCGCCCTACCCTGCTCGGCCAGCACCTCGGCGCGCCTGCGGCGGCCCGGTGAGATGACCGTCCAGCCCAGCCGCATGCCGGCGGCGGCGGCCAGGAAGACGGCGGTCAGTTCGAGCAGCCCGTGCGGGGTGATCAGGCCGAAGAAGATGTCCAGCTTGTCCCTGGAGGACATCAGGCCGGCGATCACGCCCAGGTTCGCCGCGTTGCTCCACAGGATCAGCGGGATCGGGATGCCCAGCAGGATGGCGTAGATGATGACCTGCGCGGAGACCCAGGCGTTGTTGACCCAGACATGGCTGGCGAACGAGGCGGCCGGGTCTTCCGAGTAGTAGTCGGCGAAGTCGTGCTCGACGAGCTGGGTGATCTCCTCGGGCGTGGCGATGGCCGCCTGGACGTCCGGGTTGGCCGCCACCCACGCGGCGAGCACCCACGAGACCGCGAGGAAGGCCACCGAGGTGGCCAGCCACCACCACCGCGCCCGGTAGGCCACCACCGGGAACGAGACCGTGAAGAAGCGGATGAACTCCCGCCAGGCCGGCGCGTGCGCCCCGGTCACCGCGGACCTGGCCCTGGCCACCAGCGCGGACAGCCGGCCGATGAGCATGGCGTCGGTGGACGACGAGCGCACGATGGACAGGTGCGTCGACACCCGCTGGTACAGATCGACCAGTTCGTCGACCTGGTCACCGGTCAGCGAGGACCGGTTCTTCAGCAAATGCTCAAGCCTGTCCCAGATCGGGCGATGTGCTGTGACGAACGCGTCGATGTCCACCCGTTCATTGTGACCGCTCAACCAGGCGGACATTGCCGTTAGGCTCCACGTATGTCAGAGGTTGTGACCGGCGATGCCGTCGTCGTGGAAGTCCGGGTGGCGCAGATGCCCTCCCGCGCGCTGGCGATCCTCATCGACCTGGTGGTGCAGTTCCTCTTCCTGATCGGCGTCTACACCGCGCTGAGCGCGTTCTCGATCATCTCCGACTCCGCCATGCTGGGCGCGGTCATGATCGTGCTGGTGGTGCTGGTCACGGTCGGCTACCCGGTGCTGTTCGAGTCGCTGAGCAGGGGTCGCAGCCTGGGCAAGCTCGCGCTCGGGCTGCGCGTGGTCGGCGACGACGGCGGGCCCGAGCGGTTCCGTCAGGCGTTGTTCCGCGGCCTGGCCGGGGTGGTGGAGTTCTGGATGTTCTGGGGCGCGCCCGCGCTGATCTCCTCGCTGATCTCGCAGCGGGGCAAGCGGCTCGGCGACCTCTTCGCGGGCACCATCGTCATCTCCGAGCGGGCGCCGGCCGACCGCTCGCACCTCATCGTCATGCCGCCGCCACTGGCCCAGTGGGCGGCCGGGCTGGAGTTCTCGCAGCTGCCCGACGAGGTGGTCTCGGCCGCGCGGCAGTACCTGATGCGCTGGCACGACCTGTCGCCGCAGATCCAGCACGAGATGGGGCTGCGCATCGCGCGGCAGGCGGCGTCGTTCGTCACGCCGGCCGCGCCGCCCGGCGTGCCGCCGCACGCGTACCTGAGCGCGATCCTGGCCGAACGGCGCCGGCGCGAGGAGGAGCGGCTGGCCCGGCGGGCGAACAACGCCGCGTCCTACCACCTCCAGCCCGGCCCCGCCCCTCAGCCTGCGCCGCAGCCGTACCCCCAGCCTGGCCCGCAGTTCGGCGCCCTGCCCGGTGCACAGCCCGGTGCACAGCCTGGCCCGCAGGTCGGCCCGCCGCCCCAGCCGATGCCCAACGGGCAGCCGTACGCGCCGCCCGCGCCGCCGGCGCCTGAGCCGCCGCGGGCGACTCCCGGCGGGTTCGCGCCGCCGCAGTAGGCCCGGCACGGCGAAGCGGCGGGAACCGTCAGGTCCCCGCCGCCCGTTTCAGCCGGTTCTACCTCAGTGACCGCCGCCGGGGACGCCGTTGCCCCGTTCCCGGTACGACCCCTGCGTCTGGGCGTTCAGCAGGTCCATCTTGACGCTGTTGGCCTGGTTGGTCCGCGGGTCGTTGAGCTTCAGCACATCCAGGCCCAGGTTGAAGTCGGAGCCGTAGATGTAGCCGTTGTAGTAGTACGCGGACCAGAAACCGCCGTCCAGCGGCGGAGCGGTGTTGTCCGGGCCGCGCTCGAACCAGGCGAGCTCCTGCGGGTTGGCGGAGTCGGTGAAGTCCACCACCGAGATGCCACCCTGGTACCACGCCTGCACCATGACGTCGCGGCCCTTGACCGGGATCAGCGAGCCGTTGTGCGCCACGCAGTTCTCGCTGTCGGCCTGGTGCCTGGGCAGCTTGAAGTAGCTCTTGAACTGCAGTTGGCCGCCCACGATGTCGTAGTAGGCGTTGGCGCCCTTGTTCGGGCCGATGGCCGCGTTGCAGGTGGCCCTGGTGCCGCCGCCGAGCTCGTCGGTGAAGACGACCTTCGTGCCCTGGTTGTTGAACGTGGCCGAGTGCCAGAAGGCGAAGTTCACCGTGTCACGGACGGTCGCGGTGACCTTGGGCTGCTCGGGGTTGGAGATGTCGAGCAGGATGCCCTCGCCCATGCACGCGCCGGCCGCGATGTTCTTCTCCGGGTAGGCGGTGATGTCGTGGCAGCCCGTGGTGGCCGACTTGCCGAGCGGGTACGGTCCCGGCACGCCGGGGAAGCCGCCGTCGGGGAACAGGTTCGGCGTGGCGATGACCGTCGCGGCGGTCGGGTTGGCCAGCGGCACCTTGATGATCGAGATCAGGTCGTGCGGCGGCTGGCAGTCGGGGAAGCTGGCGCTGGGGCTGTAGGACGAGACGTAGATGTAGACGTTCTCGCCGGCCTTGTCGGGCACCAGCGTGTTGGTGTGCGAACCGCAGTTCGTCTCGACGGACTTGATGTAGACGGGCTGGGACTTGTTCGAGACGTCGAAGATCCGCACGCCTTCCCAGGACGCCTTGTTCGAGGCGGTCTGGCCGGTGCTGTTGCACGAGTCGTCGCTGCGCGAGGAGTCCACGGAGCCGAACAGCAGGTTGCCGTACACCGACACGTCCATCTGGCCGCCGGGGCAGACGACCGAGCTGACCAGGGACGTCTTCTTCGGGTGCTTGATGTCGTAGATCGAGAAGCCGTAGTAGTTGCCGACGTAGGCGTAGTCGCCCTGGAAGGCCATGTCGGTGTGGATGTCGGCGAGGGCCTGCGGCTTGGGCACGTTGGTGACGTGCGTGATGTTCGGGCTCATGACGATCTCGCCGGGAGCCGGGATGTCCGCCGCCTGAGCGGGCAGCGCGGTGGCCACCGCGGCTAAGGCCGCCGCCACCAGGATGAGTGCTCTACGGGGGGTGAACACGTACAGGAACCTCCTGTAAAGGGGGCATAAATCCACACAATCGTCACGTTTGCCCACCTCCTAGGCCAGAGCGCAATCTGTCAATTTTTGTTCCTATTCATCATCTTTTAATGATCAACCATCTGGCCTAAAGTGCGCATCCAGAACTGGCTCAGGCAGGGAGGCCGAGTGCTGCGCGCCGCGCTCATCGTCATCACGGGCTCGGTGGTCGCCCTCGCCGGCTGCACCTCCACCGGCGCCCAGCCGACGCCGCGGGCCGACTCGACCGCGCCGGTGCTCGCGCCCGGGCGGCCCGGCGAGCAGAACAAGACCCTGTCGCCCGCCGAGGCCGCCACCGCCGTCCCCGCGTCCACCGCGAACGCCGCCGACGTGAAGTACGTCCAGGACATGATCGTCCACCATCGGCAGGCGCTCGACATGGCGCTGCTGGCGCCGACCCGGGCGTCGTCGACGCGGGTCAAGAGCCTGGCCGACCGCATCCAGGCCGCCCAGGGACCCGAGATCCAGTACATGACGACCTGGCTGCGACAGCTCCAGCAGAAGGTGCCCGACCACCACGCGGGCCACGCCGGCATGCCGGGCATGGCCACGCCCGAGCAGCTCGACGCGCTGAAGGCGGCCTCCGGCACGGCCTTCGACCGGATGTTCCTGGAGCTGATGATCAAGCACCACGAAGGCGCGCTCGCGATGTCGGACCAGGTGCTGATCGGCGGCTCGCACATCAAGATCGAAGAACTGGCCACCGACGTGAACGTCACCCAGACGGCCGAGATCCGCCGCATGCAGGAACTGCTGACCGAGCTATGACCCGGCCGGACGTCAGACGTTCACGAGCCGATCCGCCAGGAGTGCAGGTATTCCTCCTGCTCGCCGGTGAGCGCGTCGATCGCGATGCCCGTCGCCGCCAGCTTGAGCCTGGCCACCTCGTGGTCGATCGCCTCGGGCACGTCGTACACGCCGGGGGGCAGCGCCGAGCGCTCGCCCGCCAGCCACGCGACCGCCAGCGCCTGGGCCGAGAACGACATGTCCATCACGGCCGCCGGATGCCCCTCCGCGGCCGTCAGGTTGACCAGCCGGCCCTCGGCCAGCAGGAGCAGCCGCCGCCCGTCGGGCAGGACGTACTCGTCGGTGTTGGGCCGCACCGCCCGGTGCACCTCGTGGGCCAGTTCGTCCAGGGCGCGCACGTCGATCTCCACGTCGAAGTGGCCGGCGTTGGCCAGGATCGCGCCGTCGCGCATCACCGACAGGTGCTCGGCCCTGATCACGTCGCGGTTGCCCGTCACGGTGACGAACAGGTCGCCCAGCATCGCCGCCTGCGCCATCGGGCGCACCTCGTAGCCCTGCAGGGTGGCGTCCAGCGCCTTGACGGCGTCGATCTCGGTGACGATCACCCGCGCGCCCAGCCCCTTGGCCCGCTCGGCCACGCCGCGGCCGCAGTAGCCGAACCCGGCCACCACCACGGTCCGGCCGGCCAGCATCATGTTGGTGGCCCGCATGATGCCGTCGAGCGTCGACTGGCCGGTGCCGTAGCGGTTGTCGAACATCCGCTTCGTCCGCGTGTCGTTCACGGCGACCACCGGGAAGCGCAGCGCGCTCTCCGCGGCCATCTGGCGCAGCCTGATGATGCCGGTGGTGGTCTCCTCGCAGCCGCCGCTCACCCCCGGCAGCAGGTCGGTGCGCTCGGTGTGCAGGATGTTCACCAGGTCGCAGCCGTCGTCCAGGACGAGGTCGGGCGCCAGGTCGAGGGCCTGGTGTATGTGCCGGTAGTAGGTGGCCCGGTCGACGCCGGCCCTGGCGTGCACCGCGATGCCGTAGTCGCGCAGCGCGTCGGCGACGTCGTCCTGGGTGGACAGCGGGTTGGACGCGGCCAGCGCGATCCGCGCGCCGCCTGCCTTGAGCGCGCCCATGAGCACGGCCGTCTCGGCCGTGACGTGCAGGCAGGCGGCGATCTTCAGGCCGTCGAGCGGTCTCTCCAGCGAGAACCGCTCCCCGATCGCCGTCAGCACCGGCATCGACCGGGCAGCCCAGGAAATCTGGCGCTCCCCGCTGTCGGCCAGATCCATGTGCGCGCCCCCCTGCGTGAAAACGGCTCCGCAGGGGCCGTGGGCCCCTGCGGAGACCTGGAGAAGACCTAGTAGCGGTAGTGGTCCGACTTGTACGGGCCCTCCACGTGCACGCCGATGTAGGCGGCCTGCTCCTTGGACAGCTCGGTGAGCTTGACGCCCAGGGCGTCGAGGTGCAGCCGGGCGACCTTCTCGTCGAGGTGCTTGGGCAGCGTGTAGACGCCGATCGGGTACTCCGACGTCTTCGTGAACAGCTCGATCTGCGCGATCACCTGGTTGGTGAACGAGTTGGACATGACGAAGCTCGGGTGGCCGGTGGCGCAGCCCAGGTTCATCAGCCGGCCCTCGGCGAGCACGAGGATCGAGTGGCCGTCCTCGAAGATCCACTCGTCGACCTGCGGCTTGATGGTGTTCCTGACGATGCCGGGGGTCTTGGCCAGGCCCGCCATGTCGATCTCGTTGTCGAAGTGGCCGATGTTCGACACGATCGCCTGGTGCTTCATCTTCGCCATGTGCGCGGCGGTGATGATGTTGAAGTTGCCGGTGGCGGTGACGAAGATGTCGGCGATGCCCACGACCTCCTCGAGCGTGGTGACCTGGAAGCCGTCCATGGCCGCCTGCAGGGCGCAGATCGGGTCGATCTCGGTGACGATGACGCGGGCGCCCTGGCCGCGCAGCGCGTCGGCGCAGCCCTTGCCGACGTCGCCGTAGCCGCAGACCACGGCCACCTTGCCGCCGATCAGCACGTCGGTGGCGCGGTTGAGCCCGTCGATGACCGAGTGGCGGCAGCCGTACTTGTTGTCGAACTTGGACTTGGTGACCGAGTCGTTGACGTTGATGGCCGGGAACAGCAGCTGGCCGTTCTTGTGCATCTCGTAGAGACGGTGCACGCCGGTGGTGGTCTCCTCGGTGACGCCCTGGATGCTCTCGGCGATCTTCGTCCACCGCTTGTCCGCGCCGACCGTGCGGGTGAGCAGGTCGATGATGACGTGCCACTCCTCCGGGTCGTCGGCGGTGGCGGCGGGGACGGCGCCGGCCTTCTCGTACTCGGCGCCCTTGTGCACCAGCAGCGTGGCGTCGCCGCCGTCGTCCAGGATCATGTTGGGGGCGTCGCCGTTCGGCCAGGTGAGCGCCTGCTCGGTGCACCACCAGTACTCCTCCAGCGTCTCGCCCTTCCAGGCGAACACCGGCACGCCCTTGGGCTCGTCGACGGTGCCTTCGGGGCCGACGACGACCGCGGCGGCGGCGTGGTCCTGGGTGGAGAAGATGTTGCAGCTGACCCAGCGGACCTCGGCGCCCAGCGCGACGAGCGTCTCGATGAGTACGGCGGTCTGGATCGTCATGTGCAGGGAGCCCATGATCTTCGCGCCGCGCAGGGGCTGGGAGGCCGCGTACTCCTTGCGTACCGCCATGAGGCCGGGCATCTCGTGCTCGGCCAGCCGGATCTCCTTGCGGCCGAACTCGGCAAGTGAAAGGTCGGCGACCTTGAAGTCCATCTGGTTTCCCCTCGCGTCACGATGGTTGTCGCCGACGAGTTTAGGCCGCGTCGCCGAAGGGCTGCACCCCCAGCACCCCGAAACTGACGTAAGAATGTAAGGATGCGCATCACGGAAGCCGCCCAGCGTCTCGGCATGTCCCCTCGAATGCTCCGCTACCGGGAGGCGCTCGGGCTGTTGCCGCCCGTGCGCGAGCAGGGGGCGCACCGCAGGTTCGGGCCCGAGGAGCTGGCCGCCGTGGCGCAGGGCGTGGAGCTGGAGAAACGGTTCGACGTCTCGCCCGCCGAGCTGGCGTTCGCGCTGCGGGTGCTGAGCGAGCCGGCGGTGGCCGCGGCGGTGCGCGAGCTGGGGGTGCGGATCGGGCGGATCCAGGTGCCGCGCCGGGCGCTGGACTTCGAGAAGGAGAAGGCACTGCGGCTGCTGCGCCCGCCGACGGCCTGACGCCTGCCCGCACATGCGAAAGGGAGCCCCGGGAAGGGGCTCCCTTCGTCGTCTCCCGGCTACCCCGCCGTGGTGGTGGGGGTGGTCTGCTGGCGGTACAGGTCGGGCTCCAGGTAGATCACCCGGGCGATCGGCACCGCCTCGCGGATGCGCCGCTCGGCCTCGTCGATGCCCTGCGCCACCTGGGAGGCGGTGTCGTCGTGCTCGACCGCGATCTTGGCGGCGACCAGCAGCTCCTCCGGGCCCAGGTGCAGCGTGCGCATGTGGATGACCCGCTCGACCTCGGGCGCGCTCTCCAGCGCGGCCCGGATCTGCTCCTCCACGTCGGGCGCGGCGCCCTCGCCGACGAGCAGCGACTTGGTCTCGATGGCCAGCACGATCGCGATCACGGCCAGCAGCACACCGATCATCAGCGTGCCGATGGCGTCCCAGACCGGGTCGCCGGTGACGACGGTCATCGTCACGCCGAACAGCGCGAAGACCAGACCGAAGAGCGCGCCGAGGTCCTCCAGCAGGATGACCGGCAGCTCGGGCGACTTGGAGTGGCGGATGAAGGCGTACCAGGACTGGTTGCCGCGCACCGCGTTCGACTCCTTGATCGCGGTGCGGAACGAGAAGATCTCCGCGATGATCGCGAAGATCAGCACCGCGAACGCCCAGATGGGCGAGCTGAGATCGTGCGGGTGCATGAGCTTGTTGACGCCCTCGTAGAGCGAGAACGCCGCGCCGATCGTGAACAGCACCACGGCCACCACGAACGCGTAGAAGTAGCGCTCGCGGCCGTAGCCGAACGGGTGGGTCTTGGTCCGCTCGCGCTGCGCGCGCTTGCCGCCGAACAGCAGCAGGACCTGGTTGCCCGAGTCGGCCACCGAGTGGATGCCCTCCGCGAGCATCGACGATGACGACGTGAAGAACGCGGCCACGAACTTGGCCACGGCGATGGACATGTTCGCCAACAACGCCGCAACGATTGCTTTCGTACCGCCGCTCGCACTCACCGGTCGTCTCCAGACATAAAGATCAACAACTTAAAGACCTGAAAAGGGATCCTATTGCGAAATCCTGGCCTTCAGCTCTGTGATCGCTGACACTGGAGTCGGATCGATACCGTAGCCCAAGGCCAGGTAGGCGCTGGCGTAGTCGCCGAGCCCGATCAGACCCGCCAGTCGTTCGAGCGGATGGGTGCCCTCCGCGGCCAGTTCGGTGACGGGCACGTCGCGATCCCTGGCCAGCCGCAGCGACGCCTCGCGCCGCTTGGACGCCTGCGGGTGCTCCTCGGAGTCGCGCAGCATCACGAGCCTGAGCGTGCGCCCCTGGGTGTCGGCGAAGATGTCGCGCTCGGCCAGCGGCCCGTCGAAGGTCATCACCTGGTTGTGGTTGACCTCGGGCAGCTCGCCGAAGACGGCCGGGTATTTGGCGTTCTCGTTGAGCTGGCAGGCCAGCCGGTAGCCGGCCACGGCCGCCGCGGGCGACGACCCCCAGATCATCGGCACGCTCTCGGCCAGCTCCATCGCCAGGGACTTGCCCGGGTTGATGAACGACTCGCTGCTCGGCCGGCACCGGTGCGCGAGGTCTTCGAGTGTCTTGGCGACGTCCTCGAACAGGCTCTCGTCGACCTGGACGAGCCCCAGCGAGGCGGCGGCGACGATCAGCGGGACCGTCAGCAGCCACAGGTTCGCCCTGGGCTGGCCGGTGGCCGGCACCGGCACGAACACCGCGGACGCCTGGGTGGCGATCGCCTCCAGCTGGGAGCCGGCGCGGCCGACGGCCAGCAGGGTGCAGCCGCGGCGCACGGCCTGCGTGGCCACCGACAGCGTCTCCTCGCTCTCGCCCGAGCAGGAGACGGCGATGACCAGATCGGTGGCGCCCACCCAGCCGGGCAGCTGGTACGAGCGCAGCGTGGTGATCGGAACCGGGCAACCGTTGCCGCAGACCGCGGCCAGGATGTCACCGGCGATGCCCGAGCCGCCCATGCCCGCGACCACGACGGCGCGCGGGCGGCCGTCTGAGGCCAGCCGGTGCACGCCGGACTCGACCGCGGCCCGGTGCCCGGTGCGCACCTGAGCCGCCGAGGTGGCGACCGCGAGCAGCATGCCGCCGGGATCTCCCTCAGACAGGTGATCCTGGTCGTCGAGCCGCCCGGGGTCCCAGGTCACGGCTTCCTGGCCTCATCGACGAGCAGAACGGGGATGTCATCGCGCACCGGGTAGATCAGCCCGCAGCCGGTGCAGCCGAGCTCGTCCGCCTCGTTCTCCACACGCAGCGGTGACTTGCACGCCGGGCAGGCCAGGATCTCCAGCAGCCAGTCATCGATCTTCACTCTGACACCTTTCCCACAATGGCGAGGACTTCGTCCCTGATCGCCGTCATTTTGCTCTCGTCGGCGGCCTCGGCGTTCAGCCGGAGCAGCGGCTCGGTGTTGGACGGCCGCAGGTTGAACCACCAGCCGGAGCCGGTCACGGTCAGCCCGTCGAGCTCGTCGAACTCGCCGCGGCCCGCGAACGACTCCCGGACCAGCCGGAGCGCCTCGCCCTGGTCGGCGACCGCGCTGTTGATCTCGCCCGTGGCATGGTAGCGGGAGTAGGCGCCGACCACCTCCGACAGCGGCCGCTCCTGCTCGCCGAGCGCGGCCAGCACGTGCATCGCGGCCAGCATGCCGGAGTCGGCGAACCAGAAGTCGCGGAAGTAGTAGTGGGCGGAGTGCTCGCCGCCGAAGACGGCGCCGGTGCGCGCCATCTCGGCCTTGATGAAGGAGTGGCCGACGCGGGTGCGCACCGGGACGCCGCCGTGCTCGCGGACGATCTCCGGCACCCCGGTGGACGTGATCAGGTTGTGGATGATCGTCGCGCCCGGGTACTTGGCCAGCTCGCGGGCGGCGACCAGCGCGGTGACCGCGGACGGCGAGACCGACGCGCCGCGCTCGTCGACCACCCAGCACCTGTCGGCGTCGCCGTCGAAGGCCAGCCCCAGGTCGGCCCCGGTCTCGGCGACCGCGCGCTGCAGGTCGAGGAGGTTCTGCGGCTCGAGCGGGTTGGCCTCGTGGTTGGGGAAGCTGCCGTCGAGCTCGAAGTAGAGCGGGGTCAGCTCGATCGGCGGGCCGTCGAAGACGGCTGGCACCGTGTGGCCGCCCATGCCGTTGCCCGCGTCGACGACCACCTTCAGCGGCCGGATGCCGGACAGGTCGACCAGCGTGCGCAGGTGGTCGGCGTAGCCGGACAGCAGGTCCTTCTCGATCAGCGAGCCCGACGGCGTGGCCGTGATGCCGATCAGCTCGGCCGCCCTGTCGCGGATCTCGCTCAGGCCGGTGTCGCCGCCGATGGGCACCGCGCCCGCGCGGCACATCTTCATGCCGTTGTAGCGGGCCGGGTTGTGGCTGGCGGTGAACATCACCCCGGGCAGGCCCAGGCTGCCGCTGGCGTAGTAGAGCAGGTCGGTGGAGCCGAGGCCGGCGTTGACCACGTCCGCGCGCCGCGAACGGGCGCCGCGGATGAACGCCTGCGACAGCGGCACGGACGACTCGCGCATGTCGTGCGCGACCACGACCGACGTGGCCCCGGTCACCTCGACGAAGGCCGCCCCCACCGCCTCGGCGCTCTGCTCGTCGAACTCGTCAGGAACCACGCCCCGAACGTCGTACGCCTTGAAGATCTTGGCGAGGTCGCCCACTCGTCAGCTCCGCCCCTAGGTCGCTTCTCCGGTGTAAAACGAGCCTACCGGTCACGATGCTGCTGAGCCGACCGGAGAACCCGCAGGTGCCCGCGTCGCCCGACCTCCACCCCCTGGCCGACCGGCTCGCCGCCGGACGGCGTCGGCCTGGCGGCCTCCCTGACCGCGTTGGCCAGCGCTTCGAGGTCGTCGGAGCTGGGCGAGCCGCCGTCGGTGGGCAGCCTGACCACCTCCCAGCCACGGGGAGCGGTCAGCCGCTCGGCGTGTTCCGCGCACAGGTCATAGCAGTGTGGCTCCGCGTACGTCGCCAGGGGGCCGAGCACGGCGGTCGAGTCGGCGTATACGTACGTGAGCGTGAAGACGGCAGGCTGGCTGCACGCGGTGCGGGAACAGCGGCGGACGGGGCTCACGGAGGGACCGTATCTGGTAAGAGTGCGAGGCGCCACTATCTGAGCGCTCTTAACGAGCGTGTCGCCACAATTCGGACACCTGTCGCAGGCTTTCCACCCACATGCACCGATCCCACCTCCCGTCGGCCGCGCGCCGATCACCGGCGGCGGCCGTGCCCCTCCCTTCCTTTCCCTGACGGTCACCTGGCCTAACGTCCTGGCCTGACGTCCCGGCTCACACCCGGCGGGCGATGCGTGTCTCCCTCTAGACTTGCCTCGTGACTCCCAAGCGCGGCCCCAGACGACGCGACCGCCACGGCCGTGGCCTGCGTGGCCCGCTCGCCCCATCGCACGTCCCGATGGCCCGCTCGCGCAGCGAACGTTTCGACGACCTCGTGCTCGACGCGGTCGACCGGCTCCGGCCGCAGTGGGGCAAGCAGCTGTCGGCGGTGGAGTTCGCGGTCGAGGACGTGCCGCCGCTCAGCGAGCTGGGCGACGGCCCCGGGCTCGGCCCCGACCCGATCCCGTTCGGCCGCGCCGACGCCGCCTCGGGCCAGAACCCGGCCTCGATCGTCATCTACCGGCGTCCGCTGGAGGCGCGCTCCCGCGACAGGGAGACGCTCGGCGCCATGGTGCACGACACCGTGGTCGAGCAGGTGGCGACCCTGCTCGGCGTCTCGCCGGAGACCGTCGACCCGGGCTACGACGACCGCCGCTGACCGGCCCGTCCGCTCGCGCTCACGCCTCTTCCGCGCGCTTCTTCAGCGCCTCGTTGAGCCGGGCGAAGTTCCGCTCGGTGCCGTCGATCATCCCGCCCAGGAACGGGACGAGCAGGCCCTTGAAGGTCTCGCTCTGCACCAGGTGGGTGCCGTCCGCGGTGGGGGTCAGCGCGAACTCGTGGGTGCCGTCGAAGATCCCGGGCAGGACGAGCCTGCCGATCCACCGCAGCGACCTGCCCGGCTCCGCGGTGAGCACCTTGGGGCGGAAGGTCATCGGCTTGCCCTTCTCCGGGTGCATGCGCAGCGTCAGCGTGCCGCCCACGACCGCTTCACCCGCCCCTTCCCTGATGAAGGGGTTCCACGTGGTGTAGGCGGCGAAGTCGGTGAGTACGTCCCAGACCCGCTGGGGTGGAGCCTGGATGTCGATCGCGGAACTGATCTGGCGCATGTGCGTTCCCGTCGTCGAAGAATGCCCGGTCCTTGATCGGGGTTGAGGCAGTTATACCGGCAATCAGGGCAGAACGACCCGGGCCGTTTCCGTCAGCGCCGGGACCAGGGTCCACACCCGGGCGGGCGCCAGCGGCTGCGCGGTGATCAGCAGCCCGGACTTGAGCCGTTCCTCGATGACCCTGGCGCCGTACAGCTCGCCGGACACCGGGGTGACCAGCACCGCGAACGCGCCCTTGGCCTTCAGTTTCACGCTTCTGGTCCGGCCGGCGGGCACGTCCAGCTCGACCGGCGCCGCCGCCGCGCCCTTGGCCGGCACCACCTGCACGCGGGCCCGGCCGGGTCCGCCCAGCGCGGTCAGCACCAGGCGCGAGCCCGCGCCGTTGACCGCGACCGCGCTGCCCAGGTTCAGCACGGGGGTGCCGGCGGTGAAGGCCACGTCGGAGCGGTCGCCGGTGCCGGTGATGATCGCGCCGGCCACGATCGGCACGTTCGAGTCGAGCACCAGGGCGGCGGACTCCCCGCCGATGCCGGTGGTGACGTCCACCGCGGCCACGCTGCCGGCCAGGACGTCGGCGCTCTCGCGGCCCTTCATCGCGTACTCGGCGTCCTCGGTGACCG
Source organism: Nonomuraea antri (assembly GCF_013283785.1). GTDB lineage: Bacteria > Actinomycetota > Actinomycetes > Streptosporangiales > Streptosporangiaceae > Nonomuraea > Nonomuraea antri. Next base: position 28,680 of record NZ_JABCPZ010000071.1, read on the forward strand.
CCTTGATCCGCACGAGGGCGTCGTTCTCGCCGGGGGCGGCGATGAGGAGCTGACGGCGTCCGCCGCCGCCGGGGATGCCGGGCACGACCACGCGCGTGGCGGGCGGTGTGGCGGACGGGAGCCAGTCCACACCGCCGCCGTCGGCCATGGTGGCCCGGGCGGCGACCGCGATCCTGCCGAAGGCGGTGGTGATGCCGACGGCCATCACGTCGGCGGCCGGGGCGAGCGTCTTGAGATCGATCTCGCGGTGCTCGCCGGGCGCGAGCTCCAGGCCCACGCCCTGGTCGCCGGAGACCTGGCCTTCCGCCGCGTGCACCTGGACGTCGAACAGGGCCGGCGCCTTGTCCGCGTTGGTCAGGTACAGCCGCACGTCCGCCTCGGCCGGTCCCGGGCCGACGAGCCAGGTGGTGGCGGCGGGCTCGGTGCAGCGCACCCCGGCCAGGCCGCGTTGCCCGCCCTCGGTGACGCGGGTGGTGTACCCGGCCTCCAGCGCGGCCGGGCCGTGCTTGACGTACGGGCCGGCGTTCTTCATCCGCTCGCCGGACAGCCCCTCCGGCACGCGGACCTGGACCGAGGCGCCCTTCGTGCCCGGGCAGACCGCGGTGACGGACTCGACGGCCACCTTGCTCGGGCCCTCCTGGCGGGGCAGCTGCGGGGCGGGCCTGGTGACGAACGCGACGCCGTACAGGGCGGCCAGGGCCACCACGACCAGCACGAACAACCCGAACCTGTTCTCCACGAACGCCTTCATCAGGCACCTGCCGGCGCGGGCGCGGGCACGCCCAGCTCGCTGGGGTCGCGCCGCCCGGGCGCGGCCAGCACGGCCACGAGCAGTACCAGCGCCGCCTGCGTCCACAGCCACGGCCGGTGCAGTGTGCTCTCCGGCAGCGCGGGCACTCGCGTGACCGGCTCGGTGAGCTGCCACAGCCCGCCGGCCTCCGACAGGCTCAGCCGGCGCAGCGACGGCTGCGAGTCGAGGGTCGCGGCCAGCTCTGACGTGACGGGCGGGGCCACCGCCACCATGGAGATGCCGAGCCCGGCCAGCGTCGCGGCGTCGCTGCCGCCGCGCCCGCCGATCAGCCCGGCCGCCGCCGCGGCCACCCGGGCCCGCGCGTCCGAGACGGCGGGCTCGCCGCCCAGCTCCGCCTCGCCGATCAGCGGCCCGCGCCGGTGCAGGACGGTGAACGCCCGCCCTTCGAGCACCAGCGTCCGCTCCCCCGCCGTGGATCTCGACGCGGCCAGCGCGGGCAGCACGTCGGGCGCGTCACCGGTCAGCGGCCCGGGCACGCCGGACATCACCCAGGACGACGCGGCCAGCACCGGCGTGCTGAACGCCACCGCCACCACCAGGCTCGCGCCGAGCCGCCGCAGCCCGCCGGCCGTGCGCAGTTCGGGAACCAGGCGCGCGGTCAGCCCGGCCAGCACCAGCAGCCCGGTCGCCGCGAACGCCAGCGGCACCCCCGGCCAGCCCGGCGCGCCCGCCACGGGCACGCGGCTGACCAGGATCGCCACCAGCACCCCGTACACGGCCACGCCCCAGCCGATGGCCACCACCATCCGCTGGCGGCGCATGAGCAGCGCGGCCAGCGCGGCGGTGACCAGGCCCGCGGTCACCCAGAACGGCGGCATGCCGGGACCGCCCGGGCTCAGCGCCAGCAGGGACTCCGGCGCGAGCCCGGCCTCGACCAGCGCGGGATCGTGCAGCCCGGCTTCGAGCAGGATCCTGCCCGGGTCGGTGACCAGCTCGGCCAGCCACGGGAACAGCAGCGCCACCGGCACCGCCAGCGCGATCACCATGGACGTCACCACGCCCCGCCGCACCCCGCCGTACGCGACGGCGGCCAGCACCCCGAGCACCGCGAACAGCGGGTAGACCAGCGGCACGAACGCGGTGCCGACGGCCAGCAGCAGCCCGAGCCCCCACGCCGCACGCCGCGCGCGCCGCCGCTCGCCGGACAGCAGGTTCGTGCCGAGCGCGGCGTAGACGGGCAGCAGCACGAACACCACCACCGTGCCCAGCCGCCCGGCCGCGATCGCCCCCGTCGCGACGGGCAGCAGCGCGTACGTGGCCGCCAGCCAGATCCTGGCCGGCACGGCCGGGATGATCCGCCGGGTGGCCAGGTAGGCCGAGGCGCCGGCCAGCGGCACCGCGCCGAGCATCAGGGCGGTGACGGCCAGCCAGGTCTCGCCGAGCGCGAGCGTGGACAGCGCCGCCACCACCGCCACGTACGGCGGCGCCCACCGGGCCGAGCCCAGCCCGACGTCGTGGAACCCCTCGACGTAGAACGTCCACAGGTCGCGCGCGTCGCCGGTGACCGGGACCAGGGCGCCGCCGCCGAGCCGTCCGCCGCCCAGCAGCGAACGCTCGGCCACCAGCGCGATCGCGGTCAGCGCGAGCACGAGCAGCACGCCGGGACGGCCGAGGAAGCGCTTGATCGCCCCGGTGTCGGACGGCGCCACCTCGTCGTCCTCCTCCTCGGCCCCGGCGGCGTGATGGCGGCCGGCGGAGTCCACGGGACCTTCGCCGGCCAGGAAGCTCTGCACCATGTCGGTCAGGCGGCGAAAGGACGCGCTGGGCGGCGTGAGCAGCCGCTTTATCCGGTTATATCCCTTCTTGCGGCCGTGCCTGCGTGCCCGTCTGGCCTTCAGCAGCCGCAGCGGGTGCACCAGGATCGAGCCCAGCGCCACCAGCTCGTCCAGCGCGTTCGCCGGCTGCTTGCCGATCAGGAACAGCAGCGTGCGCAGGATCGAGCCCGCCACGTTGCGCGCCAGCGCCCAGAGCATGGCCAGGAACGGCAGGTTCGCCATCACCACGAAGATCGCGTTACGCCGGTCGAGCCGGCGCGGATGGTCGCCGCTGACCGTGATGCGCCGCCGCCTCCTGGCCGCCGCCTCGGCGTGCCAGGCCACGGCCGAGGTGACGTTCAGCACCTTGTGCCCGGCGTTGCGCACCCGCCAGCACAGGTCCAGGTCGTCGCGGAACAGCGGGAAGAACGGGTCGAGCCCGCCGACCGCCTCCCACACGTCGCGCCTGATCAGCATCCCGGCGGTGGAGACCGACAACACGTCGCGGACGCCGTCGTGCTGCCCCTGGTCGAACTCGCGCGGCTCCAGGCCGGTGTCCCTGCGCCCGGTGCGGTTGACCGTCACGCCCACTTCGAGCAGCCGCCGGCGATCCAGCCAGTCGCGCAGCTTCGGGCCGAGCACCGCGGCCTTGGGGTCGTACTCGGCGGCGGTCAGCAGCGCGTCCAGGGCGCGCGGGTCGGGCGCGCAGTCGTCGTGCAGCAGCCACAGCCATTCGTCGTCGACCCGGGCGGGCAGCTTGTCCAGCACCTCGGCCACGGCCCGGCCGAAGGAGGCCGAGCGGGGCAGCGTGAGCACGTTGGCCTGGCCGAGCGCCTGTGCGAGCAGGTCGGCCGAGCCGTCCCTGCTGCCGTTGTCGACCCCGGCCACCCGGTCGGGGCGGCGGGTCTGCGCGCGCAGCGCGCCCAGCGTCTCTCCCAGCCAGCGGGCGCCGTCGTGGGCGACGACGATCGCGGTGACCAGGGGACGGGACATGGGCGGTGGCTCCAGGGGGGATGATCAGGCGCCGACCACCATACATGCGAAAAAGGGCCACACGGCAGTCCGCGTGACCCCTTCCCCCTTATATCCCTATACGGCCTGGCGCTTGATCCGTCTGCGCTCCCGCTCGGACAGCCCACCCCAGATGCCGAACCGCTCATCGTGCTCGAGTGCGTATTCGAGACACTCGGCACGGACCTCGCACGATCGGCAGACCTTCTTGGCCTCTCGGGTGGAGCCGCCCTTCTCCGGGAAGAACGCCTCCGGATCAGTCTGCGCGCACAAGGCGCGCTCCTGCCATCCGAGTTCTTCAGCGTCAAGCTGATCCTGTGCGATGACCGGATCGGTCACTGCACACCTCCCTGCCGCCCGCCCGCAATGGAGCCCCCCATGGACGCCTTCCTTATTACCCACCCACAGGAAGGCGTAACAACATGGTTGTAATTACACGCGCGTGCCGTACGTGACGTCAAGCGGCATGCCGGTATCCGGGGAAAGACCAGATCTTGCCCCGGTGTGCTTGGCATGTGATGTTCGTGCCGGTCCGAAACTCCACGTGGGACCGGCGCGTTCAACGCTGTCAGCGGTCGGAACCGTACCAGGGCGGGATAGACGCCCGCCCGTTGGCCACCTTCTCTCTAGCCGTCGTTTGCCGGTCCGTTACCTGCGTGGCTCGTTGGGGGTGTATATGGCGGTCGGGTCGATCGGGTCGTCTCCCGGGCGGTGCGGCGGCTCGCTGCCGAGCGCGTCTCCGCGGAAGGCCGAGGGGTCCAATCTCATGGTGGACTCGCCCTGCGCCTCGCCCCATCCGGCCGGCGCCTGGTGGTGCGGCTGGTAACCCTGCGGCTCGTACCCGCCGGGCTGAGGCTGGTAGGTGTTCTGCTGGGGCTGCTGAGGCTGCGCGTGCTGCGGCTGGCCCTGCTGCGGGTTCTGCGCCGGGTTCTGCGGCGCGCTCTGCGGGTGGCCGAACGGGCCGTCGTACGCGGTGGCCGGGCTGGAGTAGTCGGGCAGCCGCAGGTCGGGCTGCGCGCCGGCGGACGAGTGCTGGTAGGTCTCCGCCTGCTGGTAGGCGTCGAGCAGCTGCTGGGAGCGCGGGTCTACGGGCGGGTCGGGCTCCTGGTAGGCGTTCGGCGTCGCGTACTCGTGGCCCGAGTAGCCGGTGAACGGCTGGCCCTGCTGCTCGAAGGCGTTGGGCGCCCCGTAGTACGGCTGCTGCTGCTGGCCGTACTGGGGCTGCTGCTGGTCGGGCTGCGGCGGGAACGGGACGCTCGGGCTGGTCTCACTCGACGGGTACGAATCCTGCGCGAAGCCGCCCTGCTGACCGTACAGGTTGGGCTGGCTGTCCGCGGGGACGTACGGCGCCGGCTGGTACTCGGCGGCCTGCGGCTGCGGCTGCTGGTATCCGGCGTCGGGCAGCGTCTCCGACGGGGTGTAGCCCTGCTGCTGGCCGTAAGCCTGCGGCTGGTAGCCCGGGTCCGGCTGCGGCTGGTAGGCGGCATCGGACTGCGGCTGGTAGCCGGAGTCCTGCTGCGGCTGGTAGCCGACGTCGGACTGAGGCTGGTAGGCCGCGTCAGGCTGCGGCTGGTACGCGGAGTCCGGCTGCGGCTGATAGCCGGAGTCGGGCTGCGGGTGGTAACCCGAGTCGGGCTGCGGCTGGTAGGCGGAGTCCGGGTGGGCCATGTCCGCGGGCGCCGGGGGCAGCGCGGCGCGGGCCGGCTGGTACGGCTGCTGCTGCGGCTCGGGCTGCGGCGGCTGGTAGGCGGCCTGGCCGTCCTGCGGCGGGGCGTAGGACTGGCCGTTGGGCGCCGACGGCGGCGCGTACGACGGCTGGCCGAACTGCTGCGGCTCGGGCTGGCCGGCGGGCGCGTAGGGCGCGGGGTCTGGCTGGCCGCCATAGCTGGGCGGCTGCGGCGCGTAACCCGGGCCCTGCTGGCCGAACTGCTGCTGGGGCTGCGGTTCCTGCTGACCGAACTGCTGCTGGGGCTGGGGTTCCGGCTGGCCGCCGAAGCTGGGCGGCTGCGGCTGGTAGCCCTGCGGCTCCGGCTGGCCGGCCTGGCTCGGCGGCTGCTGGCCGTACCCGGGGGCGCCAGGAGCGGCGGGGGCGGCGGCCTGCTGGCCGAACGCCTGCTCCTGCGGCTGTCCGTACGCGGGGGCCTGCTGGGGCTGCTGGCCGTAGAACGGCGGCTGCTGGCCGAACTGGGGGTTCTGGCCGAACTGGGGGTTCTGGCCGAACTGCGGCCGGCCGAACCCGGGCGCGGCCTGGCGCTGGGACATGGTCTGCGCGAGCACGTAGACGAGCGCGAGCGCGGTCAGCGTCAGCAGCGGCACGCCGGTGAGCAGGAACGCCACGGTGTCACCCGCGTCGTTGCCGGCGAAGAGCCCGAACAGGAACGCCAGCGCGCCGAAGCCGGCCGCGATGCCCAGGCCGCCGAGCGCGCCGAAGGACACCAGCTTGGCCTTGGGCGACGGCTCGCCGACCTTGGTCAGCATCAGCACCGAGCCCAGCAGCAGGGCGGTCGAGACCGGGTTGACCAGGCTGCCGAAGGAGTTGAAGGCCCGGTCGGCGAAGGACACCGAGGTCCCGAACGGTCCTGCCGCGCTGAAGACGATGCCGACCACGGTCGTCAGCACGTTCATCAGGCCCGCGACGAGCATGGCCCAGGCGGCCGGCTCCCTGAGCCGGACTACGTCAACTTTGCTCACAAGTACCCCCAACGGACCCTTTGGCCCGAAGGGAGTTTGCCACATCGTTGACTTCCTCGGCGGGAGTCCCAGGAACCTCTTCTATCCCAATTGCCATCAAACCCGGCATTCTTCGTCATGGAGCGGTGTAAAGCTGACTCCAGAGATAGGGATGTCAGAGGCCGGTGAAAGACTGGGCCGCATGCACATCGTGTCTCTCGCCGGCGGCATCGGCGGCGCCCGTTTCCTGCGTGGCCTGCGCGCTACCGCGCCTGACGCCCAGATCACCGTGATCGGCAACACGGGCGACGACATCACCCTGTTCGGGCTGCGCGTGTGCCCCGACCTCGACACCGTCATGTACACCCTGGGCGGCGGCATCGACGAGGAGCAGGGCTGGGGCCGGGCCAAGGAGTCCCACGTCGTCAAGGAGGAACTGGCCGCCTACGGGGTCGAGCCGCAGTGGTTCGGCCTGGGCGACCGCGACTTCGCCACGCACATCGTCCGCTCGCAGATGCTGGAGGCCGGCTACCCGCTCTCGCAGATCACCGAGGCGCTGTGCACGCGCTGGCAGCCGGGCGTGCGCCTGCTGCCGATGACCGACGACCGCTGCGAGACCCACGTGGTGATCGACGACGAGCGCGGCCGGCGGGCGGTGCACTTCCAGGAGTGGTGGGTGCGCATGCGCGCCTCGGTGCCCGCCGAGTCGATCGCGCTGGTCGGCGCCGACACCGCCAAGCCCGCCCCGGGCGTGCTGGAGGCCATCGAGCAGGCCGACGTGGTGATCCTGCCGCCGTCCAACCCGGTGGTGAGCATCGGCACGATCCTGCAGATCCCCGGCATCCGGGCCGCGATCGCGGCCAAGACCGTGGTCGGCGTCTCGCCGATCATCGGCGGCGCCCCGGTCAGGGGCATGGCCGACGCCTGCCTGACCGCGATCGGCGTGGAGACCTCCGCCCAGGCGGTGCTCGACCTGTACGGCTCCGACCTGATCGACGGCTGGCTGGTCTCGCCGGAGGACGCGGGCGTGGCTCTGGAGGGCGTGCGGGTGATCGCCAGGCCGATCCTCATGCACGACACCGTGGCCGCCGCCGACATCGCGCGCACCGCCCTCGACCTGGCCGGTGAGCTGGCCGGATGAGCGGTTCCCCGAGCCGATCCCCCTTCCCCGCACGACCCGAGGAGCCGCACCCGATGACCACCCCCGCCCGCTTCGAGGTGCTCGCCGTGCCCGGCATCGGCGAAGTCCGCCCTGGAGACGACCTGGGCGCCCTGTTCGCCGCGGCCGAGCTGCGCGACGGCGACATCCTGGTCGTCACCTCGAAGATCGTCAGCAAGGCCGAGGGCCGCGTGCGGCAGGCGCCCGACCGTACGCAGGCGATCGAGGACGAGACCGAGCGGGTGGTCGCCAGGCGCGGCGACACCGTGATCTCCCAGACCAGGCACGGCTTCGTCATGGCCGCGGCCGGCGTCGACGCCTCCAACGTCGAGCCCGGCACCGTGCTGCTGCTGCCCGACGACCCCGACGCGTCGGCCAGGCGCATCAGGAAGGCACTGACCGCCAGGGTCGGCGTGATCATCTCCGACACGTTCGGCCGGCCGTGGCGCAACGGGCTGACCGACGTGGCGATCGGCGCCGCGGGCGTGCGCGCGCTCGACGACTTCCGCGGCACCGAAGACGGCTACGGCAACCCGCTCAGCGTCACGGTCACGGCCCTGGCCGACGAGATCGCCGCGGCGGCCGAGCTGGTCAAGGGCAAGCTCGCGGGCGTGCCGGCGGCCATCGTGCGCGGCCTCGGGCACCTGGTCACCGACGACGAGGGGCCCGGCGTGCGTCCGCTGATCAGGCCGGCCGACGAGGACCTGTTCAGGTTCGGTTCGCGCGACGTCGTCTTCGCCCGCCGGACGATCAGGGAGTTCTCCGCCGAGCCCGTCGATCCCGAGGCGGTGCGCAGGGCGGTGGCGGCCGGCATCGCGGCGCCCGCGCCGCACCACACCACCCCGTGGCGGTTCGTGCTGGTCGAGTCGGCCGCCAAGCGGGTGGAGCTGCTCGACGCGATGCGCGAGGCATGGATCGACGACCTGCGCGGCGACGGGTTCACCGAGCAGTCGATCGCCAAGCGGGTCAGGCGCGGCGACGTGCTGCGCAACGCCCCGTACCTGGTGGTGCCGTGCCTGGTGATGGAGGGCTCGCACACCTACCGCGACGACCGGCGCAACGCCTCGGAGCGGGAGATGTTCATCGTGGCGACCGGCGCGGGGGTGGAGAACTTCCTCGTCCAGCTCGCCGTGGAAGGGCTCGGCTCGGCCTGGGTGTCGTCCACCATGTTCTGCCGTCCGGTCGTGCGCAAGGTGCTCGACCTGCCCGAATCGTGGGATCCGATGGGCTGTGTGGCCGTGGGCCACGCCGCCGCGCCGCCGCGCGATCGGGCGCCGCGCGACCCCGATGACTTCATCGTGAAGCGGTGACCGACGTTCCATAACGTCTGACACCCCTATCGGCGATATGGTCAACACACCATTTACCGTTAGGAAAGTTTCCTTTACATTTGGATTATCCCCCCATGTAGAGGAGCCACTTCATGCGAAGGTTGCTCACGTTAATCGCCGTGGTGGTGATCGCCGTCGCCACCACCCTGTTCAACACCACGCCGGCGTTCGCCCACGGCTACGTCAACTCCCCACCGAGCCGGCAGGCCAACTGCGCCCAGGGCAAGGTGTCGAACTGTGGCCCGGTCATCTACGAGCCGCAGAGTGTCGAGGGTGCGAAGGGTCAGCGCAACTGCCACGCCGGCGACTCGCGCTGGGCCCCGCTCAGCGACGAGAGCAAGTCGTGGCCGGTCGCCGCGGTCAGCTCCACGGCCAGTTTCACCTGGACGTTCACCGCCAGGCACGCCACCCGCGACTACGAGTACTACATCGGTAGCACCCGCGTGGGCTACGTGGCCGGCAACGGCAGGCAGCCCCCGTCGACGGTGACGCACTCGATCAACTTGTCCGGTTTCTCGGGCAAGCAGCGGATCCTGGCCATCTGGAACATCGCTGACACGCCCATGGCGTTCTACTCCTGCATCGACGTGAACATCGGCGGCACCCCCGGTACCCCGACGTCCACGCCGACCGTGACGTCCACGCCGACCTCCACGCCGACCGTGACCACGACCCCGAGCGGCACGTGGAAGGCCGGCACCGCGTACGCGACCGGTAACACGGTCACGTACAACGGGTCGTCGTACCGTTGCGTCCAGCCGCACACGGCGATCGCCGGCTGGGAGCCGCCGAACGTCCCCGCGCTCTGGCAGAAGATCTGAGCCATGGAACAACTCCGTGACGTCGTGGTGTCGTTGTTCCGCATCGTGGTCGGCCTGCTGTTCGCCTGCCATGGGGCCGCGACCCTCTTCGGCGTGCTCGGCGGCCCGCCCAGCGGGACGATTCCCTCTGTCGGCGCGTGGCCACACTGGTGGGCGGGGGTGATCGAGCTCGGCGGCGGAAGTCTCGTCATGATCGGGCTCTTCACCCGCGCCGCCGCCCTGCTCTGCTCGGGGACGATGGCCTACGCCTATTTCACCGTTCACCTGCCCAAGAGCTTGTTCCCGCTGACCAACGGGGGCGAGCTCGCCGCGATGTTCTCCTGGTCGTTCCTGATGCTGGCGATCTTCGGCAGCGGAGCTTGGTCGCTGGACAAGCTGGTGTCTCGATATCACCGGCAGCGCGCGAAAGCGGACGCGGACACAGACGCGGACGCCAACGCGAACGCCTAGCGGCTATGACCCCTGAGGGGGCGCGGTCGGCGCGTCCCCTCAGGCGGCCGGTTTGCAGCTCGGGTGGCAGAGCCTGCGGGCCAGGGCGGCGAGGAAGACGTCGATGATCTCGCCGGGCTCCCGTGCCACGTGCAGCGAGCCGTTCGTGGCCGCGGTGATCCGCGCCAGGCCGTCACGGTCCACCCCGTCGCCGCCGAAGGCGATGACGATGATCTGTACGGGCTTGTCGGGATTCCATTCGTCACGCAGCCGGTCGAGCAGCCCGGCCAGCGCCAGGCCCTTGCCGTCGTCCCGCCCAGCGGTGATCACCAGCAGCGAGTTGTTCATCTCCGGCCGGTAGTCGCCGGTCATCTTGCGGAAGCCGCTGAGTATCGCGTCGTGCAGCGAGCTGTCGCGCCCGGGGTGCGCGGTCAGAGTCGCCGTCAGCTCGTCCAGCCTGCCGCGCCGCACCTGCTGACCGGTGTCGGGCGCGTTGATCGGGCCGAGCCCCACCCGCTCCTGGTAGCCCTTGGTACGCCCGAGCCCGCCGGCGAACTCCCACAGCCCCATGCGCGTGGACTCGGGGAACAGCCGCAACCCGATCTTGGCCGCGTCCAGCGCGACCTGCAGCCTGGTGCCGTCCTTCATCGGCTCGGCCATGTGCTTCGAGGTGTCGGCCAGTACCAGGATGTTGGTCGGCGGGGCGAGCCTGCTCCAGGCGCGCAGCGCCTCGTCGATGTCCTGCGGCGAGACCGACTGCCTGGTGCGCGGGGTCTCGCTGGGGATCTGCGGGCCCGGCGAGATCGGCCCCTGGGATCCGTCGCCCGATCTGAACCCGGCGCGTCGCATCACGTCCTGGGCCTGCGGCCCCTTCAGCCAGTCCGCGAACGCCCGCGCCGCCTTGGCCCTGGCCGGGTCGGTGGCGGTGACGACGTACGGGTAGTCGAGGTTGATCGTGCCCTCGCGCGGGTGCAGCGCGACGACCGGGTCGGCGGCGGGCCGCAGGTTGTGCTGCCACACCGACTGCTCGGGCACGATGACCACGGGACGCCGCCAGAACGAGCGGTCGTCCACGGCCGCCAGCATGGTCCGGTAGTCGGGGGCCGAGCCGGCCTGCGCCCAGCGCACGAACGCGGTCAGCGCCTTGTCGGCCTCGGGCCCGGTGCCGACGACGTCCCTGGCCGCGGCCACCGTGGCGATGCCCGCGCCGGCCAGCGAGGGGTCGGGCACGCGGACGACGTCCGGCTCGCCGCTGCCGGGCGTCAACCGGCCGCGCGCGGTCGGCGGGAAGACCATCCGCCAGTTCATCTCGGTCTTCCCCACCGAGAACGTCCGCGCCAGCGACGACCGCGTGGCGAACACCAGCGGCGAGGTGGCCACCACGGTCTCGCCCGCCGACAACCCGGGTGCGGCGCGCTGACGCGCCAGCCTGATCCAGGCGGAGGAGTCGGCGATCCAGCCGTCCGGCCGCTCGCGCAGCACGCCCGCCTCCTCGCCGAGCACGGTACGCAGCACGGTGGCCGGCGGCTGCTCGGTCACCTGGACCAGCACGCACCGCCCGCCCACCGGCGTCTTCGACTCGTTGAACCGCCCGGCGGCCTCCATCACCGCGGGCGCCACGTCGACCGCGGCGGCCACGCTGACGAGAACAGGCTCTCGTGTGGCGCACAGGGCGCCGCCGCCGCCGAGCAGCACGACCAGGATGCCGGCGACCGCGGCCACGACCGTGAGCCCGGCCAGCATGCCGCGCTGGAGCGCCTTCCTCCGTCGCTGCTCAGGAGTCAGCGCGGCGCGGTGTCGACCCAACCGCAACGGTGAACCTCTCTCCGGTGGAGTGATGATTCTCCCAGCGACTCCCCTGCCGGGCGCAAGCCCCTATTGGAACTTGTTCTAACTTGGCGGCCGGCTCCGGCTAAGCCAGCGGCAGCCGCCTCCTGACGCTCTGGCACACCCCGTCACTGGCCTCCGACGCGGCCAGCCGCTCCGCGCTCGGCGTGCCGTACTCGGTGGTGCGCTGCCGCACCGGCCGCCCGGTGACCTCGACCATCTCGCGCAGCTCGCTGATCGTCTTGTACGAGCCGTTCTCCGACCCGGCCATCCTGCTGATGGTCTCCTCCATCAGCGTGCCACCGAGGTCGTTCACGCCGCCGGTGAGCACCTGGCGGCACAGGTCGTCCCTGAGCTTGACCCACGAGCACTGGATGTTCTTGATCGCGCCGTGCAGCAGGATCCTGGCCAGCGCGTGCACCGCCCGGTTCTCCCGCGCGGTCGGCCCAGGCCTGGCCACCCCGGCCAGGTAGATCGGCGCGCTGGTGTGCACGAACGGCAGCAGCACGAACTCGGAGAACCCGCCGGTCTGCTCCTGCAGCCGCCTGATCAGCTTGATGTGCCTGACCCAGTGCAGGTGGTTGTCCACGTGCCCGTACATCATCGTGGACGTGGTCGGGATGCCCACCCGGTGCGCGGTGGTGATGACGTCGATCCACTCCTTGGCGGGCAGCTTGCCCTTGGTCAGCACCCAGCGCACGTCGTCGTCCAGGATCTCGGCGGCCGTGCCGGGCAGCGAGTCGACGCCGGCCTCCTTGGCGGCCCGCAGCCACTCCTCGATCGACAGGTTGGTGCGGCTCGCCCCGTTGATCACCTCCATCGGGGAGAACGCGTGCACGTGCATGCCCGGGGTGCGTTCCTTGACCGCGCGGGCGATGTCGAAGTACGCGGTGCCCGGCAGGTCGGGGTGGATGCCGCCCTGCATGCACACCTCGGTCGCGCCGGCCGCCCACGCCTCCTCGGCCCGGTCGGCCACCTGGTCCAGGCTCAGCGTGTACGCGTCGGCGTCGGTACGCCGCTGGGCGAACGCGCAGAACCGGCAGCCGGTGTAACAGACGTTGGTGAAGTTGATGTTCCGGTTGACCACGTACGTGACGTCGTCCCCTGCGGCCTCCTTGCGCAGCCCGTCGGCGATCGCGGCCAGCTCCTCCAGGGCGTCGCCGTCCGCGCTGAGCAGGGCCACGGCCTCGTCGTCGCTCAGCCCGGCCGGGTCGGACTCCGCGCGCCGGATCGCCGCCCAGACCTCGCCGCCCAGCGCCACCCCGGGAGCCGCGGGGAGACGGTCGCGCAGGGCGTCCCAGTCGCCGTAGACGTGGTCGAAGTCGTCGCGCCGGTCGTTCGTGCGGCCCTCGGTGTCGACCTCCACGTGCAGGTCCACCCGGCCGGAGGCGGCGAAACCGCCGTCGGGCTCCTGCCACGGCAGGCCCTTGAGCACGGCGTCCTCGCGGGCCAGCCCGGTACGCGGGTCCACCAGCGCCTGGACGTGCGCGAACAGCCGCGGGTCCAGCCAGGGCTCGCCGGCCTGCACGTACTCGGGGTAGATCGTCAGCCGCTCGCGCAGGCTGAACCCGGCCTCGGCGGTGCGTGCCGCCAGTTCGTCGATCTGCGGCCAGGGACTTTCCGGGTTCACGTGGTCGGGGGTCAGCGGCGAGACGCCGCCCCAGTCGTCGATGCCGGCCCTGATCATCAGCTCGTACTCGGCGTCCACCAGGTTCGGCGGGGCCTGCAGGCGGATCTTGGGGCCGAGCACCAGGCGTGCCACGGCGATGGTGGCGGCCAGTTCCTGCAGATCGGCGTCGGGCATCCCGCGCATGGCCGTGTCGGGCTTGGCGCGGAAGTTCTGCACGATCACCTCCTGGATGCCGCCGTACTCGCGGGCCACCCGGCGCATCGCGAAGATCGACTCGGCCCGGTCCTCGACCGTCTCGCCGATGCCGATGAGGATGCCGGTGGTGAACGGCACGTTGCTGCGCCCGGCGTCCTCCAGCACGCGCAGCCGCACCGCCGGGTCCTTGTCGGGCGAGCCGTAGTGTGGCTGCCCCTTCTCCTCGAACAGCCGCCGCGACGTCGTCTCCAGCATCATCCCCATGGACGGCGCCACCGGCTTGAGCCGCTGCAGGTCGCGCCAGCTCAGCACGCCGGGGTTGAGGTGCGGCAGCAGCCCGGTCTCCTCCAGGACCCTGATCGCCATCGCGCGCACGTACGAGAGCGTGTCGTCGTAGCCGTGCGCGTCGAGCCACTCGCGGGCCTGGTGCCAGCGGTCCTCCGGACGGTCGCCCAGCGTGAACAGCGCCTCCTTGCAGCCCATGGCCGCGCCCTGCCTGGCGATCTCCAGCACCTCGTCCGGGCCGAGGAACGGGGCGGGCAGCTTGTGCGGCGCGGTGGCGAACGTGCAGTATCCGCAGCGGTCCCGGCAGAGCCTGGTCAGCGGGATGAACACTTTCCTGCTGTAGGTGATGATCCCTTCACGGCCGACGGCCTGGAGCCCGGCGTCCCTGACGCGGGCGGCGTGGTCGAGGAGCGAGTCGAGGTGCTCGTCCCGCGCGTGCAGCAGCACGGCGGCCTCGGTGACGTCGAGGGCCTTGCCGTCGCGGGCACGGGCGAGAGCGCGGCGGAGCGCGGAATCACTGACGAGACTCATAACCCGCACACTACGACGGGCTGGGTTCCTGAGCCGCACTCAGGGGTGGGTCAGAACGATCTGTAGTCGCGCACCGACATGCGCGGCCCCCGCGCGGGCGGGCGCAGCCCGGTCAGCCCGATCAGGATCGTGGCCCGGTGCCGGTGGCCGCGATACGGCTCGAGCAGCCGCATCATGCCGGGGTCGTCGGTCTTCTCGCCGGTCAACGCATAGCCGACGATCTTGGCCAGGTGGAAGTCGCCGACGCTCACCGCGTCGGGATCGCCGAACACCCGCTGGCGCACCTCCGCCGACGTCCACACGCCGATGCCGGGCAGGGCGCGCAGCAGCCGGTCGAGCTCCTCGGTGGTGGCCGCGGCCTCCAGCTTGGCCGCGTGCCAGGCGGCGGTGGCGATCGTCCTGGCCCGGACGGCCTCCGCACCCGAACGATGCCAGTGCCAGATCGGGATCTGCCGCCACACGGCCGGCTCGGGGATCACCCGCATGCCGTCGGGCGCCGGGCCAGGCGCGGGCTCGCCGTAGACCTTCAGCAGCCACCGCCAGGCCCGCCACGCCTCCTGGCCGACCACCTTCTGCTCCAGTACGGCCGGCACCAGGGACTCCATCACCCGGCCGCTCCGGCCGATGCGCAGGCCCACGTGCTTCCTGGCCACGTCGGCCAGGACCTGGTGCCTGACCTGGAAGCCGGAGACGTCGTCGGCGGCGCCGAGCAGCGCGGGCATGCGGTCGAGCATCCACGCCGCGCCCGGGCCCCACGCCTGGCCGTGCACCCGGGACGCGTGCACGCTCACGCGCAGGGAGCAGGGGCCGTCGGGGGTTCTGCAGGTGCGCCAGATCGCGCCGTCGCCGGTCTGGCGCCAGGTGGGGTCGCCGGTGCCGCGCTTGTGCGGGGCCAGGGCCAGCCCCACGTCGAGCGGCCCATCGGGCTCCCACCAACGCTCCATCACCCGTCCAGTGTGCCCGCCCCCACGCGATGC
>NZ_JABCPZ010000072.1 GCF_013283785.1 Nonomuraea antri
CGCGCCTCCCTGGCCTACAGCGCACCCCCCGGACCCTCGCAGCCCGCCTCCCGGTGGCCGGGCGCCGACCGCATTGCGCCGACCCCCACCGCACACCACCTCGCCGACCCGGCGCCCGAAACCCCGGCGGGGCGCTGCACCCGGAACCTCAGCGCGTCCCCCGGAACTCGCCCCCGGGATCCGCAGCGCCCCTGGGACCCACAGCGCGCCTTCCGGGACCCCGCAGCACGTCTCCCTGGCCCGCAGCACCCCCGGACCCCGCAGTACGCCCCTTGGGAGCCCGTTCAGGCGCACGCCGTCTGAGGCCCGCACACCGGGAGGCGCAGGTCCCCGAAGGCCCGTACCCGATGGGGGCGCAGGTCCTCGGAGGCCGCACGCCCAGGAGGCGCAGGTCCTCAGGGACCCCTCCGAGGGGCGCGACCCGTAGGTGACGCCCCTCTGGCCCCGGAAGGAGCCCCGGTCAGCGGGTGGCGGCGAGGATGTGGGTGGTGGCTTCGGCGAGGGGGATCTCCTGCTTGGTGCCCGCGACCCGATCCCGCAGTTCCACCACCCCCTGCGACAGCCCCCGCCCGATCACCACGATCGTCGGCAGCCCCATCAGCTCGGCGTCCTTGAACTTGACGCCGGGCGACACCCCGGCCCGGTCGTCGACCAGGACGCGCAGGCCCTGCGACTCCAGTTCGGCGGCCAGTTCCAGGGCGGCCTCGATCTGGTTCTCCTTGCCGGTGCCGACGATGTGCACGTCGGCGGGGGCGACCTCGCGCGGCCACACCAGGCCCAGCGAGTCGTGCTGCTGCTCGGCGATCACGGCGACGGCGCGCGAGACGCCGATGCCGTACGAGCCCATCGTGATGCGGATCGGCTTGCCGTCGGGGCCGAGGGCGTCGAGGCCGGCGGCGTCGGCGTATTTGCGGCCGAGCTGGAAGATGTGGCCGATCTCGATGCCGCGGTCGATGGACAGCGCGGACGAGCAGCGCGGGCAGGCGTCGCCCGCCCGGACCTCGGCGGCCTCGATGGTGCCGTCGGGGACGAAGTCGCGCCCGGCCACCACGTGCGCGGCGTGCTTGCCCGCCTCGTTGGCGCCGGTCACCCAGGAGCTGCCGGTGACCACGCGAGGGTCGACCAGGTAGCGGATGCCGAGCTCCTTGAGCACCTGCGGCCCGATGTAGCCGCGCACCAGCCCGGGGTGCTTGGCGAAGTCGCCGGCCTCGAAGATGGCGGGCTCGCCGGGCGCGAGCGAGGCCTCCAGCCGCTTGAAGTCGACCTCGCGGTCGCCGGGCACGCCGACGATCAGGGTCTCGACCTTGTCGGAGCCGGGGGTGGTGACCTTGACCACGACGTTCTTGAGCGTGTCGGCGGCGGTGATCGACAGGCCGTGGTGCTCGTTCACGTACGACACCAGCGACTCGATGGTCGGCGTGTCAGGGGTGTCGAGCACGCGCAGCGGCTCCAGCCCGTCGAGCGGGCGGGCGGCGGGCGCGGGCGTGGTGACGGCCTCGGCGTTGGCGGCGTAGCCGCAGGAGTGGCAGGCCACGAACGTGTCCTCGCCGGTGGGGGTGGGCGCGAGGAACTCCTCGGAGGCCGAGCCGCCCATAGCGCCGGACGTGGCGAACACGATCTTGTAGTCGATGCCCAGCCGGTCGAACGTCTTGATGTAGGTCTCGCGGTGCCGCTCGTAGGAGTGCTTGAGACCGTCGTCGTCGAGGTCGAAGGAGTAGGAGTCCTTCATCAGGAACTCGCGCCCGCGCAGGATGCCCGCCCTGGGCCGGGCCTCGTCGCGGTACTTGGTCTGGATCTGGTAGAGCGTGACCGGGTAGTCCTTGTACGAGGAGTATTCGCCCTTGACCATGTCGGTGAAGAGTTCCTCGTGGGTGGGGCCGAGCAGGTAGTCGGCGCCCTTGCGGTCCTGCAGCCGGAACAGCGTGTCGCCGTATTCGGTCCAGCGGCCGGTGGCCTCGTAGTATTCGCGGGGCAGCAGGGCGGGGAAGAGCACTTCCTGGCCGCCCATCCGGTTCATCTCCTCGCGGACGATCTTGGCCACGTTCTCCAGCACCAGCTTGCCGAGGGGCAGCCACGAGTAGATGCCGGGGGCGACCCTGCGGACGTAGCCGGCGCGGACCAGGAGCTTGTGGCTCGGCACTTCCGCGTCTGCCGGGTCGTCCCGCAGGGTGCGAAGAAACAACGACGACATGCGCAGCAACACGGCTACTCCTTGCTCGGGCCTGGATGTGAAGGACTACAGGCTATCGACTCGGAGCGACCGCCCGCTCGGGCTTAATCCGTCAGGACGGCGGGCGCCGGACGGGTCAAGGCAGCGGGATCGCCGCCGCCGCCTGCGCGGCCAGCGGGATCCATCCGGCGGAGACGCCGGTCATGCCCATCGCGAACAGCCCCGCGAACAGGGCGGTGAGCGCGACGGCGCACACCCGTCCGGCCAGGTTCCTGCGCAGCGCGACCACGAGCGCCACGGACAGCCCGCCCACCACGATCGCGGGCACCGGCCAGAACGCGGGCTCGGTGTTGATCGATCCGGGCGTCGCCCGGTCGAGCACGTCGGCCAGCAGCATCGCGCCGACGGCGCCGGCGGCCAGGTCGCCCCAGCGGTCGTTCCTGCGCGTGACGTAGCCGAGCAGGCCGAGTCCGACGAGCAGGACGAGCGTCCAGTTCAGCCCGGCGGCGCTGCCGCCGATGATGTCGAATCCGACGTCGCCGCGCACCGCGCTCGCGCCCATGGCCGCGACCAGCGTGGTGACGGCCGCCAGGAACGTGGTCAGCAGCGCCCAGCCGAACCCGGACGCGGTCGCGCCCACGGTCAGCGACAGGGCCAGGTAGACGTAGGGGTCGTAGAGCTGGCCGAGCCACTCGGGGCCCTTGCCCGCGGTGAGCATGCCGACGAGTCCGACGACCAGTCCACCGAGGAAGGCCGCCAGCAGGTGACGTTCGATGCCGCGCTGCCGCCTGTCGTATTCGGCGTAGTCGGCATAGTCCATTGTGGTCTTGTTCATCTCCATTCCCTGGTCAACCCCTCCCCCCGAAACCTGTAGGGATGACCACCATCAGATTATGCGAGCCTACAGAAAAGGCAAATTTCGGTCATGCCATATGTAAGGAAGCAATCGCTTGGTTAAGATCGTGCCGTGCCCCATGCCGTAGACGTGCCACTCGCCGACGAGCTGCGTGCCGTCGTCCGCGCCTATCTCGCCGCACATCCCGACGCGTCCTGGCGGGCGCTGGCCAGGGACGTGGGCGTGGCCGGCCTGCTCGTCCCCGAGCGGTACGGCGGCGCCGGCTGCGGCCCGGCGGAGACCGCGGCGGTGGCCGAGGAACTGGGCCGGGTGTTGTCACCGCACCCGTTCCTGCAGACGGCGGTGCTGGCGGTCGAGGCGGTCAAGGCCGCCGACCCGGACACCGCCGCGCGCCTGCTGCCCGCGCTGGCCGAGGGCACGACGACGGCGACCGTGATCCTGCCCGGCGACGGCGATCTCCGCCTGGAGTCGGGCCGGCTGAGCGGGACCGTCCCCTGCGCCCTGCCCGGCGAGCTGGTGCTCGTGTACGCCGGCGGCCTCCTGCTGACGGCCGAGCCGTCGCACCGGGTGCCGCACCGGACCATGGACGAGAGCCGCCCCCTGGCCACGCTGGTCTTCGACGACGTCATCACGCGCCGGGCCGGCGACGGCGGATCCTGGTCGCGGGTGCGCGACCTGGGCGTCGCGGCGCTGGCGGCCGAGCAGGTGGGCGGGGCCGCGCGCTGCCTGGAGATGGCCACCGAGTACGCCAAGCAGCGCCGCCAGTTCGGCCGGCCGATCGGCTCGTTCCAGGCGATCAAGCACAAGCTGGCCGACGTGCTGCTCCAGGTGGAGTCGGCCAGGTCGGCGGCCGGGTCGGCGGCCGAGTCCGAGTCGTACGCGGCGATCGCGGGCTCGTACTGCACCGAGGCCTATCTGGCCGCGGCGGGCGAGAACATCCAGGTGCACGGCGGGATCGGCATCACCTGGGAGCATCCGGCGCACCGCTATCTCAAGCGGGCCACCTCCGACGCGCAGCTGTTCGGGCCGCCGCGGGCGCATCGCGGGCGGCTGGCCGCCCACGTGTTCCCGGACTGATCAACCGCCGAGCAGTTCCTCCCACGGCTGGCGGGCGTTCGTCCTGCGGGTGGTGTCGAGCGCCTCGGCCAGCCGCCAGAACCCCTGCTTGGAGCGCACCTTGGCGGTGCCCATCGGGTCGATGGCCCGCAGCTCGAACCGCACGCCCATCACGTCGAGCACGGCCGAGGCCGCCCCCGCGGGACCCGCCACGACGACGGCGGCGCCGTCGAGCTCTGGGTCTCTCACCTGCCCGGCCAGCAGGTCGGCCACCTCGGAGGCGAACGGCCCGTCGCGCCATTCGAGGTGCCAGCCGTGGTCAGCGCCGCGCCACCAGGTCAGGTCGCGGCACGACTCGATGAAGTCGGCCTGGGTGGCGAGCGCGGCCATCACCCGGCCGAACGCCTCGTACCTGCGTCCGCTCGCGAGCGAGAAGTCGTCGTCGCCCTCGGCAGGGTGCCCGCCGTCCTTGGGCCTTCGCGGCGCGTGCTTTCGCCTCACGAGCATCCACTCTGATCGCGGACGCGCCCTTCCCGCAAGTCTTCCGCGCTGATACTCTCTACCAAGCGAGCGCTTGGTTCACTACTTTCGCCGGAGGCGCGATGACGTCCCTACGGATCAGCCTGGGATATGAACTGGAGGTCCGCGGGCGCACCCGCGAAGTCGAGCAGCAGGCGTTTCAGAACGTGATCGACCAGGTCGTGCTGGGCGACCGGCTGGGTTACGACACGGCCTGGTTCGTCGAACACCACTTCACCAGGGGCTTCTCCCACTCCTCCGCCCCCGATCTGGTGCTGGCCGCCATCTCCCAGCGCACCGAGCGCATCCACCTGGGGCTCGGCGTGGTGCTGCTGCCGTTCCAGTCGCCGATCCGCACCGCCGAGCGGGTGGCCACCCTCGACGTGCTGAGCGGCGGACGGGTTGAGTTCGGCACCGGCAGGGGCGCGTCGCCGCTCGAATACCAGGCGTTCCAGCGGCCGTTCGAGAAGTCACGCCAGATCTGGGAGGACTCGCTGGAGGCCACGCTGGCCATCTGGCGCGCCGACGGCGAGCCGATCAGCCGCTCGAACGAGTTCTTCGAGATCCCGGACGTCGCCGTCTACCCGCGTCCCGCGCAGCGGCCGCACCCGCCGGTCTGGGTGGCCTCCACCTCGCTCGAGGGCTACCTGGCCGCGGCCGGGCACGGCTACAACCTGCTCGGCATGACCATGCTGAAGGGCATCGACGACGTGGCCGCCGACATCGCGCAATACCGACAGTGCCTGGCCGACAGCGGCTTCGACCCCGATTCGCGCAGGGTCGCGCTGATGATCCCGTGGTTCGTGGCGCCCACGCGCGAGGAGGCCAACGCGAGCGCCGCCGACGCCGTCCTGTGGTACATCCGGCGCCAGGTCAACCTGGTCACCCCGCCCGACTACTACGACGCCCGCCACGCCACGCACCGCGTGCTCGGCCAGCTCGCCGCCGGGATGCCGCCGGAGGAGGCGATGGCCACGCTGCGCGAGCACCTGATGGTCGTGGTGGACGACGTGGCCGGCTCACGCAAGGCGCTGGCCAGGATCGCCGAGGCCGGCGCCACGGACCTGATCATCCAGGCCCAGGTCGGCGGCATGGCCCACGAGCGGGTGTGCGAGTCGATGGCCCTGTTCATGAGCGAGGTGGCGAGCTGATGGCCGACCTGCACGGCGCGGCCCCCGCCGGCCGCTGGCTGACCAGGGACGATCTGGCCGCCGCCGCGGGCACGGCCACCGGGCTGCTGCTCGTGCCGCCCGACGTGTCCAGCGTCTTCCCGCTCGGCCCCGAGGACCGGGCGGCGGCGGCCGGGCTGACCGGCGCGGCGCTGCGGGCGGCCGGGATCGGCGCGGCCGACCGGGTCGTGGTGGCGCTGGCCGAGCCCGCCGCCGCGCTCTGGACGTCCGCCGCCGCCGACGTGGCCGGGGCCGCCGCCGCGCTGGGCCCGCGCGGCCGGATGCGCCTGCACCACGCGCTGACCACGCTCGGGGCCACCACCCTGGTCTGCACCCCGACGGGCGCGATGGACCTCCTGGCCCGCCTGCATCTGGAGTTCCTGCTCGACCCGCTGGACCTGGGTCTCAGGCACCTGGTGCTGACCGGCGAGATCGCGTCGAAACGCACGCTCGCCCACCTGGCCGGGGAGTTCGGCGCCCAGGTCACGGAGGTGTTCGCGAGCCCGTTCAGCGGCGGCGCGCTGGCCTGGCGGCGGTCCGAGACCGACCCGCTGACCCCGCTGGTCGACGGCGTGCTCGGCCTGGCCTGGCTGGACAAGGACGAGTTCCTGCCCCTGGACGCGCGCTCCGACGCGCGCTCCGACGTGCCCGCCGAACTGGTCGTCACCCCGTTCGCGCACTCGACGCTGGGCGACGCGGTGCTCAGGACCGGGCACGCGGCCTGGCCCGACGGCTCAGGTCTGCCCGCCCCGGCCCACACGGTCGGCGAGCACGTGCTGGTCAGAGGCGTGTGGCTGGCGCTGCCCCGGCTGGAGAAGGCGCTGGCCAGGATCGACGGCGTGGCCGGCTGGAACCTGACGATCGCCAGGCAGGGCACGCTCGACTCGGCCGCGCTCACGGTCACGTTCAGCAGGCGGAGCCTGGTCGGGAACCCGATGTGGAAGTCCAGGATCCGGCAGGCGATCAGCGGCCTGACCCCCGTGACGATCGCCGTGGAGATCGCCCAGGACATCGCCGAGAGCCCCGTCCCCGGCACCGTGACCGACCTGCGCGGCCAGCACCTCGGCCGGGACCGGGCCCTGATCACCTGAATCCACCCGGGCGAAAGGCGGCGCCACCATCCATGGAACAGATGCCGGACTGGGGGACGCTCCCCCGCATGCTGCGCGACCAGGCCGCCCGGTATCCGGACGCCGTCGCCGTGCGCGACGGCGACGGCGTGATCACCATGTCCGGGCTCAGGGACGCCGCCGCCGAGGTCGCCCGCGGCCTCCTCGCGCTGGGTGTCGAGCCCGGCGACCGGGTGGCGCTGTGGGGGGTGAACGATCCGTCCTGGGTGCGGCACGCGTTCGGCGTCTGGGACGCGGGCGCGGTGCTGGTGCCGCTGTCGGCGCGGTTCAAGGGCATCGAGGCGGCCGAGGTCATGGCCAGGACGGGCGCGAAGGCGCTGATCACCGGCCCGGGGCCGGGCGCGGAGCCGCTGGCCGGGCTGCTGACGCCGGCCGAGCGCCCGCCGCACGTCGTGGCGCACGACGCCGGTCCAGGACTGCCCGCACTCGGCGCCGCGGTGAGCCGCGAGGCCGCCGAGTCCAGGGCGCTCGCCGTCGGGCTCGGCGACCTGTGCGAGATCATGTCCACCTCCGGCACGACGGGCACGCCCAAGGGCGTCATGCTCGACCACGCCCAGGTCCTGCGCGGCTACTGGGACTGGTCCGAGATCGTCACGCTGAACGAGCACGACCGGTATCCGGTCATCGCCCCGTTCAGCCACGGGTTCGGGCTCAACGCCGGGCTGGTCGCCTGCGTGCTGCGGCGGGCCACCATGATGCCGATCCCGGTCTTCACCCCCGACGCGCTGATGTCGCTGGTCGGCCAGGCCCGGGCGACCGTCCTGGCCGGACCGCCCACGCTGTTCCACCGGCTGCTGGACGAGCTGGAGCGCGGCGATCGGGACGTCTCGTCGTTACGGGTGGCGATCTGCGGCGCCGCGTCCGTGCCGGCCGCGCTGATCACCCGGCTGGTCGAACGGGTCGGGCTGGACCGGATGATCAACGCGTACGGGCTGATGGAGGGCACCGTCGTGTCGATGACCAGGGCCGGCGACCCGATCGAGGTGATCGCCACGACCACCGGCAGGGCCGTGCCGGGCATCGAGATCAAGGTCGTGGACGACGCCGGCGAGCCGGTGCCCACCGGCGAGCGCGGCGAGATCCTGCAGCGCGGCTACGGCGTGATGCGCGGCTACTGGAACGAGCCGGACAAGACGGCCGAGGTCATCGACGCCGACGGCTGGCTGCACACCGGCGACATCGGCGTCCTGGACGAATCGGGCAACCTGGCCATCGTCGATCGCAAGAAGGAGCTGTTCATCGTCAACGGGTTCAACGTCGCGCCGGCCGAGGTCGAGTCGCTGCTGTTGCGCGAGGGGTCTCTCGCCCAGGTGGCGGTGATCGGCGTGCCCGATCCGGTGTCGGGCGAGACCGGCTGGGCGTACGCGGTGCCCAGGCCGGGCACGCGCTTCGACCGGGACGGCCTGCTCGCCTGGGCGAAGGAGCACATGTCCCACCACAAGGTGCCGAGACGGGTCATCGTGGTCGACTCCCTGCCCACCAACCCCAACGGCAAGGTGGACAAACAGGCACTCCGAACACGGGCGCGGAAAGAGGCGTGATTCATCAGAGCGTTTGAGGCATCCGGGGAGTAGGTTGGAGTTGCGCCTTCTGCCCCGGGAGCTGCCATGTTGCGCCTATTGGCCGGGGAGGCCGCACGGAGGTTCGGGGAACGCGCGGCTGTCGTCACCGGCTCCGACCTGCTCACCTTCGCCGATCTCGATCGGCTGTCCGACGACGTGGCCGCGGGCCTGGCACACCGCGGCACCCGCATCGGCGATCTCGTCGTGCTGGCACTGCCCGACGGCCCGGAGTTCGTGATCTGCTACGTCGCCGCGGCGAAGATCGGCGCGGTGACCGCGGGCATCGGCACGCAGCGCCTGGAACTCCTGGCCGCCCTGGATCCGGCCCTGATCGTCACCGCGCCCAGCGTCCTGCCGCCGCTGCCCGGGCTCGACGTGGTGACGCTGCCCGTCGACCGGGCCCGCCGCGTCAGGAACGCCTACGACCCGGTGCGGCTGACCGGGCTGCGCCGCACCGAGCCCCCGCCGCCGCCCTTCCCGCCCGATCCCGGCCGTCCCGTGGTGATCGCGTTCACGGCCGGGCGCACCGGCCCGCCCAAGGGCGTGGTGTTCGGCAACCGCCAGCTGGAGGCCATCCGGGCGCACGGCGCCGGCGCGCGATGGGGGACGGGCGACGCCCGGCTGGTGCCGCACCCGCTCGGGCAGCTCGGGTTCGCCACCCGGCTGCCGGTCTTCCTGCAGACCGGGCGCACCTGTCACGTCCTGCGGGAATGGCGTCCCGAGGAGGCGCTGCGGGTGCTGCGCGCCCAGGGGATCGGGGTGCTGCAGGGCACGCCGTACCAGCTCGCGCGCATCCTGGCCGCCGACGTCGATCTGCCGCGGCTGGCGCTCATCCTGATCGGCGGCGCGCCGCCCGACCCCGAACTGGTCAGGGCGCTGCGGGCCAGGTACGGCGTGCCCGTCTGCAACCGGTACGTGTGCACCGAGGCCGGCATCGGCCTCGGCACCCGCCCCGACGACCCGCCCGAGGACGCGGAGGTAAGTGTGGGCAGGCCGCGCGGCGGGGTTGATGTGTCCATCAGGGACGCCGAGGGCCGGGTACTGCCAGATGAGGACCAGGGTGAGGTGTTGCTCCGCTCCGGTGCGGTGATGAGCGGATATGTGGGAAAGATCCGCGGCCGCCGAGTATTCGCCCGCGACGGGTTCATCCGCACCGGCGACCGGGGATACATCGATCACACTGGCCGGCTGCGTCTGGTAGGACGCGTCCCCCGTGATGAGGAATCGCCGGCATAGGGAGGCAGCGTGGCGTTGCGCGTGGCGGTCATCGGTTCGGGCCCCGCCGGGATCTACACGGCCGAGGCCCTGGTCAAGCAGTCTGCTGAGCCCGTCCACGTGGACGTGCTCGAACGGCTGCCCACGCCGTACGGGCTGGTGCGCTACGGCGTCGCGCCCGACCACACCTCGATCAAGTCCATCGCCAACTACCTGCGGCGGGTGCTCGAACTCCCCCAGGTGCGCTTTCTCGGCGGCGTCACGCTGGGCGAGCACGTGTCGGTCGACGACCTGCTCGCCGCCTACGACGCGGTCGTCTACGCCACCGGGGCGATGGTCGACAGGCGGCTCGGCATCCCCGGCGAAGACCTGCCGGGCAGCGTGGCCGCGACCGACTTCGTGAACTGGTACTGCGGGCACCCGGACGTCGATCCGTCCAGGTTCACCCTCGACAGCCCCGAGGTGGCGGTGATCGGCGTCGGGAACGTGGCCGTCGACGTGGTCCGCGTGCTGGCCAAGACCGCCGACGAGCTCAGCTCCACCGACGTGCCGCACGACGTGCTGGAACGCCTCGGTGAGAGCCAGGTCAAGGCCATCCACATGATCGGCAGGCGCGGGCCCGAGCACGCCAAGTTCACCCTCAAGGAGCTGCGCGAGCTGGGCGAGCTGACCAACGCCGACGTGTGCGTGCGCCCGGAGGAGGCCGTGGTGCTCGGCGCGGACTTCCCGCGCCAGATCCGGGGCAACATCGACGTCCTGCAGTCGTGGGCGGCGCGCTCGCCGGTCGGCCGGCCGCGCCGCCTCGACGTGCGGTTCTGGCTGCGCCCGGTGGAGATCCTGGGCACGGACCGGGTCGAAGGGCTCAAGCTCGAACGCACCAGGCTCTCGCCCGAGGGCCGCGTGGTGGGCACGGGCGAGTACGAGACGCTCCCGGTCGGGATGGTGCTGCGCTCGGTCGGCTACCAGAGCGTGCCGCTGCCCGGGGTGCCGTTCTCCGAGGACACGATGACCGTCCCGAACCAGGCCGGACGGGTACGCGAGCGCGAATACGTGGCGGGCTGGCTCAAACGCGGTCCGACCGGGGTGATCGGCACGAACAAGTCGGACGCCGCGGAGACCGTCCGCACGCTGCTCGCCGACCTGGCCGGGCGCGAGCCCGGGGCCACGACGTCCATCGACGCGCTGCTCACCTCGCGCGGCGTGCGGGCGGTGACCTACGACGAGTGGCTGGCCATCGAGGCCGCCGAGGGCGAGCTGGCCAAGACGCTCGGCCGGGGCGACCGCGTCAAGCTGGTCGGGCTGGAGGCGATGCTGCGCGCCTGCCGCCCCTAGGCTTGTCCGCATGCGTGTCACCGTGGGCGATGAGAGCGTGCCCGGCTTCGCCGATGTTCACCGGGTCCAGCAGGCCCGCTATCCCCTGAGCGAGCCGGGATGGCAGCCGGTTCACACCGTCTACGTGCCCGCCGACCGCTTCCACGCCGGCACGGTCGCCGAGTGGGGCGATCGGGCCGCGACGCTGGCCAAGGCGCATCTGGCCGGCCCGGCCGAGCTGGCCGAGGTGTTCGGCGTCCCCGCCGGGCTGGCCGCCGACGTGCACGACCGGGTGCTGCGCAAGCTCGGCCGCGAGCCCGTCGAGGACGTCCGCGTCGACTTCGAGGACGGCTACGGCGTGCGCCCCGGCGACGAGGACGGCCACGTGGCGCAGGCGGCCGCCGCGGTGGCCGAGCTGCACGCGGCCGGGGCACTGCCGCGACGCTGGGGGCTGCGGGTCAAGTCGTTCGCTGACGGCGACCCCGGGCGCTCGGTGCGCACCCTCGACGGCTTCCTGACGGGAGTGGTCGACCGGGCCGGCGAGCTGCCCGCCGGGTTCACGGTGACGTTCCCGAAGGTGCTGATGGAGGAGTACCTGGGCCAGTTCGCCGGCTTCCTGGAGCGGCTGGAGCGCGGGCTCGGGGTGCGGCTGCGGTTCGAGATCCAGGTGGAGGCGCCGCAGACCCTGCCGTTCCTGCGTGCCGAGCTGGCCGGGTCGTTCGGCGGCCGGCTGGCGGCGGCGCATTTCGGCGTCTTCGACTACACCGCCGCGATCGGGCTGCCGCCGCACGAGCAGCGCCTGGACCACCCGGCGTGCGACCACGCCAGGCACGTGATGCAGACGGCGTTCGCGGGCACCGGGGTGGAGCTGTCGGACGGCTCGCTGGCCGCCGCGCCCGCCTCCGAGGCCGCGTCCGACGTGCACGCGCTGTGGCGGCGGCACGCCGAGCTGGTGCGCCACTCGCTGGCGCACGGCTTCCACCAGGGCTGGGACATGCATCCGGCGCACCTGGTGAGCCGCTACGCCACCGTCTACGCCTTCCACCTGGCCCGCTACGACTCCTACCGGGAGCGGGTGCGCGCCTGGGAGGAGCAGCGACAGGCCGGGGGCGGAGTCATGGACGAACCGGCCACGATCAAGACCATGGCCGCCGCGCTGCGCCGCGCGGACCTCGCCCTGTCGTAGGGCTAGTCGCGCTCGATCATGGTGCGCCACTGGCGCACCAGGCGGGCCTCGACCGGGTCCGACCAGCTCTCCCGCACGGCCGAGCCGACGTGGAAGGCGCGGATGCCGTAGTCGAGCAGCGTCGGCACGTGCGGCGGCTTCAGCCCGCCGCCGGCCAGGATGATGGAGCCGTCGCCGGCCTCGGCGCGGGCCTTGAGCACCGGCAGGCCGGCGCCGACGCCGTCGGGCGAGCCCGAGGTCAGCACGGTCGCCAGGTTGGGCAGCAGCCGCACGGCCCGCCAGGACGCCTGCACGTCGGCGGCGTGGTCCACGGCCCGGTGGAAGGTCCAGGGCAGCGGCGAGACCGCGTGGATGAGCGCCTCCGTGGCCGCCAGGTCGACCGTGCCCTGATCGTCGAGGAACCCGAACACGAATCCGGCCGCGCCCGCCTGGGCCAGCGCCTTGGCGTCGCGCCGCAGCCGGTCGAGCACGTCGGGGTCGGCGGTGAATCCGGCGGCGGGGCGGAGCATCACCATCTGCGGCAACGGGCACTCCGCGGCGATGGCGGCGACCGTTTCCGGCGCGGGGGTGAGTCCGTCGGCCGCCATGTCGGCGACGACCTCGAGACGGTCGGCGCCGCCCTGTTCAGCGGCCACGGCGTCGCGCACGTTCAGCGCGATCACCTCGAGGAGGGATCCGGTCATGCAGGAGAGGTTATATGGTGTTCTGTCCCTTTGGGCCGTAGATCACCACACCCTCTGCGCCGCGCGGCCCGGCCCGGGGCCCGAACGGGTCGGGTGAGGCCCCGGGCGAGGGCGTTCTCGCGGGTCAGGCCGCCTGAGCGCTGATCAGCTCGGCGGCGGTGAGGTCGCGGAAGGCCGTGGTCGGCACGTCCGCGCTGGGCCGTTCGAAGAGCGCGCCCGAGGCGCGGTGCGCCAGGTCCACGGTCCGGACGTGCCTGAACCCGCGGCCGCGGTAGTAGTCCTGCAGCCGCGGGTTGGCCTTGGCGCAGTCCAGGCGCAGCCAGGGAAGGCCGGCCGAGTGCGCGGTGGCGCAGGCCCAGTCGAGCAGCGCGTCACCGAGCCCGCTGCCGGACCAGGGCCGGGCGACGGCGAGTTTGTGCACGTAGAGGGCGGCGCCCGGGTCGTCGTCGAGGGTCCAGAACTCCGGGTCCGCGTGGTCGTCGAGCGCTATGGTGGCCACCGGAGGGGCGTCCTCGTCGGGGTCGAGATACCGGAGTTCGTCGTCCAGGAGGAACAGCACGCGCTCCTCGATCAGCGGCACGATCCTTTCGGCTCCGAAGCCGCGGCGCGGCCACTGCCGCACCCCCTGCGAATAGAGCCATTCAGCGGTGTCCGCGAGCAGTTTGATGATGCCCGGAAGGTCCGCTGGCTCCGCTCGTCTGAGTGCGAGCGGATGAAGCAGGGTGTTTGTGTGCATGATTAAGCCCTTCGTTGCCGATGGTATCCGCATTGACACATAGCGTGATGACGCAATGTCGCGGAGGGGCTGAATGGGTCCCTAACCCGATATATATGGATAAATTGGGATTTAGGGGAGTATGCACGAACTCCCCTAGGCCAGCGAGGCGGCTTTCTCGCTGCACCCGGCCGGCGGGATCACCCCTTCAACCGAGCCCGTCAGCGGCGATCGAGCTCGTATCTGATCAAATGCTTGTCGGCGGGTAGCACCGACACCGCGACACGCACAGGCATGTCAGCCCCGTCGAAGCCGACTCGGACGTACACCATGACCGGTGTGCCGAGTTCGAGTTGGAGGCGCTCGGCCTCCTCCTGGTTGGGCATCCTCGCCCAGATGTCGTCGACGACGCGCACCTGAGCGTGCCCGAGCTCCTCCAGGACCCGGTTCGCCCCTCGGGCGATGTCGCCGGGCCTGGCGATCTCGGAGTCCGCGACCAGGTCACGGGGAAAGTAGGAATCGTTGGTGTTGTACGGCTGGCCGTCCACGAACCGCAGACGCCGGCGCACAACGGCCAACTCCCCGTCGGCCAACTCCAACCTGCTGGCGATCTCCTCGACGGGAGAAACCGTCAGCACTTCGATGTATTGAGAAGGAGCGCGGCCTTCCTGCGTCACGGCGAAGGCGAAGGCCTCCCGAAGCTCCCCTGTTGGTTGCGGCTCTAGCTCCCGCTGCGGATAGATCAGCAGCGGTCTACGGTCTCTGACCACGGTACCGCGCCGCGGCGTGCGCGTAACGAGCCCTTCATTGACGAGCTCTCCCAGGGCCAGTCTTACTGTGTTCCTGCTTACCCCATGGTCTTCCATGAGTTGCGCCTCGGTCGGCAGCTGCGCCCCGGGGCCGAGGACACCCGAGTAGATGGCTCGTCTCAATTCCGAAGCCACCTGCTGATACAGCACCGACCTTGCCACTTTCACCCCTTTTGTTCCAACAATTTAGACGATCTGGTTCTAGCAGGCCACAACCCCTTGACCGAACCCCCTCGGCCGGAGCACCATCCATTCGTTGGTACAAATCCATCTAAAGGCCGGTGAGGGGGTGAGAGCCAGGTGTTGCCGGTCCGCACGGGTACGCCATACCTGCCCTGGCATGACCCTCGTGAAGCAACACGTTTACTGCGTTACGCGTTGCGACGCCAGGGATTCACCCACACCTTCCAGAGCAATGGCAACGG
The DNA here is from genome assembly GCF_013283785.1 of Nonomuraea antri. Taxonomy (GTDB): domain Bacteria; phylum Actinomycetota; class Actinomycetes; order Streptosporangiales; family Streptosporangiaceae; genus Nonomuraea; species Nonomuraea antri. Next base: position 14,807 of record NZ_JABCPZ010000072.1, read on the forward strand.
CATGTCCGTGCTATCGGTGTTGACTGAGCTGACCGTGTGGTGCAAGGACGGATCCTTTGTCTGGAACGAGGAGGGCGCCCCCGTCATGCACCCCAGCGATGACCCGGTTGGTGCAGCTCAACGCATCGCCGCACGTTACCGGCGCCCGGAGCTCTCCCGCTCCCCCACCGTCTCCGTGCGCGAACCAACGGTCTAGGACTCCATCCCTCGCCGGAGTCCTGGAGTCGCCGCGCACGGGGCAGGAAGCGCGTCCTGGCGGGTCCCCCACGCCCGCCAGGGCGCGCCTTCCTCCATCGCGATCCCCTGCTCAGGGCGGGCTTCTCGCCGCGAACGGCCAATTCGCGCACACCGCGGACTCGCCGGCCCGCGATGGTCTCACGGCCGAACCTGTCGCCACGTCGGTACCGCTCACGTCTGCCGCCAATGTCCGGGTGCCCGCGAGGCACCCACAGTCACATCATCGACCCATTGCGCCCAACCAGTGGGCCGCTTCGTGAGGGTGGGACAATTGGGTTTACGCCGTCCATCCTTACTCTTCTTGAGCATGGTCGAGCGGCCGCCAGTTCACCAGCGTCAGGTCATCACCGGCATCGGTGAAGCAGGCCCGCACCCGCCCGCCGTAGCGGGGCTCACCCTCGCCGAGCCAGTTCCCGTGGACCAGCGCGCCGGGCACGGCGGCCAGGCGGACCATCACCACCACGTACGGCCCGCCGGCGCCCGGCAGGAACGCCTGGTGGCTGACGATCCAGCTCTCCACGACCCCCTCGGGCTCGACCGGCTCCCACCGCCACGCCTCGCCGCGGCAGGCGGCGCAGAACGCCCGCGCGGGAAAGCGGCGCAGCCCGCAGGACGCGCAGCGCTGGACGGCGAACTCGTGCCCGGCCACGCGCTCCCACCAGGCGGCGGAATCACGGTCGGGCACCGGGCGGATCACGGCCATGGGCTAGGACCTCTTGAGGATCAGCGCCGAGGTGGCGGGCAGGATGTAGCCGGGCTGGGCGGTCGACAGCGCCACTTCGGCGCCGGGCACCTGGCGGTCCCCGGCCTCGCCCCTGAGCTGCGCGACCGCCTCGGCGATGTGGTTGATGCCGTGGACGTAGCCCTCCGACAGGAAGCCGCCGTGCGTGTTGACCGGGAGCGTTCCGTCCAGCGCGGTGGCGCCCGAGGCGACGAACGGCCCGCCTTCGCCCTTGGCGCAGAACCCGTAGTCCTCCAGCTGGACCACCACCGAGTAGGTGAAGCAGTCGTAGATCTCGGCCACGTCGATCTCGCCGGGGCCGAGCCCGGCCTGGGCGTACAGGCGGGGGGCCAGGGCGGCGGCGGCCGTGGTGGTGGGGTCGGAGCGCGCGGACGACAGGTGCGAGGTGCCGCCGCCCCAGGCCGCGGCGCTGATCGTCACCGGCGGACGGCGCAGCGCGCGGGCCCGCTCGGCCGTGGTGACGACCACCGCGCACGCCCCGTCGGTCTCCAGGCAGCAGTCGAGCAGCCGGAACGGCTCGGCGATCCAGCGGCTGCCGAGATAGTCGTCGAGCGTGATCGGCGTGCGCATGAGCGCGCGGGGATTCTTCGCGGCATTCGCCCGCTGCGTCACGGCCAATTGCCCGAAATGCTCCGCTTTAGTGCCATATTTCAACATGTGGGCGCGGGCGTACATCGCATATTGCTGCGGCGGCGCGAAATATCCGTACGGCGCCTGATATTGGATCTCCGGGCTGACCGGCAGCCCGCGCCCGGTGCCGCCCATCCGGAACTCCGAGCGGGCGTTGATGGCCCGGTAGCAGACCACGGTCTCGGCCACCCCGGCCGCCACGGCCAGCGCCGCCTGCCCGACCACGGCGTGCGAGACGCTGCCGCCGCCGAACTGGTCCAGGTGCCAGGTCAGGTCGTCCAGGCCGAGCGCGGGCGCGACCAGCGAGGGCGCCGCGGAGTCGCCGACTCGGTGGGTGGCCAGGCCGTCCACGTCGTCCGGGGCGAGCCCGGCGTCGGCCAGCGCGGCGAGGATCGCGCGGCAGGCCAGGGTGAGGGTGCTGACGCCGGAGTCCTTGGTGAACGGGGTGTAGCCGACGCCGGCGATGGCGGTCCTGTCGCGAAAATCAAGCAAGCGCTTGGCCACATCGTCACGGTAGGCGGCGGCTTCGCGTCACGTCAACGGATCCGGCATATGGCTTGACACGGTTTCCGGGATCCGCCTACCGTCCAAGCAAGCGCTTGGTAAGATACGGAGCACCCGGTGGATGAGGAGCCGACCATGAGCACACACGCTGCCCGGCTGATAGCGCTGGAAGCCTGCCGTGGCCTCCCCAAGCCCCATCAGCGCAGAACTCTCAACGGAGCCGCCATGCCGACCGGCCCGACCCACCAGAGCGCCAACGGCCACACGGACGGCCAAGGGGTCGACAGCCGGCGATTCAGGCAGGTGCTGGGCAGATTCGCCACCGGCGTGGTGGCGATCACGGCACTCGACCCGGTCGACGGCCGGCCCTGCGGCCTGGCCGCCAACTCCTTCACCTCGGTGTCGCTCAGCCCGCCGCTGGTGGCGTTCTGCGTAGCGCACACGAGCACGAGCTGGCCCCGGGTCCGCGGCGCCGCGGTCGTCACCGTGAACGTGCTGGCCGAGCACCAGCAGCAGGTGTGCGCGCAACTGGCGAGCAAGGGCGGCGACAAGTTCCGCGACCTGGACTGGACCGGCTCGCCCGGCGGCAACCCGGTGCTCGACGGCGCGCTGGCCTGGATCGACTGCGCGGTGGAGGCCGAGCACCCGGCCGGCGACCACGTGATCGTGGTGGCCCGGGTGCTCCAGCTCGACACGTACGCCGACGGCGGCCCGCTGGTGTTCTTCCGCGGCGGGTACGGCGGCTTCGTCGAACCCTCAGGAGACGTCGTTGAGCCTGCGTGAGCAGGCGCGGGCCTGGCTGGAGGAGAGCCTGTCCGGCGAGTTCGCGCACGCGCGCGGCCTCGGCGGGCCCGGCCGCGAGCACGAGGGCCACGAGATCAGGCACGCGTGGGAACGCCACCTGGGCCGGGCAGGCTGGACCTGCCTGGGCTGGCCGGAGAAGTACGGCGGCCGCGCCGCCTCGCTCGACGACCAGGTCGCCTTCCACGAGGAGTACGCCAGGGCCGACGCCCCCGCCAGGGTCGGCCACATCGGCGAGGGGCTGATCGGCCCGACCATCCTGGAGTTCGGCACCGAGGAGCAGAAGGACCGCTTCCTGCCGCCGATCCAGCGCGGCGACGAGCTGTGGTGCCAGGGCTACTCCGAGCCCGAGGCCGGCTCAGACCTGGCGAACGTGCAGACCAAGGCCCACCTGTCCGGGGACGAGTGGGTGATCACCGGGCAGAAGGTGTGGACGTCCCTGGCGCACGTGGCCGACTGGTGTTTCGTGCTCTGCCGTACCGGCCGGGACCGTTACCGGGGGCTGTCGTACCTGCTGGTGCCGATGCGCCAGCCGGGCGTTCAGGTGCGGCCGATCGTCCAGCTCACCGGGACCTCGGAGTTCAACGAGGTGTTCTTCGACGGCGCGCGCACGGCGGCGGGCCACATCCTGGGCGCGCCGGGCGAGGGCTGGCGGGTGGCGATGGCGACGCTCGGCCACGAGCGCGGCGTCTCGACGCTGGGCCAGCAGATCGGGTTCAGGCGCGAGCTGGACCGGGTGATCGAGACGGCCAGGCGCACCGGCGCGGCCGACGATCCCGTCCTGCGCGACAGGCTCGTGCGGGCCTGGCTGGAACTGGAGATCATGCGGCTCAACGCGCTCAGGATGTTGCGCGAACGCGGCCCCGAGGTGTCGATCGCCAAGCTGTACTGGTCGGAGTGGCACCGGCGGCTGGGCGAGCTGGCGCAGGCCGTGCAGGGCAGGGCCGGGCTCGTGACGGACGACGGGCTCAACGACCTGCAACGGCTCTACCTGTTCAGCCGGGCCGACACGATCTATGCCGGATCCAGCGAGATCCAGCGCAACATCATCGCCGAGCGCACCCTGGGACTGCCACGCTGAGCAAGGCCACGCTGAGCCGAGGCCGCCGAGTCTCAGTTCCCGCTGATTGGAGCACGGATGCCCCCGTCCTACCCGAAGGCGCACGGCCTGCTCGACGGCAAGGTCACGCTGGTGACCGCGGCCGCGGGCGCCGGCATCGGCTACGCCACCGCCAAGCGTTGCGCCGAGGAAGGCGCCACGATCGTCGTCTCGGACCGGCACGAGCGCCGGCTGAGCGAGGCCGCCGAGTCGCTGACCGAGCTCACCGGCGTCAAGCCGCTGGCCGTCCCGTGCGACGTGACGTCAGAGGCGCAGGTGCTCGCGCTGTTCGACGCGGTGGTCGAGGCGCACGGGCGGCTCGACGTGGTGGTCAACAACGCCGGTCTGGGCGGCACGGCCGAGCTGGCCGACATGACGGACGAGCAGTGGCACGCGGTCGTCGACGTGACGCTCAACGGCACCATGCGCTGCACCAGGGCCGCGCTCCGGCACATGATCGGCCAGGGCTCCGGCGTCATCGTGAACAACGCCTCGGTGGTCGGCTGGCGGGCGCAGCGCGGCCAGGCGCACTACGCCGCGGCCAAGGCCGGGGTGATGGCGCTGACCAGGTGCGTCGCGCTGGAGGCCGCCGAGCACGGCGTCCGGGTCAACGCGGTCGCGCCGTCGCTGGCCGTGCATCCGTTCCTGGCCAGGGTGACCAGCGAGGAGCTGCTGGCCGAGCTGGCCGCGCGTGAGGCGTTCGGCCGGTCCGCCGAGCCGTGGGAGATCGCGAACGTGATCGTCTTCCTGGCCAGCGACTACTCCTCGTACATGACCGGCGAGGTCGTGTCGGTCTCGTCACAGCACCCCTGATATCTTGGCCGCCAAGATATAGTGGAGTCGTGAATATAACGGAGCCCATGTTCCTGGCGCTCACCGCGCTGGTGGACGAGCCTCGCCATGGCTACGGGATCGTCCAGGAGGTCGACCGGCTCTCCCAGGGCCGCGTGCAGCTCAAGATCGGCACCCTGTACGGCGCGCTCGACCGCCTCGCCGCCGAGGGGCTGGTCGAGCTGGACCGCGAGGAGGTGCAGCAGGGCCGGCTGCGCCGCTACTACCGGCTGACCGACGCCGGCGCGGGAGCCCTGCGCGAGGAGGCCGAGCACCTGGTCGCCAACGCGGCGGCCGCCACCGCCCGGCTGAGTGCCAGGGCCGCGGGCGGCGCCGCGGCCACCCGCCCGGGCCGCGGCGGCGCCGGACGCCCGCTCTTGAGAGGTCTGCTGGGAGGCACCGCGTGACCATGTCTCTTCTCGAGCGGCGTTACCGCTCGGTGCTGCGCCTGCTGCCCGCCGCCTACCGCGCCGAGCGGGAGGAGGAGATGGTGGCCGCGTTCATGGAGATGTCCGGCGACGCGCCGGACGAGGAGAACCTCCGGCCGCGCTGGGGCGAGATCGCCAGCGTGGTGGCGCTGGCCACGCGGGTGCGCCTGGGCGGCGCGGGCTCCGCGCCGCGCTCCTTCGCCTGGGGCGCGACGGTCCGCCTGATCGCGCTGCTCGGCCTGGCCTTCCAGAGCGTCTACGCCGTGTTCACGATCGCCGACCTGATCCGCGCGGGTGCGCTGCGAGCCGGTTCCGAGGCCGTGCTCACGCCGGGCTCCACGGTGGTGCTGCTCAACTTCGGCAAGATCACGCAGCTCGGCGGCGGGGCGTTGATCTGCTCGGCGGTGGCCTTCATCGCGATCATGCGTGGTCGCGTCCGGGTGGCCAGGATCGCCGCGCTGCTCGGCCTGCTCCCCGCGCTGATCCATCCCTTCACCCAGCCCGGCTGGCCGTGGATCGACCCGTTCTGGCCGTCCGACCTGGGCTATCTGCTGAGCGTCGCGGTGCCGGCGATCGCCCTGCTGCTCGGCTTCCACGCCGACGTGCCGCCGCTGCGCAGCCCGTGGTGGCTGACGCTGCTGCCGGTCGCGATCGGCGTGGTGTTCGACGTGGTCACGCGGACGATCCTCTCGTCGCACTGGGCGCTGTCCGACCTGCTCACCCGCTGGACCGGCGACCCGGAGGCGATCGCCTGGTCCTATCTCTGGCTGGATCCGCAGGGCCTGGCGATCGTCGGCCTCGTGGTCACCGGGGTGGTGGTGCTCGCCCGGCGGTGCGGGCCGTCCTGGGCGCTGGCGCTGGCCGTGCTGGGGGTGCCGCTGCTGACGTTCCGGCTGTCGCTGATCGTGGCCACGGCCCCCGAGGGGCCGAACGCGGTCCTGTGGACGACGGCGCTCGCGCAGTCCGTCCTGGTCGCCGCGCTGATCGCGCTGCTGACGGCGACGGGGCTCAAGGCGCTGCCAGGCAAGGTGCGGCCGGGTGCGGCGGTCAGCGGGCCCGCACCGGTGCCCTGACCGGCGGTCAAGGGGAGAACCCTCTGGTCCGGAGGAGCGTGACGACTTACTGTCCCGGGTATGGGCACACGCTCCTCCTTTCTGCTCGACGTCCTGATGACCGAGTTCGGCGAGTCGATCAAACGTGACCCCGCCTCCTTCAGGCGGAAGTTCCGGAAGATGGCGGCCTCGCCGTTCGCCTTCTACCGGGGCAGTGCCTGCCTGTTCTACGCGGACCTGAGCGGCGCCTTCGCCGACCGCTCCTACCTGGACGAGCGCACCAGCCGGGTCTGGATCCACGGTGACCTACACGCGGAGAACTTCGGCACCTACATGAACGCCTCAGGCGTGCTGGTGTTCAACGTCAACGACTTCGACGAGGCCTACGTCGGCCCCTACATCTGGGACCTCAAGCGCTTCGCCGCCAGCGTCGCGCTCATCGGCTACGCCAAGGCCCTGTCCGACGACACGATCGGCGACCTGGTGCGCGACTTCGCCGGGGCGTACCTGGCCGAACTGACCGGGCTCGCGCACGGCGGGGACGACGCGATCGGCTCGCTCACGCTCGGCACCACCGGCGGCGTGCTGCACCGGGTGTTGCAGACCGCGCGGCTGAACACGCGGGTGGCGATGCTGGACGTCGAGACCGTGATCGACGACTACGACCGGCGGTTCGCGCTGATGGAGGGCCGCGAGCCGGTGGACGACGACACCCGGCGGGCCGTGACCGCCGCGTTCGAGGACTACCTGACGACGTTGCCGACGCCGTCCAACCCGGTGGAACACGTGATCAAGGACGTGGCGCTGCGCAAGGGCGTGGGCATCGGCTCCGCCGGGCTGCCGTCGTACAACCTGCTGCTCGAAGGGCGCTCGCAGGCGCTGGAGAACGACGTCATCCTGTACATGAAGCAGGCGCAGGCGCCCGCCGTAGCGCGGCACGTCGCCGACGAGCGGGTGGCCGGGTACTTCCTGCACCAGGGGCACCGCACGGCCGAGTCGCAGCGGGCGCTGCAGGCGTACGCCGACCCGTGGCTCGGGTACACGACCCTGCACGGGATCGGGCAGCTGGTGGCGGAGGTGTCGCCGTACTCGGCCGACCTCGACTGGGACGACGTCAACGAGCCGGACGAGCTGCGCTCGATCGTGCGCGACCTGGGCCGCGCGGTGGCCCGCATGCACTCCGTGGCCGACGACGAGTCCAGCCACGACCTGGTGGACTTCTCAACCGAGGAGGCGATCGTGGCGGTGATCGGCGGCGACCGGGCCAGCTTCACCGGGATGCTGGTGGACTTCGCGCACCGCTACGGCCTGCGGGCCCGTGAAGACCACCAGCGTTTCGTCGACCTGTTCCGCAACGGCGGCCTGCCCGGGGTCTGACACGCGGATAGAAGGACGGCCGGGTGGGCAGCGGAGGGGGGTCTTGGAAGGAGGACCACCGTGAAACGCCATCTCCTGGGGTTATTGCTGGGCACCGAGGAGGACTGGCCGTCGGCGTTCGAGACCGTGCTGCGGCGGCTCGGGCCGATCGAGGGGGTGGGCCGGTTCGACGTGGAGCGCATCACGATCGAGCCGTTCGACCTGCGTGACCGGCCACGGCACGACCTGGTGATCGACCGGCTGGCGTACTGGTACTACCACCCGCGCGAGTGGCTGAAGAAGATCGCCATGATGGACGACGTGTACGTGCTGAACAGCCCGTTCACGTTCCAGTCCATGGAGAAGCACACCGCCTACTGCGCGATGATGCGGCTCGGACTGAAGGTCCCGGAGACGGTGCTGGTGCCGTACAAGAACCCGGTCGACAACGCGCGTTACGCCTACACCGCGACGCGCTACAACCGCTCGTTCGACCTGGACGCGGTCGCCGAGCGCATCGGCTATCCGCTGTTCATGAAGCCGTACGACGGCGGGGCGTGGCGCGGGGTGTCGCTGGTGCGCGACCGCGACGAGCTGCACCGGGCCTACGACCAGAGCGGCGAGATGCTCATGCACCTGCAGCGGGCGGTCGAGGGATACGACGCGTTCGCCCGTTCACTGACGATCGGCGCGGAGACGATGGTCATGCGCTTCCGCCCGGACGAGCCGATGCACGCCCGCTACGCCGTGGACCACCAGTTCCTCAGCCCGTCGGTGGGTGAAGAGGTGGTGACGATCGGACGGCTGGTGAACGCGTTCTTCCGATGGGAGTTCAACTCCTGCGAGACGCTGATCAAGGGCGCCGACGTCCATCCGATCGACTACGCCAACGCCTGCCCCGACGTCGCGCTGACCAGCCTGCACTACTACTTCCCCTGGGCGATCAAGGCGCTGGTGCGCTGGAGCGTCTTCTGCGTGGCCACCGGCCGCCGGCCCAGGATCGACCTCGACACGCGCGACTACTTCGCGGTCACCGGCTCGTACGAGGAACGGCTGGCGGAGTACCGGCGGCTGGCGGACAAGTACTTCGAGACCGACCGGTACCGGGAGTTCTGCGCCGAGCGGCTGTCCCATCTGGACGAGGTGGTGCTGGAGTGGGTGGCCGGGCCGGACTTCGACCGGCTGCTGGTGGAGACGGTGACCGGGATGTATCCGCCGCACGAGCGGGAGCTGTTCATCGAGCACTTCCGCGGCCTGCTGCGGCTGTGGGTGAAGGACAACGGCTACTGACGTGACGGCGGGCCGGACCGATCGGCCGAGGCCGCCGCCGTGACGACCGACCGGTTGGTATGGCATGCTTCCGGAACATGACTCTGTTCTCGGTGGAAGGCAAGACCGTCGTCGTCACCGGTGGCTCGCGGGGCATCGGCCGCATGATCGCGTCGGGGTTCGTGGCCGCGGGCGCGAACGTGTACATCTCCGCGCGTAAAACGGCCGAGGTCGAGAAGACCGCCGCCGAGCTGGGCTGCGTCGCCGTGCCGGCGGACCTGTCGACGTCCGACGGCGTCGCGGCGCTGGTCGACGCGGTCGGCGGGCCGCTGCACGTGCTGGTGAACAACGCGGGCGCGACCTGGGGCGCGCCGCTGGAGGAGTACCCGGAGCACGCCTTCGACAAGCTCTGGGACATCAACGTCAAGGGCGTGTTCCACCTGACGCGGCAGTTCCTGCCCCGGCTGCGCGAGGCGGCGAGCGCCGACGACCCGGCCCGGGTGATCAACATCGGGTCGATCGACGGGCTCAGGGTGCCCGCGCTGCCCAGCTACGCCTACTCGTCCACCAAGTCGGCGGTGCACATGCTCACCCGGCATCTGGCCAGGCACCTGGCCGACCAGCACATCACGGTCAACGCCATCGCGCCGGGGCCGTTCGAGTCGAAGATGATGGCCTTCGCGCTGGACGACCCGGACACCCGGCAGATCATCGCCTCGAACGTGCCGCTCGGGCGCATCGGCCGCCCCGACGACATGGCCGGGGCGGCGATCTTCCTGGCCTCGCGGGCCGGCGCCTACCTGACCGGGACGATCATCCCGGTCGACGGCGGCATCTCCTGCTGACGCGCTGTCGGCTGCCGGTCGAGAGCCGACCCGTCAGCCGAGGAGTTCGCCCAGGGCGCGGGCGAAGTTGGCGGGGGCGTGCGGCTCGTAGCGCAGGAACAGGTACGGCTCGGTCAGCTCCACCTCGATCACCACCGGAGTCCCGTCCGGCAGCCTGACCAGGTCGATCCTGGCGTACAGCAGTTCACGCGGAATGGTCGCGAGCACCTTCTCGGCCAGCTCGACCTGGTCGGGCGCGGGCGGGCGGAGCTGGGCGCGGGCGTTGTCCTCGTAGGTCATGCCGGGCGCGAGCATGGGGTTGCGGCGCACGGCGTGGCTGAAGCGGCGGTTGAAGTACAGCAGCGAGGTCTCGCCCTCCGACTCGACCATGTCGAGGTACGGCTGGACCATCGGCGTGCGCCCGGCCGCCTCCAGCGCGGCGGCCCTGGCCCGGGCCTCGTCGCGCGAGGTGGTGCGGGTGGTGTCGCGGGCGCCGGCCGAGATGGCGGGCTTGACGACGTACTCGTCCCAGGACGGCAGCCCGTCGGACGACCAGTGCGTCGGCACGGTCGGCACGCCGAGGTCTCGCAGATACGTCTTGTCCGTGTTGGTCTCGATCACCGAGACCGGGTTGAGCAGCCGCGTGCGCGACTCCACCGAGCGGGCCCAGTCGAGGAACTCGGCACGCCGGTCGATGTAGTCCCAGACCGATCGGACGACCACGGCGTCGTAACCGCTCCAGTCGACCGCGGGGTCGTCCCAGCGCTCGATCCGCCCCGCGATGCCGGCCGCAGCCCAGGCGGCGAGCGCGTGGTCCCGCTCGTCGTCACTGCCATCACGGTCATCGAACGTCACATATGCACAGATAGCCATCCAGAGATGCTAATACGCCGCGAGCCAGGCCAATTCGGCCTGGCTCGCGTCATCCGCTGACCAATCGTGGGCGATCGTCCGGCGGGTCCTCGGGGGCGCGTCCGTGCTCTGGCGGATCACGGCGCGCCGGGGTGCGGCCTAGTCGAGCCAGGCCGAGACGTCGATGTCGCTGCCGTCGGCGGCCGTGGTGGCGTTGCCGTTGACGTTGTTCACGTTGGTCGCGCCGTGCCCGCCGACGTTGCTCAGGACGACCTCGCTGATGTTGTTGCCCGACTGCGAGGACTCGTGGTTCGAGCCGGCGTTGCCCGCGTGCGTGTCGGCGTGGGCCGGCGCGGCCAGGAGCGTGACACCGGCGGCGGCGACGACGATACCGGTCGCGCAGAGCTTCTTGATCATTTCGAGGTCCTTTCGATGAGGGTTGCGATCGAACTTCTGACTGATGGGAAGGTCCTGGTCGTCAGTAGAAGATGTAGGTCACCGCGAAACCGCCGTCGGCGGCGGTGGTGGCGACCCCGTTGACGTTGTTCAGGTTGGTCGAACCGTCGTCGCCCTCGTTGTCGAGGACGATGTCCGACAGGTTGTTTCCGGACTGCCAGGATTCGCTGTTTCCGCTCCAGTTGCCGGACCAGTCATCGGCCCGGACATCGGCATGGGCGGGCGCGGCGAACAGTGCGACACCGGCTGCCGTTGCCACGACGGCCGCCGTTCCGCACAGCTTCTTGATCATTCCGCTCCTTCGCCAGGCGGGGTACCTGTGAGACGACCGGACACCGGGGCCCCTTGGTGCTCAGCCGTCCCTGTGACCTTATAACTAAGAGTTGTCGATCGATAGCTCTAAGTAATTAGAATTTTGTTCCGCCTTTGTCGCTGACAGACCCTGTCAGTGAAAGGGGTCTACCGTCCGGGCATGATCTATGAGTTGCGCCGCTACACGCTGCACCCGGGACGACGTGAGACGCTGATCGAGCTGTTCGAGCGCGAGTTCGTGGAGCCGCAGGAGGCGGTGGGCATGCGCATCGCCGGCACCTTCCGGGATCCGGACGCGCCGGACACGTTCCCCTGGATCCGCGGATTTCCGGACATGGCCACTCGGCACGCCGCGCTGACCGCGTTCTACTCCGGCCCGGTCTGGCGGGCGCACCGGGACGCCGCCAACGCCACGATGATCGACTCCGACGACGTCCTGCTGCTGCGCTCGGCCATCCCGATCCCCGCCTGGGACCGTCCGCCCGTCGGCGCGAACGAGACGCCGGCCGCCCGCTACGTCGCCACGATCTACCACGTCGAACCAGGGCACGTGCCCGGCTTCGCCGAGTTCTTCGCCAAGACCGCCGTGCCGGTGCTGACCGAGGCGGGCGTGCCTCCGTTCGCCTGCCTGGAGACCGAGCACGCGGAGAACACCTTCTCCGCGCTCCCCGTCAGGGCCGGCGAGAACGTGTTCGTCTGGCTCGCCCGCTTCGCCGACCCGGGCGACGAGCGGGAGATCGAGCTGCCGGGATTGGAGTCCCGCCTCACCGCTCCCCCGCGCCGCCTGCGCCTCGCCCCGACCGCTCGCTCGTCGATGCGCTGAATCGCTACGCTTTCCAACCTCGCACGGGCTCGCGGAGTTATTCCAGTACATGGACCGATATGAGGGGTTCCACGAGTTCGTGCGGGCCCGCCAGCAGTCGCTGATGCGCACGGCGTATCTGCTCACCGGGACTCCCATCTCGCCGAGGACCTGCTCCAGACCGTCCTCACCCGGGTCGCCGGGCACTGGCGCAAGCTCGCCGACGGCGGCAACCCCGAGGCGTACGCGCGCAAGGCGCTGGTCAACCAGACCATCTCCTGGCGCAGGCGCCGGCGGCCCGAGCTGGCCGGCGCCGGGCTGCCCGAGCTCACCGAACTGGCCGAGCCCGGGCAGCCGCACGACGAGGCCACCGTGCGCCGGCTGGCCCTGCGCCACGCGCTGGCCGAGCTCACCCCGAAGCAGCGCGCGGTGATCGTGCTGCGCTTCTACGAGGACCGCACCGAGCAGGAGACGGCCGAGCTCATGGGCGTCGCGGTCGGCACGGTCAAGAGCCAGACGAACTACGCGCTGGCCAAGCTGCGCGCGCTGACCCCGCAGGAGGCGTACCGATGAACAGCACGCTGCGTGACGATCTGCGCGACCTGGCCGAGCAGGCGCCGGCGGTGAACCTGGCCGAGCGGGCCGTCAAGGGCGCGCGCAGGAGGCGCGCGGTGCGGCTGGCGGTGTCCGCGGCGGCGGCCACCGCGCTGCTGGCCGGCGGCGGCGGCGTGCTCGTCGCCGAGCTGCGGGCCGAGCCGCCGATCGTCATGATCCCGCCGGAGACCACCGCGCCGCCGCTGCCCGCCGAGGGCGTCGGCCCGCTGCGGCACCTGTACCGGACGCAGCGCGGTGACCGCGTGCCGCCGGAGAAGCCCTCGTGGCGGCTCGTGACGCGCGCGGGCGAGACCTACGAGCTGCGGGTGGACGACGGGCCGCTCCAGGTGACCGCGGACGGCCGCAGGATCGCCTACTACAGCGGGGAACGCCGCGCCGTGGTCGTGCGCGACCTGGCCAGCGGCCGGATCTGGACCTCGCCCAGGCGCGGCGCCCCGGACGTCACGCGGGAGCCCGTCCTGCGGCTGTCACCCGACGGGCTGCGGTTCGTCGCCACCGGCTGGAGCGGCGCCGAGCCGGACGCGCTGGTGGACGTGGAACGCGGCACCACGACCAGGCTCAAGCGCGGCTGGTGGCCGGTGAGCGTGGCCGACGGCGCCGGTCCCGTCGTGCTGGCCAGGCCCTTCGACAGCACCACGCGCGTCCAGGTGCTCGGCCACGACCCGATCACCGTCGACGCGTTCACCTACGAGTTCAGCGCGCTCGCCCCCGACGGGCGCACGCTGGCCCGGCTCGGCCAGTCCTACGACCGCGACCGGACCCCGATGATCCAGAAGGACGGGACCGTCGTCACGTTCGACGCGCTGTCCGGCGGCGGCGAGACCCGGGTGCCGATCTCCGGACTGGCGGAGGGGCTGCGCCCGACCTGGCTGGGCGCGTGGCTGAACGACGCCGAGCTGACCGTGGTGGCCACGTCTCCCGAGCCGGTCCGGCGGGCGGAGCGGCCCCGGGCGTACGCGCTGAACGTGCGGACGGGCGCGACCAGGGAGCTGTTCACGCTGCCCGCGGAGAGCGGGGTGGTGATGCCCGGCCTGGTGCGGTAGCGGCAGACTGGGACCCATGGACGTGGTGATTCTGTCGGGGCCGCCGGGGGCGGGGAAGTCCACGGTGGCCCGGTTGCTGGTCGATCGGGCCGAGCGCGGGGTGCACCTGCACACCGACGACTTCTACCGCTACATCCGCAAGGGCTACGTCGAGCCGTACCTGCCGGAGGCCCGGGTGCAGAACGAGACGGTCGTCGACGTCCTGGCCGGGGCCGCGGCCGGGTACGCGGGTGGCGGCTACCACGTGGTGGTCGACGGCGTGATCGGCCCGTGGTTCGTCGGGGCGTTCCTGTCGCACGCCCGCGGGCGGCTGCGCTACGTCGTGCTGCGGCCCGACGAGGAGACCACACTGGCCAGGGCGACCGCCAGGAGCGCGGACGAGCTCACCGACCCGATGCCGGTGCTGCACATGTACCGCCAGTTCGCCGAGTTGGGCGCGCTGGAGCCGCACGTCTTCGACTCGACCGGGCTGACGCCCGAGGAGACCGCGGCGCGGCTGTCGGAACGGCTGGCGGCCGGCGACTTCGTGCTCGACCGCGTGCCCCAGCCGTAGGGGTTCGCGGGCCTTAGGGGTTCGCACGCCGCAGGGACCACAGGTCGTGGCGTTCAGGCGCCGTAGACCGGTTCCGGGTGCGGGGCGGCCCGGAGCAGACCGTCGACGGCGGCGCCGACGTCCGCGGGCGACCAGCGTTCCGCGCGTTCGGCGCGCGGGCCGTGCCGCCAGCCGGTGGCCAGCGCGATCGTGCCGCCCTCGACCTCGAAGACGCGGCCCGTCACGTGCCCCGAGCCGGCCGAGCCGAGCCAGACGACCAGCGGCGCCACGTTCGCCGGGTGCATCGGGTCGAAGCCGGTCGGCGGCCGTTCCATGGTGGCGGCGAAGACCTCCTCGGTCATGCGGGTGCGCGCGGCGGGGGCGATGGCGTTGACGCGCACGCCGTACCTGGCCAGTTCGGCGGCGGCGACCTGGGTGAGCGCGACGATCCCGGCCTTGGCGGCGGCGTAGTTGGCCTGGCCGACGCTGCCCATCAGGCCGGCGCCGGAGGAGGTGTTGATCACCCGGGCGTCGACCCGCTCGCCGGCCTTGCTGCGCTCGCGCCAGTGCCCGGCCGCGTGGCGCAGCGGCAGGAAGTGGCCTTTCATGTGCACTCTGACGACGTCGTCCCAGTCCTGTTCCGTCATGGAGACGAGCATCCTGTCGCGCAGGAATCCGGCGTTGTTCACCAGGGTGTCGAGCCTGCCGTAGGCGCTGAGCGCGGTCTTGACCAGGCGGGCGGCGCCGGCCCAGTCGGCCACGTCGTCGCTGTTGGCGACCGCCTGGCCGCCGAGGTCGCGGATCTCCTCGGCCACCTCCAGCGCGGGGTCGCCGCTGGCGCCTTCGCCGGTTCGTCCGGTGCCGAGGTCGTTGACCACGACCTTGGCGCCCTGTCTGGCGAATTCGAGCGCGTGTTCCCTTCCGATGCCGCGTCCGGCGCCTGTCACGATCACTACTCGGCCATCGCAGATTCCCACACAGACCTCCCGGAAAGGGCCAAGCAGCAGGATCATGCAGAAATATCAGGAATCGGCGTGGGAAACCAGGTGTTGCCAGGCGGGGATTTCGCCGCCGCCGTCCACGGTCACCTGAGCGCCGGTGATGTAGCGGGGGGCGGCCGCCAGCCACAGGCACGCCTCGGCCACGTCGGCGGGGGTGGCGATCCGGCCGGCCGGGACGCAGGCGCCCATCCCGTCGCCTTCGCCGTAGTGCGGCGCGGCGGTCTCGGTGGCCGCCAGGCCGACCACGAGCGTGTTGACGCGGACGTCCGGCGCCCACTCCGCGGCCAGGCAGCGGGCCAGATGGTGCAGCCCGGCCTTGGCCGCGCCGTAGGCGGAGGTGCCGGGCGACGGTCGGGCGCCACTGGCGCTGCCGATCATCACGATCGACCCGCCCGAGGCGGCGAGCAGCGGGTACGCGCGCTGCGCGACCAGCAGCGGCGCGGTGAGGTTGAGCTCGACGACCCGGGCGTGCAGCCGGGGCGAGGTGGACGCCAGGGGCGCGGGCGGCGAGCCGCCGGCGTTGTTGACCACGACGTCCAGCCGGTCCAGGCCGGCGAACAGCCGCTCGACGTCCTGCGGGTCGCGCACGTCGGCCTGGACGAACCTGGTGCCGTCCACCGCCGCCGGGCCGCGGGCGCAGATCACGACCTCGGCCCCGGCCGCGTGGAAGGCGCGGGCGATGCCGGCGCCCAGCCCCTTGGTGCCGCCGGTCACCAGCACGGTCTTGCCGGCGTAGTCGTAAGTCACGGTCACGGGTGCTACCGTACCAAGCAAGCGTTAGGTGCATCTAGGGGGTCCGGTGGGAATCACCCTGCGAGCAGGCCCGGTGGCCGAGATCGTGATGGACGTGCCGCCGGTCAACGCGCTGACCGTCGCCGGATGGCGTGAGCTGGCGCGGACGGTCGAGCGGGCCGGGCGCGACCCGGCCACCCGCGCGGTCGTGCTGCGGGCCGAGGGACGCGGGTTCAACGCGGGCGTGGACATCAAGGAGATGCAGGCGAGCGCCGGGTTCGAGGCGCTGGTCGGGGCCAACAGGGAGTGTTACGCGGCGTTCGCGGCGGTCTACGAGTGCGCGGTGCCGGTGATCGCCGCGGTGCACGGGTTCTGCCTGGGCGGCGGCGTGGGCCTGGCCGGCACCGCCGACATCGTGCTGGCCAGCGACGACGCCTACTTCGGCCTGCCCGAGGTGGACCGGGGCGCGCTCGGCGCGGCCACCCACCTGAGCCGGCTGGTGCCCCAGCAGCTCATGCGGGCGATGGTCTACACCTGCAGGAACGTGACGGCGGCCGAGCTGCACGCGTTCGGCACGGTGCTGGAGGTGGTGCCGCGCGACAAGCTGCGCGACGCGGCGCTGGAGGTGGCCGGGCAGATCGCGGCCAAGGACCCGTACGTGATCAGGCGGGCCAAGGAGTCGCTGAACGGCATCGACCCCATCGACGTCAAGCGCAGCTACCGCTTCGAGCAGGGCTTCACGTTCGAGCTGAACCTGATGGGCGCCGGCGACGAGCACCGTGACCGCTTCGTGGAGGGCCGTTGAGCAGTGGAGGGCTGTTGAGCATCGTGGAGGGCCGTTGAGCTTCGTGGAGGGCCAGTGGGCGACAAGGTCATGACCGTGGCGGAGGTCGCCGCCACGGTGGAGAGCGGGATGACGGTCGGGATCGGCGGCTGGGGCTCGCGGCGCAAGCCGATGGCGCTGGTGCACGGCCTGCTGCGCTCCCCCGTCAGGGACCTGACGATCGTCTCGTACGGCGGCGCGGACGTCGGCATGTTGTGCGCGGCCAAGAAGGTGCGCCGGGTGGTGGCCCCGTTCGTCACGCTCGACAGCATCCCGCTCGAACCCCACTTCAGGGCGGCCAGGCAGGCGGGCGAGATCGAGTTCACCGAGTACGACGAGGGCATGTTCATGTTCGGCCTGCTCGCCGGGGCGCACCGGCTGCCGTTCCTGCCGACCAGGGCCGGGCTGGGCTCGGACGTGCTGCGGATCAACCCGGAGCTGCGTACCGTGCGCTCGCCGTACGCCGGCGGCGAGGAGCTGATCGCGGTGCCCGCGCTGACCATGGACGTGGCCCTGGTGCACGTCAACCGGGCCGACCGCCGGGGCAACGCCCAGTACCTGGGGCCCGATCCGTACTTCGACGACCTGTACGCCAAGGCCGCGACCCGCTGCTACGTCTCGTGCGAGCGGCTGGTGGACACCGCGGACCTGCTGAAGGAGGGCCCGGTCCAGTCGCTGCTGATCAGCAGGTCGATGGTGACGGGCGTGGTGGAGGCCCCCGGCGGGGCGTCCTTCACCTCGTGCGAGCCGGACTACGGGCGCGACGAGGAGCTGCAGCGGCGTTACGTCGAGACCCCCTGGGAGGAGTTCCATGAGCAGGGCTGACGTGTGCGTGGTGGCGTGCGCGGAGGCGTTCAGGGGCGACGGCGAGATCGTCGCGGCCGGCATCGGCGGCGCGATCACGGTGCTGGCGGCCCGGCTGGCCAGGCTGACGTTCGAGCCGGACCTCCTCACGCACGACGGCACCTGCCTGCTCACCGCGGACGTGCCCGCGCTGGGCGCGGCGCCGGCTGCGGTGGAGGGCTGGCTGCCGTTCCGCGACCACCTGTGGCTGGTGCTGAACGGCCGCCGCCACGTGATGCTGGGCGCGAGCCAGATCGACAGGTACGGCAACACGAACATCTCGTGCATCGGCGACTGGGCGCGGCCCAAGGCGCAGCTGCTCGGGGTGCGCGGCGCGCCGGGCAACACGCGCTGCGACCCGACGAGCTACTGGATCCCGCGCCACTCCCCCCGCGTGTTCGTGCCGGAGGTGGACGTGGTCAGCGGCGTCGGCACCGACCGGGGCGCGTACGACCTGCGCCGGGTGGTGACGAACCTGGCCGTGCTGGACTTCGGCGGCCCCGGCGGCACGATGCGGCTGGTGTCGGCGCATCCGGGGGTGAGCGTGGCCGAGGTGGTCGCCGCCACCGGGTTCGAGCTGCACGTGCCCGCGCACGTCCCGGAGACCAGGGAACCGACCGAGGAGGAGCGGCGGCTGCTCGACGAGGTGCTCGACCCGGCAGGCGCGCGGCTGCGCGAGGTGGCCGCGTGAGGACCGCGCTGACCGAGCTGGTCGGCTGCCGGCACCCGATCGTGCAGACCGGCATGGGGTACGTGGCCGGCGCCCGGCTGGCGGCGGCCACGTCCGAGGCGGGCGGCCTCGGGATCATCGCGGCGGCGACCATGTCCGTGCCCGAGATGACCGAGGCGATCAGGCGGGTCAAGCGGCGCACGGACCGGCCGTTCGGGGTGAACCTGCGCGCCGACGCCGCCGACGCCGCCGAGCGGGCCGAGGTGCTGGTCAGGGAGGGCGTGCGGGTGGCGTCGTTCGCGCTGGCGCCCAGGCGGGAGCTGATCGCCAGGCTCAAGGACGCCGGGGTGGTGACGATCCCGTCCGTCGGGGCGCGCAGGCACGCCGAGAAGGTGGCCGCCTGGGGCGCGGACGCGGTCATCGTGCAGGGCGGCGAGGGCGGCGGGCACACCGGGCCGCTGGCCACCACGCTGCTGCTGCCCCAGGTGGTGGACGCGGTGGACCTCCCGGTGATCGCGGCTGGCGGCTTCTTCGACGGCCGCGGGCTGGTGGCCGCGCTGGCGTACGGGGCCTGCGGGATCGCGATGGGCACCAGGTTCCTGCTGACCAGCGACTCGCCGGTGCCCGACGCCGTCAAACGGGTCTACCTGGACGCCGCGGAGACCGTGGTCACCACCCGCGTCGACGGCGTGCCGCACCGGGTGATCAAGACCCCGTTCGTGGCCGGGCTCGAACGCACCAGGCTGCTGCGGGCCGTGGTGAACGGCGCCAGGTTCAAGCGGCTGTCCGGCCTGTCGTGGGCGCGGCTGATCGGCGAGGGCCGCAGGATGCGCCGCGGCAGGGAGCTGACCTGGGCCCAGGTGCTGCAGGCGGCCAACACGCCGATGTTGCTGCGCGCCGCCATGGTCGACGGCCGGGCGGACCTGGGGGTGCTGGCGGCCGGCCAGGTGGTGGGCGTGCTCGGCGACCTGCCGTCGTGCCGCGAGCTGATCGAGCGGATCATGGCGGAGGCCGAGACCACGCTCGCCCGCCTGCCGGGCGACCGGGTCACACCACGCTGATCCCCCTGGCGGCAAGGATGGCCGCCGCCTGGGCCTGGTTGACGGTCGCGCCGGCCAGCGCGCGCAGCCGGGCGTCGTCGAGCTCGCCGAGGTCGGCGCCGCGCAGGTCGGCGCCGGTGAACACGGTC
This sequence comes from Nonomuraea antri, assembly GCF_013283785.1. Taxonomy (GTDB): domain Bacteria; phylum Actinomycetota; class Actinomycetes; order Streptosporangiales; family Streptosporangiaceae; genus Nonomuraea; species Nonomuraea antri. Next base: position 34,450 of record NZ_JABCPZ010000072.1, read on the forward strand.
CTGAGCAGCTTCGACTCGCGCAGCCTGCAGTCGCTGAACGCCGTCTCGGTGAAGTCGCAGCCGGACAGGTCGGCCTCGTCGAAGCGCACGCCCTCGATCAGCTCGCCGCGGAACGAGCAGCCGCCCAGGTTCGCCATGGTGAGGTTCGAGCGCGCGAGCTTGAACCCGGTGCCCCGCGAGGCGGTGAACGACGCGCCGATCAGCCGGCAGCCGGTGAACGACGCGTCGGTCAGCAGCGCGCCGCCGAACTGGGCCGACGACAGGTCCACGTCCGTGAACACGGCGTCGATCAGGTCGGCGTCGCTGAACCTGACCCGCATCCCGCCGCCGCCGGTGAACACCGCGCCGTCGAGGTCGGCCTTGCGGAAGTCGGTCTGGTCGAGCACACACGACTCGAACCTGGCCCCGGCCAGCGCGGCGCCCCACAGGTCGGCCTCGGTGAGGTCGCAGCCGCGGAAGACGTGCGGCTCGTCACCGGAGAGCCGGTCCGTCAGCGCCGCGTGTGAGAGATCCTCGCCGTCGAAGTCCACGACGTCACAGGGTACCGGTGATCACCTCGGCCGCCGCCTGGCCGCACACGGCGGCCGAGCCGTACGTGGCGATGTGCACCGCGCCCAGGTCGGAGCGGGCGGGCAGGCCCATCTCCACCACGACCGCGTCGGGACGGGCGCTGAGCAGGTGGCGCAGCGCCTCGCTCTGCCAGGCGTAGCGGTGCACGTCGCGCACCACGACCACGAGCGGACGCCGGGCGGCCTCGCTGATCAGCCCCTCCAGCCTGGCGCCCGTCGTCTCGCCGGCCGCGAGCCTGGTGACCTCGGTGCCCGGCAGCAGCTTGCCCAGCGGCTCGCCGACGCCCCACGGGGTGCCCTTGTCGATGGCCAGGTTCATCTCCGGCGCCAGCTCGATCACGTGCGCGGCCGCGGTGAACGGCAGCACCGGCGCGGTGGACCTGCGGGTGATCCGGACCGCGCGGCGCGCGGCGGCGAGGCCGATGTGGCCGTTCCGGTCGGCGATGCTGCCCGAGGAGCCGGCCCAGTCGGCCAGCTCGCGGACCCTGCGAGCGGCGTCGGCCAGCCGCTCCTCGGGCAGCAGTCCTGAGATGACGGCGTCCACGATGGCGTCACGCACGCTGATCGCGGTGGCCTCGTCGGAGTTCTCGCCGCCGATGCAGACCGCGTCGGCCCCGGCGGCGATGGCGCGGGCGGAGGCCCCGCCGATCCCGTACGCGCCGGAGACGGCGGCCATCTCGATGCCGTCAGTGATGATCATTCCTTGGAAGCCGAGCTCTTCGCGCAGCAGCCCGGTGAGCACCTTGGGGCTCAGCGTGGCCGGCAGCTCGGCGTCGTACGTGGGCACCAGGAGATGGCCGGTCATGATGGACTTGACCCCCTCCTTGATCGCTTCGCGGAAAGGGCGGAGCGCTTCCTCGATGCCCTCGCTGGCCACCACGGGGACACCGTGGTGCGAGTCGACCGAGGTGTCGCCGTGACCGGGGAAGTGCTTGGCGCAGGCCGCCACGCCGGTGGACTGCAGGCCGCGGATGAACGCCCTGGTGTGCCGGGCGACCAGCGCGGGGTCGGCGCCGAAGGCCCGCAGTCCGATGACCGGGTTGTCCGGGTTGGAGTTGACGTCGGCCGAGGGGGCGAAGTCGATGGTGATGCCGGCCGCGGCCAGGTCCGTGCCGAGGTCGCAGGCCAGGGCCTCGGTCAGCGCCACGTCGTCCACGACGCCGAGCGCGTAGCCGCCTGGGCGGGTGCTGCCCGTGCTCACCTCCAGCCTGGTGACCTCGCCCGATTCCTCGTCGGTTCCGACGAGTACCGCGGGGTTCTCCGCGCGCAGCGCGGCGGTCAGCCGGGCGACCTGCGCGGGATCGGCGATGTTGCGGGAGAAGAGCACCACTCCTGCGAGTCCTTCGCCGAGCCGTCGGCGGAGCCAGTCAGGGGGCGTCTTTCCCACGAAGCCTGGGAAAAGTACGGCGTCGGCCAGGCGAAGCAGGTCAGCGCTCTTGGGCATGACCCGAAATCTAATAGGAAAGTTTCCTATTTGCTAGAGGCATTTTCGAACGTCAGCCCACTTCCTTCGGTGACGAATTCAGCGGCCGTCCGCAATGGGGCCCCCGGGACGTCCACGAAGTCGACCGCCCGGTACGCCACCCGCAGATCCGTGGGACCGGCGGTGCAGGAGAGGTAGCCGCGACGGCCGTCGAAGAAGCGCAGATGCGGGTTGGCCGACAGCACGGCGGGCACGTCCGTGGCGGGCGGAAGACTGCTGATCGCGCTGGCCACGAACTCGACGCCGACCGTCGCGGCGGCCGGATCGAGGAAGTCGGACTTGAGCTCGGCCGCCCAGGCGTTGTGCACGTCGCCGCTGAACACCACCAGGCCGGGCGCCCCCGCGGCGAGGATGCGGGCGCGTTGCTCCGGGTGGCCGTCCCAGGAGTCGCGGCGCAGGTTCGGCGGCGGCCCGGGCACGAACCTGCGGGCGAAGAACAGCGGCTGGATGAGGATCCGCCACCTGACCGGGCTGGTGCGCAGCCGGGTCAGCAGCCACTCCTCCTGCGCCGGGCCGAGCATGTGGGTGGCGTCGCGGTGCTGGCGCGTGTCGAGCGCCAGGAAGTCGGCGATCATCCCGTAGGTGCGCCTGCGGTACATCTGCAGCGCCCCGTCGCGCGGGCGCACCCGCAGCGGCATGTGCTCGTAGTACGCCTGGTAGGCCGCGCCCCTGCGCTTGAGGAAGGCCGCCGAGCCGTCGCCCCTGCCCCGGTAGTTGTCGAGCACCTCGTGGTCGTCCCAGACCGGCACCCAGGGCGCGGCGGCGTGCGCGGCCTGCAGGTCGGGGTCGCTCTTGTAGCGGGCGTGGCGGTTGCGGTACTCGTGCAGGGTGACGGTCTCGCGCCTGGGCGGTTCGAGCCTGCGCACGGTGCGTGCCGACTCGCGCAGCTCGTAGATGTAGTCGCCGACGTGGAAGACCACGTCGGGCCGCTCGCCCGCCAGGTGGCGGTAGGCGGTGTAGAGGCCGTGCTCGTAACGCTGGCAGTCGGCGACGGCGAAGCGCACCGGGCGGGTCGAGTCGGGGTCGTCGGCGGTCCTGGTGCGCCCGGTGGGGCTGTGCTGGTTGCCTGTCCTGAACCGGTAGAAGTAGTCGGCGCCCGGCCGCAGCCCGGCCGCCCTGACGTGCACGCTGTGCGCCCAGACCGGCAGCGCCTGGATGGAGCCCTGGCGCAGGTTCCTGGTGAAGCGCTCGTCCTCGGCCAGTTGCCAGCGCACCTCGACGGCCCTGGGCGCCATGCCGCCCGGGCGCTTGGGGTCGGGGTGTACCGGGTCGACGGCTAATCGCGTCCAGAGCATGACGCCGTCGGGCAGTGGCTCACCCGAGGCGACGCCCAGTGTGAAGGGGTTGGCCATACGTCATGGTGTACCCCCGAGCCGCTCGATGATGGTGACGTTCGCCTGCCCGCCGCCTTCGCACATGGTCTGCAGCCCGTAGCGGCCGCCGACGCGGTCCAGCTCGTGCAGCAGCTTGACGGCCAGCACCGCGCCGGTGGCGCCGAGCGGGTGGCCGAGCGCGATCGCGCCGCCGTTGGGGTTGACCGTGGCCGGGTCGGCGCCGGTCTCCTTCAGCCAGGCCAGCACGACCGGGGCGAACGCCTCGTTGATCTCGACGGCGTCGAGGTCGGCGATGTCCATCCCGGTCCTGCCCAGCGCGTGCGCGGTGGCCGGGATGGGCGCGGCGAGCATCATGATCGGGTCGGCGGCGCGTACCGACAGGTGGTGCACCCGGGCGCGCGGGGTGAAGCCGTGGTCGCGTACCGCCCGCTCGGAGGCGACGAGCAGCGCGGCGGCGCCGTCGGAGATCTGGGAGGCCAGGGCCGCGGTGAGCCTGCCGCCGGGCACCAGGGGCTGGAGCCCGGCCATCCGCTCGGGCGTGGTGTCCCTGCGCGGCCCCTCGTCGACGGCGACCCCTTCGTACGGGGTGATCTCGCGCTCGAAGCGCCCGGTGTCGACGGCGTGGATCGCCCGGCGGTGCGACTCGTACGCGTACGCCTCCATCTCCTCGCGCGACAGTTCCCAGCGCGCGGCGATCTGCTCGGCGCCGGCGAACTGGGAGACCTCCTGGGCGCCGTACCTGGCGGCCCAGCCCTTGGAGCCGGAGAACGGGGTCTCGTGCCCGAGCGGGCGGCCGGCCAGCATCGCCGCCGAGATCGGCACCATGGACATGTTCTGCACGCCCCCGGCCACCACCAGGTCGCTGGTGCCGGACATCACCGCCTGGGCGGCGAAGTGCAGGGCCTGCTGGGAGGAGCCGCACTGGCGGTCGATCGTGACGCCGGGCACGTGCTCGGGCAGTCCGGCCGCCAGCCAGCAGGTACGGGCGATGTCGCCGGCCTGCGGGCCGATGGTGTCGACGCAGCCGAAGATGACGTCCTCGACCGCGCCCGGGTCGGCGTCGGTGCGCGTCATCAGCTCGCTGAGCACGTGCGCGCCCAGGTCGGCGGGGTGGGCGCGGGCCAGGCCGCCGTTCCTGCGCCCGACGGGGGTCCTGACGGCACCGATGATGTACGCCTCGCTCATCCGCGCATTGTAGCAAGCGCTTGGTTACATCTGGAGTGCCTGATGAGCTGGGCAAGTTAGGTGAACAAGCGATTGCCCGTGGGCTCATAATGGTTACGTGACAACGCGAAAGAACTCCGGCAGCACGGCCACACCGGCTAAGCGGCAGCGCGCGACCTCATCGGGGTCGGCGTCAGAGCGCCGCGACCACCTTGTCAAGCTCGCGGCGGAGCTCTTCGCACGCAAGGGCTTCCAGGCCACGACCGTACGCGAGATCGCCGACGAGGCGGGCATCCTCTCCGGAAGTCTCTACCACCACTTCGATTCCAAGGAGACGATCGTCGACGAGGTCCTGTCGACCTTCCTCGACGACCTGATCGCCCGCTACCGCGCCGCCGTCGACACCAGCGCCGACCCGCGCACCGTGCTGTCGGAGATGGTGCGCATCGGCTTCGGCACGCTGGAGCCGCACCGCGCGGCGATCACCGTGATGCAGAACGACTGGAACTACCTGCGCCAGTTCGAGCGCTTCAACTACCTCGTCAAGGCCGAGGACGAGGTGGAGCAGATCTGGGTGCGGCAGATCAAGGCCGGCCAGGCGGCCGGGCTGTTCCGCTCCGACGTCGACCCGAAGCTCACCTACCGCATGATCCGCGACACGATCTGGGTCGCGGTGCGCTGGTTCCGCCCCGGCGGCAGGCTCAACACCAACGGCCTGGCCGAGCACTACATCACCGTCCTGTTCGACGGCCTGGCCACGGGCGAGCGCACCACCCAGAAGGCATGAGCCTGGCCAAGGCCGTCCGGATCGCGCTGCGGGAAGCGGCCGAGCCGGAGAAGGCCGAGGTGATGCGGGCGTACATGAAGTCCGACATGCCTTTTCTCGGCGTGCAGGCCGGGCCCAGGCGCAGCGCGCTCAAGCGCGTCTTCGCCGAGCACCGCTTCGAGACCGCGCCCGAGTGGCGGCGCGGGGTGCTGGCGCTGTGGCGCGAGGCCGAATACCGCGAGGAGCGCTACGCCGCGATCGAGCTGTCCGGCCACCACCTCTACCGCGACTTCCAGACCCTCTACACCGTCCCCATGTACGAGGAGATGATCGTCAGCGGCGCCTGGTGGGACCTGGTCGACGACCTGGCCACGCACCGCATCGGCACCCTGCTGACGGCGTTCCCCGACTCGATGCGCCCGCTCATGCTGGAGTGGGCGCACGCCGGCGACCTGTGGAAGCGGCGCACGTCCATCCTGTGCCAGAACCGCTTCAAGGAACGCACCGACACCGCGCTGCTCTACGCGTGCATCGAGCCGAGCCTGTCCGACAACGACTTCTTCGCGCGCAAGGCCATCGGCTGGGCGTTACGCGAATACGCCAAGACGAACCCGGACGAGGTCGTCCGCTACGTGCGGGCCAAGGGCCTGACCGGGCTCAGCCGCCGCGAGGCGCTCAAGAACGTGCCGGTCACCTGACCGTCAGCGGGTCCACAACGCGTCCTGCACCGCCTGCACCAGCGCCATCAGCTCGGGCGTGACCCGCTCCCTCGACCAGGCCAGCGCGTACGTGATCCGCAGCTCCCCCGCCTCCAGCGGCACGAAAGTGACGTCGTCCCGCCGGATCGTCCTGACCAGGAGCTGCGGGATCGGCAGCAGCCCGGCCCCGGCCGCCACCAGGTCGAGCGCGGCGGCGAAGTCGTCGTCGGCCACCAGCCTGGCGCGCCCGGGCAGCGGCCACGGCCGGGTGCCCGGCGTGAGCAGCACCTGCCCGGCCAGGTCGGCGCCGGTGACGCGCGGCCACGACGCCCACGCGTGCCCCGCGGGCACGGCCAGGTGGTCCACCGTGACGTGGAACCTGGCCGCAGTGACGAACTGCGCCGGGGCCGGCGTGGCCAGGATGGCCGCCGAGATCTGCCCGTCGGCCAGCGCCTGCGCCGCCGCCCCGCGCCCGGCCGCGCTCAGCTCCACCCCGATGGACGGGCTGCGCGCCGCCAGCCGCCTGGCCGCCCGCGCGGCCAGACCACCGATCAACGGTGGATAAGCCAGATGAATGATAGGCCGGGCGAGCCGGGATGCTTCGCCGGCGAACGCGCCCACGGACTCCAGCACCTGCTCGGCGTAGGGCAGCAGCCCCTTGCCCGCGGCGGTGAGCCGCACCTCGCGGGCCGTGCGCTCGAAGAGCCTGACTCCGGTGGCCCGCTCCAGCCTGGTGATGGCCTGGCTCATGGCGGGCTGGGACATCCCCAGGTCGGCGGCGGCGGCCGAGAAGCTCAGCCGGGCGGCGACGCGCGCGAAGCAGTGGATCTCCTTGAGCATAAGCAGCACCAATACATGGTGCATCAGATCCGGTGGGTAGGAAGGATTCCCAGCGTCCTGATCCGACGTTCTCTCAGGGAGTCACGAAGATGTCCCCATTCCCTCAGTCCACCGTGCTCGGCTATCCGAGGATCGGGCCGCGGCGCGAGCTCAAGCGGGCGCTGGAGTCGTACTGGGAGGGGCGATCCACCCGCGCGGAGCTGGAGCGGGCCGGCGCCGAGCTGCGGGAGCTGACCTGGCGCCGGCTGGCCGGGCTCGGGCTCGCCGGGCTGCCCTCGAACACGTTCTCGCTGTACGACCACGTGCTCGACACGGCCGTGCTGCTCGGCGCGGTGCCCGAGCGCTACCGCGAGGCCGCCGACCCCTACTTCGCCATGGCCAGGGGCACCGAGGGGCTCGCGCCGCTGCGGATGACCAAGTGGTTCGACACGAACTACCACTACATCGTGCCGGAGATCGGCCCCGACACCGTCTTCAAGCTGGACGCCGCCAAGCCGCTGGCCGAGGTGCGCGAGGCGCGGGCGCTCGGCTTCGAGACGCGGCCCGTGGTGGTCGGTCCCGTGACGTTCCTGCTGCTGGCCGGGGCGCTGGACCGGCTGGACGACGTGCTCGGCCCCTACGAGGAACTGCTGGCCGCGCTGGCCGCCGAGGGGGTCGAGTGGGTGCAGCTCGACGAGCCCGCGCTGGTCGCCGACCGGACGCCGGAGGAACTGGCGGCGGTCAGGTCCGCCTACGACCGGCTGGGCTCGCTGACGACGCGGCCGTCGATCTTCGTCGCGTCCTACTTCGGCGACCTCGGCGAGGCGCTGCCCGCGCTGGCGGCCACGCCGGTGGAGGCCATCGGGCTCGACCTGGTCCGCGGGGCGGTGCCGGGCGCCGTACCCGGCCTCGCCGGTAAGACCGTGGTGGCCGGGGTGGTGTCCGGGCGCGACGTGTGGCGCACCTCCAGGGATCGGGCGCTGGCCACGCTGTCCGCGCTGTCGGCCGCCGGGGCCGGGCGGGTGGTGGTGAGCACGTCCTGCTCGCTGCTGCACGTGCCCTACGACGTGGACGCCGAGCCCGACCTGGACCCGGCGCTGTGGGCCCGGCTGGCGTTCGCCGAGCAGAAGGTGGCCGAGGTCGTCGACCTGGCCGGGGCGTCCGCCGCGGGCTTCGACGCGCCGCCGCCCGCCGAGCCGTCGGTGGCGCTGCGCGAGCCCGTCGTGCTGGAGGAGCGCGCACCGTACCCGGTCCGGGCCGCGGCGCAGGCCGCGCACCTGCGCCTGCCCGCGCTGCCGATCACCACGATCGGCTCGTTCCCGCAGACCGGCGCGCTGCGCGCGGCCCGCGCCGCCGTCGCCGCGGGCACGCTCGCGCTCCCCGACTACGAGCGCCAGGTCGAGGCCGAGATCGAGCACGCCGTACGGGTGCAGGAACGCCTCGGGCTGGACGTGCTCGTGCACGGCGAACCCGAACGCAACGACATGGTCCAGTACTTCGCCGAGCACCTGGACGGATTCGCCGTCACCAGGAACGGGTGGGTCCAGTCGTACGGCTCGCGCTGCACCCGGCCGCCGATCCTGCACGGCGACGTCGGCCGTCCTTCGCCGATCACCGTCCGCTGGGCCGGCTACGCCCAGTCGCTGACCGACAAGCCGGTCAAGGGCATGCTGACCGGCCCCGTCACGATCGTGGCCTGGTCGTTCGTCCGCGCCGACCTGCCGCTGCGCGACGTGGTCCTCCAGGTGGCGGACGCGGTCCGCGAGGAGGTGCGCGACCTGGAGGCGGCCGGTGTGTCCATCATCCAGGTGGACGAGCCCGCCCTGCGCGAACTGCTGCCCCTGCGCCGGGCCGCCCAGACCGACTACCTGGAGTGGGCGGTGGCCGCCTACCGGCGGGCGACGTCCGGGGCGAGCGAACGTACCCAGATCCACACCCACCTGTGCTACTCGGACGCCGACCAGATCCTGGCCGCCATCGACGGACTCGACGCCGACGTGACCACGATCGAGTCCGCCCGCTCCGGGGCCAGGATCCTGGGCGCGGTACGGTCGTTCGGCCGCGGGCTGGGACCGGGTGTCTACGACATCCACTCACCCCGGGTGCCCTCGGCCGGGGAGGTCGAGCAACTGCTGCGCCGGACGTTGGCGGCGTTGCCGGTGGAACGGGTGTGGGTGAACCCGGACTGCGGGCTCAAGACTCGGACGTATGAGCAGGTGGAGGCGGCGTTGACGAACGTGGTGTCGGCCGCTCGCCGCGTCCGGGAAACCCTCTAAGCGCGAGGGGCTGCTAAGGGCGAGGGCCACTAAAGGCGAGGGCTTCTAAGGGCAAGGGCTTCGCCCTGGGGGCGCTGCGCGCCGAGGTCGGCTCAGGCAGCGTCTCCCAGGGGGCTTCGCCCCCTTCGACCCCCTAAAGGGCTTCGCCCGAGGCGCGCTGCGCGCGGGGGGAGCTCAGGCTGCGTCCTGTGGGGGCACGCCCCCACACCCCCGGCG
>NZ_JABCPZ010000073.1 GCF_013283785.1 Nonomuraea antri
GGCCAGCTGACGCCCCCGTCCCGATGTCGACCCGACCTGTTGGGACGTGTGTGGCAGGCCGAGAGGAAGCGCGAGCTGTTGCGGCTTGCTGCCGGTGGTGGCGGCGGGCGGCGTGGATGACGGGGTCGAAGGCATGGGCTTGGCTCCTCTTCTCGCCGCTGGTCCGCCCGTGGGCCGTGGGCCGTGCGGCCCACGCCGCGTACCCGCCCCAGGACCGGGCGGAGGGCCGGAACGGCGCGAACCGCGGGCACTGGGTGACTTGGCCTTGGTCAAGGCGGTTCTGGCCAGGCCGAAGGTCTTGTAGACGATCACCGCTGTGATCAGCCGTTTGAGCAGCTGAGGCTGGGCGTTGTGCCAGATGGAGCGCGCCACCCAACCGGGAATCTTGATCAGGATGAACAGCAGCCCGATCAGCACCAGAGCATCGATGGTGCGGCTCATGGTCGGCTTGACCGATGCGAGCGCCGGCTGGTCCGGGGGAACGGCGAAGGCATCGGTGGCGTCGGTGAAGTGAACCTTGAACGCCATGATCAGTACCAACGCCTGCAGCACCTGCATGAGCAGCAGCCCGGCGAAGGAACGCCACCACAGCCGGGCAATGTGCTCCGTCTGCGGCAACGCGTGACACAACAGGGCCAGCGGCGCCGCGATGATCAGGAACAGCAGCAGAGCCACTCGCAACACCGCGACAAACGCCAGGATCAGCCCCATCAGCACCGCGACGCCGATCATCAAGAGCAAGAAGATCGCCGCATCCACGAGTTCGGACGGATTGTGGAGCTTGTCGGCGAGCAGATCACCGGCTCGCCGCTTGTCCACGCCATCGCCGAGCAGTGCGGCTACCAGGCCGTTGGCCAGCTCGATTGCGTACTGGCAGACGGTCAGTGACAGGTTGAGCGCAAGCGCAGCCACCACCAGCCGGGGCACCACTTCCTTGACAGCGCTCGCGGTGCCGGCACCTCCACCTCCAGCCATCACGATGAGGCCGGCCGCCATCACGAACAGCACCAGCAGCGCGTTGGCCACCATCCGTACATGAGCCGACAGCTCCTGCACGCGGGCGAGCATCGACGGCGGCGGCGAGGACAGCAGCACGGTGCCGACCAGGACGAAGACCGGGGTGACGGCTTCGGTGATGATCGAGCCGAGCCACCGGTTCATTGCCTGGTTGATCTTGCAGCCGACATCCAGCCACTCACACCCCTCGGATTCTGAGGTGGAGGGCGGCGTGATCAAGCTGACCTGAGGAGAAGGTGTGGGAGTCGGCTCTGCAATCGGCACGGGTGTGGGCGAGGGAGTGGCAGCGAGCGTCGAGGCTGAGACAGGAGCCGCATGGGCGGTCGTGGCCAACAGGCAGGCAACCGCCAGCATCACCGCGATGAGCCGGTGCCCCGATCTGCCATCGCGCAGTGGTGGCGACGGGTGGCGGGCCACGGTCAGGTCCCCACGATGCCCTTGAGGATGCTCACCAGCAGCGGGGCCAGCGCCGCTATGCCGTAGCCGAGCCCGGCATAGCGAAGGGTCTTCTTGCCGGCCTCCACCTCGCCCGGGTCCCCGCCGGCCAGGATGTAACGGACCCCGCCGACGGTGAGGAACAAGGTGGCCAGCGCCACCAGCAGACCGACGATGACGTTGCGCAGGTTGTCGATCACCCGGTTGAGCGAGGCGGGCTCCTTCTCCTTTGGTGACGGTTTGGCCGCGCTCCACAACTCATCCGGGCTGATGGCGGCATTGGCGATGTGGGCCAGACCAAATTCGATGAGCGTCCCCATCGCCACGGTGGCCAGGACGAAGGCGGCGATGAGCAGGGCCTTGCGGGTGGTGAAGCGGGAGCGTGGGATCACGGCTGCCTCCAGGTGAACGTCCGAGGCGTGTCGGGCATGTAAGGCGGCGCGGAAGTCCCGAACCCGGCCGGAGCGGGCGGGCGTCCTCCTTCGATGCGGCGGGTGGCGTCCGGTGGTGACAGGAACCGGTGGCCGAGGTGCGCCTTGGCCGGGTCCGGGTGCCTGTCCGCGCTGCCTTACATCTCTTGAAAGACCAGGTCGAAGGGCCGAGTTCAGACATCGAGGCCGATGGATTTTGCTCGTTCCTGAACCAGGGCCTCGAAATGCGATTGCTCCTTGGGCCGCGCTTCTACTGGGGATCGCTGGACAGCTCCCCGGCGATCAGAGCTTGGCGAATACGGGCTTCGGCTCGCTGGCGGCGCTTGAGCTCGGTGCAGTAGAGCAGGCCCCGGCGGCGGCAGTAGGCGCTGAGTGGGATGTTCTCCAGGCGGGTGAACCCGATCAGCTCAGCCGCCTCGGCGCTGATGATGCCCAGCTCGACGGCCTGGGTCAGCAGCAGATCCGCATGACCGCAGGGGTAGGCGAGTGCCCGGCGGTCCAGGTCGCGTTCTGGATCGGAGAGCGGTTCGGGCTGGTCAGAGCAGTGGGCGCGTAGAACGGCGAACTGGGTCAGCCGAGACAGCCGTAGTACCGGATTCGACCAGGACAACTCCACCCGGCACAGCGCCTGCATGAAGCAGGCCAGTACCTCGGCCTCCAGGTCCTCCCGTTCGACGTTGATCGTCTCGGTCAGGGCCTTGAGCAGGCGGCGCAGCATGGGGAGGGCGAGAGCGGCGGCGGCCACCATCCACGCGTCCCGGTGGGTGCGTGCTTGCGCGATGAGGTGCCGCCACACCTCATCGCGGGTCGCTCGATTGCAGGACGGGTGCAGCAGGATGGTCCGCAGCTCGTCCAGCGGGATCGGACGGGCGGGCAATTCGGGCCCGAGAGCGGTGCCATCGACTGACAGCGGTTGCGGTCCCTGCATGAGCAGCGTGAAGGCGAGCTCGGCGGCCTTAAGAGCCGATGCGTCCGCGAGAACGGTTGGTGTCTCGCCGCCGTGGTTGTCTCCGTCGGCAGTGGTGGAGGGAGGGGTGGTGTTGAGCGCGGCGCGGGCTTGAGCGTGGAACATGACGACCCCCGAACGAGGTGAGCGGATTCGGACGCTGCTCATCCCGCCAGAGGCCTCGTACAGGAAGCGGACGAGAACCGGACAGAATCCGGCCCTGATAAAGATCAAACAAAGTCCCGTGGAGCGGTGGAAATCCCCGCCCGAACAAGGCAGCCCCCTCTTCGAGCGCTGTCTGCAACCGGGAGGAACGGCCGGTACGCCTTGTGTCCGCTTCATGGCCAGAAGCGCACTGACCTGCGGATACAGCACGAGTTGAACTTGAAGGGCAAAGAACGCGTCAACTGTGGCAGCGGGCTTCTGCTGCGCCCATCTCAGCGAAGTTGATCAGTCGGCGCAGCCGTGAGGAGACAAGAGAGACAGCCTGAGAAGCGGTCGAGGCCGTTTCCGTGATCTTCTGAGTAGGGGAGCATGGTGCCTCAGGCAAATGCCCGGCCTGTGGTCGTGCTCACGCCAGCGGAGGTGTGGGCACGACAAACGGTGGGCCGTCTCGTCCGCATCCGTGGTCCCGGGGGATGTCAACGTGATCTCGTAGGTGAGCATCCAGGGCAACACCGGCGTATTGCCGGAGACAGATGCCGCCGCGTTGCAGGGTGCCGGTTATCGCCGAGTGCCGGGGTGCTGGAGCTGCGTTTCTCCCGGCTGTATCGCCAGCCGTCGAAGCGAAGTGCGAGGTGCGCCAACGTCTTCGAATAGCCGGGGGCCTGTCCGGAGTTCCGGCACGCCTGCCGGACCGGGATGTCGACTGCTTGTTCCGTGGGTCGCTTCCGTTGTCCGAGCAGTGTCCGGAAACTGTACGGAAGTGCTCTGACCTGCGAGAACGGCTAGCGAGGTGAGTGCGCTGACCGTCGGATGGCGGTGGGCGCGGGCACCCTCGCTCGGGTGGCCCGCGCCCGGGAGCCGGGCCGGCCCCCTCCAAACCGAGCCCGTGCAGGTTGCTCATCATTCAGTAGCCGACCACTCGCAGGACGAATATGCAGATCAGCGGGGCTGCTGAGAGAAGTGGAAGGTGCACGCCTCCCGTGTCGTCACGGTGAGCGCATGCATGGCTGAATCCTTACCTTGCGCCGTGTCCTAACTCGGGCTTGAGCACAGGTATTTAGATAGATGACAGGGACCAGGTGGCCCTGGTGATCGGGCCACACCACCGTGACATCACCCACTCGTTCCCGGTACTTCGACCGCTTCATCGCCGATCCCACAACCACTACTTCCGCCCGGACCGCCCATGATGTCGTTCCAGGGCATCTGCCTTTGAGCGTTTGGCTGGCCGCGGCCGACACCGAGAGCGTGACGGCCTGCCGCAGCGGCTGCTGCATCCCGGTCAGCGCGCCGTTGGCCCGTCACCTGGTGACCGCGTGCACCCGGCTCGGTGGCCTCGTGATCGACCTGGATGCCGCCGACGACCATGTCGCCTCCACAGCCTTGGCGCTCGGCTGCCGTGCTGCCGCCACCATCACCGACCCGGCGCTGGCGGGAGTCATCGGCAAGGCCCTGGCCACCACCCATTCCGACCACGACCTGGAGGCGGCCGACCTGCGCCTGACCCATCCGGACACCAACTTCACGGCCCTGCGCGACCTGGCCAGGCAGGCGGCATTGGTGGTGCTCAAGCAGAACCGCCACCCGAGCGATACGAGGCAGGAGCCGGCGACGAAAACCGGCACGTACGAGCACGCGAGCACGAGCGAGGTGGCGCGAGCAGCGGAGTTGGTGAAGCCGGGCGGTCACCTGGTGGTGGTGACCGGTCTGCACAGGACCGAGCACGGGGTCACCGACCCGACGCCGCGCATCATCGTGCAGGCACGACATGCGGGCCTGGTGTATCTGCAGCACATCGTCGCACTCCGGGTGCGGGTGACGGGCGAGCCGATCGAGGCGCCCGCGGCCTGGTGCCCAGCAATGTCAGGGGAGTCGGCTCGTGCCGGTCTGCCCGCCAGCGTTCGTGTCCATTCCGATCTGCTGATCTTCACTAAGCCGTCAGGCAAGCCTCTCGGCATCCCCGAGGTCGACGGCCCCGTTCTGGGCGATCGAACCTGGCCGGAAGGAGTGCAGTGATGAGCGCAGTGACCACGTCCGTGTGGGCGACGGGTCAGCAGCAATCCCGTAACCAGCGGCGAGGTCGGTATCTGCCCGAATCGATGAGGCATCCGGGCAAGATGCTGCCTGCGATCGCGGCGAAGGTGATCTCCACCTACACCCGGCCCGGCGATCTCGTGATCGACCCGATGTGCGGCATCGGCACGACCCTGGTCGAGGCCGTCCACCTGGATCGTGACGCGGCGGGGGTGGAGTACGAGGAGGACTGGGCCAAGCTCGCGGTCGCCAACCTGGCCCACGCCCGCCGCCAGGGCGCGACTGGTTCCGGCACGGTGATCGCTGGCGATGCGCGGGGCATCGAACGGTTGCTGCCGGATCTGGCCGGGCGGGCTGCGCTGGTACTGACCTCGCCCCCGTACGGGGCGGCCACTCACGGCCACATCCGCTCCAGCCGGGACAGCGGGGAGCCCGGCATTCACAAGCGCAACCAGCGCTACTCGAAGGACCGGGCCAACCTCGCCCACCAAAGCCTGCCGGTGCTGCTGGACGGCTTCGGCCGAATCCTGTCCGGCTGCGCCGAGTTGCTGCGGCCGGGCGGGGTGGTGGCGGTGACCGTACGCCCCTATCGGCAGCGGGGCGAACTGATCGATCTGCCCGGCCAAGTACAGAAGATCGCGACGCGGGCCGGTCTGGTGCTCGCTGATCGGATCGTGTGCCTGCTGTGCGGGCTCGGTAAGGGCCGGTTGCTGAACCGGGCCTCGTTCTTCCAGATGCACGAGGCGCGCAAGGGCTGGGCGCGAGGCCTGCCCATCCACGCCATCGCTCACGAGGACCTGCTGATCTTCTCACTCAGCGACGCGTCGCACGGCTCGACTTCGGCAGTAGGCGGCCGCGAGGGGTGACCGGGGGCCAGGGCGGTTCGGGCGGGCGCAACCAGCGGAGTTCGCTTGACGCGCGCCATGAAGGTGGGCGTCGATACCACCGCCACCGGCCCGGAGCCTTCCGACGGGCGCCCCGCTGGGGGTGTGACACGGCTCGTCGCTGACGCAACGGCCATCACACCCCTGGGGTGCCGGACGGGTCCAGGCCGAGGCGCAGCGCCCGCTACACGTGCCGGGGTGCCGTCGCGCCCCATGCAGCGGCCCCGGGCGGGGGCCTGCCCTGTTACCCGCCCTGCTCTCCGCGCAACCGCAGAGCACATTGCCCCTTCTCCACGGAGGTGATTGATCATGACAGCCACGACACCGACGCCCATCCCATCCGCGCAGCAGCTCGAACGACTGCCACAGAGGGCAGAACGCGACGTGACGCCCGGCTTGGCGGCGGATCTCGGCCAGCCGGTGGTGATGGGCGTGGTCGCGGCCGGGCGGTTGCTGGGCATGGGCCGCACCAAGGCCTACCGGCTGGCCAGAACTGGGCAGTTTCCCTGCCGGGTGCTGCGCATCGGCGGCCGGTATGCGGTCCCGATCCACGAGGTGCGGGCGCTGCTGGGCTACCGCGACGGCGAGCGTCGCGGCCACGAGACGAAGGGATGATTCCTGGTGGCGAACGGATCCACCTACAAGACCTGCTCCTGCAAGGACGCACTCACCGGCAAACGGCTGGGCAAGTCCTGTCCGAAGCTGCGCCGCACCGCAGGAGGCGGCGCAGAGCGCTGGAACAGCAACCACGGCAAATGGGCCTACCAACTGGAGCTGCCCCCGCACGCCGACGGACGGCGGCGCAACCCGCTTCGCCGCAGCGGCTTCACCGGTATGGAGGAGGCCGAGGCCGAGCTGAAGCACGCTCGCGCGCTGCTGGAGCTGGATGAGGACCCGCACGTGCTCAGAAAGATCACCGAGCTGATGCTGTCCACGCTCAAAGACACCAGGGCACTGCCGCCGCTGGAAGAGGTACGGCGCAAAGTGCGCACCCGCCAGGACCTCAACCCCACCGTCACCGTCGGGGAGTGGATGATCGAGTTCCTGCGTCGCAAGCGGAAGATCGACGCCACCACCCGCCGTTCCTACGAGGCGCACATCCGCCTCTACTTCACCCCCTACCTCGGGGACATTCGCCTGGACCGGTTGCGGATCTCCGACATCGCGGGCATGTTCGACGCGATCGAGGAGTTCAACGACGTCATCACCAGCGCCCGTGCCAGTGGGGATGCGGAGCAGCGGGCCAAGGTGAAATACCGGCGCACGGTAGGCCCGGCCACGATGCACCGCATTCGCGCCACCCTCCGGCACGCTCTGAACGTGGCGATCAAACAGGACCGGCTGATCGATTTCAACCCGGCCGCTGTGGTCGAGTTGCCCGACGCCGAACGCCCCAAGGCCCTGGTGTGGACCGACGAACGGGTGGCCGACTGGAACCGGGAGCTGAATCGTCGCCTGGAGGCCGAACGGCGGCGGCGCGACGGCCGCGTCAACGCCATCGGCGTCTACATCTCCACGCCCCGGCCTTCACCGGTGATGGTGTGGACCCCCGCTCACACCTCCGCCTTCCTCACCCAAGCCCAGCAGCACCGGTTGCATGCCCTGTATCGGCTGATCGCCCTGCGCGGGCTCCGACGCGGCGAGGCGGTGGGGCTGCGCTGGAAGGACGTCGACCTGGAGGCCGGCACCGCAGGCGTCCACTGGCAGATCACCCAGCTGAGCTGGCAGCCCATCCAAGGCAGACCCAAGACCGAGGCCAGCGACCGCACCATCGCCCTCGATGCTGAGAGCGTCACCATCCTGCGAGCCCATCGCAAACGCCAAGCCGCCGAGCAACTCGCGGCAGGGCAGGCCTGGGCCGACAGCGGATTCGTCTTCACCGACGAACTCGGACGGCCGCTGCACCCGCAGCACGCCAGCGACCAGTTCTACCTGCTGGCCTATGAGGCAGGTCTACCGCCGGTGCGGCTGCACGACCTGCGCCACGGAGCCGCGTCGCTGATGCTCGCCGCCGGAGTCGACCTCAAGATCGTTCAGGAGACGCTCGGGCACGTCTCCAGCACCTTCACCCGCGACACTTACACCAGCGTCTTCCCGCAGGTGGCGCGGGCCGCCGCCGAATCCACCGCCGCCCTCATCACCACCGGGGCCCAGAGCGCGGGCACGGCCCGCCTGGTCAGTCTGCCGCCCAGAACGGACGCAACCGCCAACTGAAACCGCACACTCGTCGGGCAGGCCCGCTGGTTGCAGCGGGCCTGCCCTGCTTGTTCCCGCCGTATCGGGCCTGATGTTCTCCAGCGGATCAAAAGTACGCTGCCGGAGTCGTCGACCGAGAAGGGCGTCTGAGGGTGTGACCACCTGTCGATGCGGTTTGATCCGTGCTTGAGGCGGTGTTGGGCGTTCCAGAGAATGGCGAGCTCGGCGGCGCTTCTGGCTTGGTGTTCTCGTGTTCCTCTGTGGGGTCTGCGTTGGGATTGGCCGTTTGAACGATCTACCGTTGTGCCCGGTCCGTGCCCGCGAGCAGCCGGCGAGCAACCCATCATGATCAACAAGGCGCCACGAGGCGCTAGGAAACCGAGAAACCCCAGGTCGGATGGGGTGTGGGTGAGTAGGGCGGGTGGGACTTGAACCCACGACCCACGGATTATGAGTCCGGTGCTGCTGGTGCTTTTGTCGTGGTGCCAGAAGGAGCTTCGGCTTCGAGCTGATCAGATGCGCGATGGGATTGTTGCTCGCGCAGGAGTGCCTGTGCCACGGCGGCGGCTGTGACGGCCTCTTCGCGTTGCTGCTGTTCGGCGGTGAGCGCCTGGCGCAGCCGGTCGATCTCCTGGGCGTGCGCCGTGGCGGTGCCGCGGGCCTGGTCGGCTTGCCGGGCCCGGGCTTGTTGTTCCTTCAGCTGACGACGGAGGTCGGTGAGCTCGTGCTGCTGGTGGCTGGCTTGCTGGTCGAGTTCGGTGATGCGGGTGGTCGCGGTGGCCGGGGTTGAGGAACAGCGGTACAGCCGTTAGCGGTGAGAATGATCTTCATCGGCTTCGTCGTGTTCGCGGAGCATCCGCAGGACGGTCGCGGGTGAGGGATGTCGGCCCTTCTTCTTGCCCTTGGTGATGACGAGTTTGGCCGCGATCTCGCGCAGGTGGAGGGCCAGGGAGAGCATGGCGTCGTCGGTGACGGTGGCGCCGCCGATGGTCTGGCCGCGGGTACGGGCTGACTCGTGGCCTTCCAGGGTGCGGTCGCGGATGTGCTCGCGTTCCATGCCGGAAAGCGCGGCGAGCACGGTGAACACGATCCCGGACGGGTCGTGGTTGCCCTGAAGTTCGCCGGTGAGGAATTCCAGGGCGACGCCATAGGACTTGAGCTGCTCGGCGAGCTCAGCCAGGGCCAGGCCGCGTCCGAGGCGCTTGTGCTCGTGGACCACTAGCGTGACACCGAGGCCGGCGGCCCGCAGCTCCCGCGCGAACTCCACCGCACGGTCGAGCTCGGGACGACTGACGGCGCGGGTTGAGATCTTCTCGGAGAAGATCTTCGTCACGCCCGCGGCGGTGAGAGAGTCGAGCTGGGTGTCGAGCGACTGCCGGGCTGTGGACGCGCGAGCGTACCCGATCCGGACGTGCCCGCTCAGCTCGGCGCCGGAGCTTGCGGGGCGGGGCAGTTCGACCCACGGAGTGCCCGGCTTGCGGATCGGCGGGGTGACAACCGTCAGGGCCTTGGCGAGCGAGGGGACGGGCGGCCGTACCTCGTCCTGCGGCGCGAACTCGCGGAGGTACGGTTTGATATGTCCAGCACCGGCGTGCCATCCAGGGCGTCAAGATCGGCCACGTGAAGCACGCGCCCAGGGCCCGATAGTCCTACGACGCACATCAGAGTCTCCGGGGGATGTCCTACCCGGCGGGCAGGATGGGCGCGGGAGGTACAGATGAACGACATCGCGGACGTTCCACCCGCCGTTGTGGGCCGGTTCCGGGTGATCTGCGGGGAGCTGCCCGAGGCGTACGAGGAGCCGGCGTGGATCGGCCTGCGGTGGCGGATTCGCCGGCGGACGTTCCTGCACGTCTACACCACCGACGTGAGGGGGTCGGCGTACATCGATCTGGACGATCCGGCCATCCTGATGACCTTCCGGGCGCCGCCTGGGGAGTTGGCCGCGCTGGCGCAGGCCGGCCCTCCGTTCTTCCGGGCCGACTGGGGGGTGAATGTCGTGGGAATGGTGCTGGACGACGAGACGGACTGGGTCGAGGTTGCCGAGCTGGTGACGGACAGCTATCGCGTGCGGGCGCCCCGCCACCTCGCGTTCCGGCTGAAGGCAGGGGGATGAACCGCCGGCTACCTCCCCACGTTGCCGCATATCCAGGTTCGGTGCTGAGAAACATTCCTATTCACGGTGGGATAGGTCGGGTTGCCGCACTGGCCAGAGATATTTCAGGAGACGATTCCGATGACGACATCACCCAGTGCCGCATGCTCCGGCCGTCTGGCCGGATTTGCGGTGCAGTTCATTCCGGGCGTGATCGGCTTCACGAACTGGTGGATGCCTTCGCAGGTCCACCGCGGCGTGACATCGAGGAAGACCTCGCGTTGTTCGTTGGGGAAGCCCGCATTGCCAGCCTTTCCGTAGCAGGTCGTGACTACCTCGCCGGTCGGCACCGCGCCCTGGCTGGGCAGCGCGGGCGCGATGAGGGGCTCCGACAGCAAGATGGGCTGGTCAAGCGCAGGATCGTGAGATCGCCGTCCGTTGCCGGGACGCGCCTTCACTCGGTTCGGGCACCGGCCTCGAGCACGGTGAGGTCGCGGACCGCATACCGGTGATGCTCGGCCTCTTCCTTGCACACCACCGTGAGGCAGCGGCGCACGACGTACTCCCGGTCCGGATAGGGGTCCGCCGGCTTGCGACCACATACCCGGTCGAGCTCGGCCTCGGTGAGCTCGTCGACGACCCGGCGCATCGTGGCCATGCGGGCGAGCCGCGGCGCGAGTACCTCGTCGAGCGTCGGGGTGGCATCGAGGGTGAGCTTGAGCTTCGCCGATGCTTCGGCCGGCATCCCGCTGTATGGAAGGCCCAACGGGTGGTACGGCGCGTTTTCCTCGAGCACGGCGTTGCCGATCCAGGCATCGCTGGCCATCAGCAGATGCCGCTGCGTCTCGACGAACGACCACTCGCCGTCGACCTGCTCGTGCAGCTTCGCCTCGGGTAGGCGCCTGGCGCGGTCGAGCGTCTCCTCCCATTGCTTCTCGATGGCATCCCAAGCGGCCCGGTATTCGGCGACGGACGTGGCCTCACGGGCCAGCACCCGGTTGGGATGCAGCCGGTCGAGCTCGGCCTCGACGTAGGCGGTCACGTCGACGTCGTTGACAACGACACGCTCGAAGCCGCCACCGAGGGAGAGGCTGCCCCCATAGCAGTCCACGATCTTCAGGCCGGTGACGTCGCAATCGCGAATCTCGAGGCTGGAGAGGTCGCTCAGGTGGATGCGGGCACCATGGAACTGGTCACTTTGGGTGTACTCAGCTGGCATTGGGACAGTTTCCCGTATCCGTCCCGCCCGTGCCAGTGAATGGCACAACATGAGGGTTGCGTGTTGCGTCCGGTCTCAGGGACCTGCCCCTGATGGCCGCTCACCTGGACTTCTGTTGGCCGCGCAGCACGAACCCGATGACCTCACTGCTGTGGGGGCATCCGTACCGTCAGTGTGCCGGTGGAATGGCGTCCGAGGGTCCGCCGGTCTGTTCTCCGGATCGGACCGATCGGCGTTCCCAGGCCAGAGCCACGACCACGCCGATAGCATAGGCGACCAGGTCCCATGGGTCGGGGAACGCGCCGACCAGGACACCGCCGATGCCTGGCGGGTTTATGCCGACTATCTGGTAGAACTCGACGGCGGCGGCGATCACGGCCGTGGCTAGGGCGCGGCGTGCGGCGGTGGTGCGCCACAGCAGCCCCAAGAACGCGTAGACCAGCATGGTGGCGCCGACGTCACTCACGTAACCGCGGATGAACGGTTCTCCCGGGCCCCGGTAGCAGAGGGTGAATGCGCCGACGGTGAGGGCAACGCCACCCAGAAGGACCATGGCGCGGCGCATGAGATTGACATCTTCTCCGAACTCGGCGATCAGGACGAACCTGATCATAGAGCTCGTCCCTGATGGCGGCGTGCTGATTGCGTCAGGTCAGTGTGTCAGTTACATCGGGTAGGAGACCGGGAGAAACTGTGGGAGCGCGGAGAGCTGGTCGAAGACGCGGTTGACGACGGCGGCCTGCTCGGCTGTGCCGGCGCGGAAATACCGAGCCGAGGTGTCGAGGGAGGCGTGGCCGAGGAGGGCCTGAACCTGAGCGAAGTCGGCACCGCCTTCGCGTAGCCGGGTGGCGTAGGTATGGCGGAGCCGGTGGGGGCGCAGGCCGGGGAGCTTGGCGTCGACGCCGACGGCCAGGAGGACCTGGACGATCCCGGAGATCGTCAGGGCTCCGCGCTGGCCGGTCCACAGCAGGCCGGGTTGCCACATGGCTGATCAGCCTCTTAGTCGAGAGAAACTGATCAACAACGAGTGACA
Source organism: Nonomuraea antri (assembly GCF_013283785.1). GTDB lineage: Bacteria > Actinomycetota > Actinomycetes > Streptosporangiales > Streptosporangiaceae > Nonomuraea > Nonomuraea antri. The sequence continues at coordinate 12,456 of NZ_JABCPZ010000073.1, forward strand.
CGCTGAACCGAGGGCGGTCGGGTCGTACAACTGACCACGGCCGCCCTCCCCTGTACGGGCCTCTCCTGCTCGTCGATTGGTGAAGATTCGCCGCCACTTACCAACAAAAGTCACACGTGATCTCGGAAGTCACACCTGGGAGTGTACTTCCGAGATGGCGTCGATCTCGGAAGTATGGTTGCGCAAGCTGCAGCACTCCCGTGAGCCAGACTTCGAGACCGCTCACGGCTGTTACGCCCGCCATAGGTCTGCTGGATCAATTGTGAAATAGGCTCCAGGCCTGCCGCATCCCGCAGGCGGCGTGATCTGCGCATAGAGGGGTGAGTCGAGGCGAATCCAGGAGCCGCCTCCGGTGAATGTGTCCCCTGCAAGGATCTGCTCCCCAGCAGGGGTGATGATCCCTCGTCTGCCGTCGGCGGTACGTACTGGCCTCGTGCCCTTCGGCCACAAGGGAACGGCGGCTCGCTCTGGGCGGTAGTTGGTTGCGGCGATAATCAAGCAGGATGTGCTGTCGTCCCACTGAAGCCGTGCGGTCAGCGGCATCATGTGACTGTCCTTGCGGTGGTGCACGAGGATGATCGGGTCGGTGCCTAGTGTTTCCTGACATAGGCCAGTCGGGCATGGTGATACGGAGTCGCCTGAAGCTTGCCCGCTGCCAGTGCACGCGGTCAAGCTGACGGCGGCCGCGAAGACGGCGGCGAGCGTCGCGTGCTTCATGGCCGTCATCACCTTCCTTCGAGTACATCAAGTGCCAGGTGGCCGATCACATGATCGCGATCACTTGATCGGCCACCTGGCTTCAGTCAACGGGTCCACACGTAGTAACGGGCCCCGTTGTAGTAACGGTTCACGGGGGTGAAAGCACACCACGGGTTGCCGCTGCTGTCCTCGACGTAGCCGCGGAGCACCCCATATGCTTCCCCGCCGTCCCGGTGGAACGGCCCACCGCTGTCGCCTCGATAGCACGTTGCGAGGCTCTCGGCTGGGATGTTGGTTCTCACGAGGCCTCCGGCTTCTCCGGACGGGCTGGTCTGGTTCAGTGCGGTGACAGTGCCGCAACTACGTCCCGTCCGGAAACCGAACTTGCATACGGAGTCGTTTACCTTGGGGCCCGCAGATCGGGCGATGGATGTATGACGCCGGAAAGCTAACATGATCGCTTGACGAGAGGTAAGCCTTGACTTCGAGGCAGCCGGAAGCGGTCAACGGCGTATCCGGAACACCACCGTCCGCGGCGGTCTCACTGGTTTCGGTTGCGCCGCCCTCCTATACAGTCACACCCTCCGTGATCGGATCGAGCTGAATGTCCATGTCATCCAGCGGCGCGTCCAGGTCGTAGACGAAACCGGTCGCACCAGGTTCTTGTGACTTCCGAGATTACGCAGGAAGCCTTGGCCGAATCCCGGCTTGTGAATCCCGGGCAGCATCACGCCCAGGTCACCGCGCCACCTAATCCGACCGACTTCCCTCATGAAGATCGACTCATGGCCGGTTTTGCTCGTATCTCGGCTGGACCCGAAGTACGGCCGTTACGACGGTCCGCCCTCCCGGGCCGAGATGGAGAAGATCTTCTTTCTCGACAACGAGGACATGGCCCTGATCAAGGGGCATCGCGGCCGGCACATCCGGTGCGACTTCGCTCTCCAGCTCGTGACCGTTCGCTACCGGGGGTGTTTCCTGGCCGACCCGTTGGAGGTGCCGAACGAGGTCCTGGACGTCGTCGCCAGCCAGCTGGGAATCGAGGATCCGTCCTGTGTGAAGCGTTACACCGAGCGGGACAAGACGCGGCTGGAGCACACCTGGGAGATCGCCAAGGCGTTCGGGCTGAAGGACTTCGCCTCGGCCGAGTCCGAGCTGGCGGGCAAGGTGCGGGCGCACGCGTGGAACACCGGCGACGGCCCGACCGCGTGCTTCCAGTACGCGGTGCGCTGGCTGCGGCAGAACGATGTGCTGCTGCCCTGGATCAGCACGCTGACCCGGCTGGTGGCGCGCGAGCGGGAACGGGCCACGCGGGACCTGCACGACACCCTGGCCGCGCTGCCCAGCGGCAGCAGCGGGCGGGGCTGGACCTGCTGCTGGAGGTGCCGCCAGGGAAGAAGGTCTCGGAGCCATGTCGGCTGACCGGGGCTGTCGGTGTCGGTGAGGTCGCGGCCGAGTTGATCGAGTGGCTGGATCTGTGTCGCGTGCACGGTACGGCCGACTGCGTGGAGTGCGCCCCGAAGGAAGCCGAGGACGGATCGTGAGTGAGAGTGATCGCCTTGCGGCGCGGCGGCTGGCTGGGCGGGCGCACGAGGTGGGTCGAGTGTCCGGGCGTGAGCCGTTGCGGGAGGCTGTTGAGTGGCTGACCGGGAGGCGGCTGGGGCGGCGGCGCGGGCGGCCGGCGGTGCCGCAGTTGGACACTCCGTGGCAGGACACCGTGTCGCCCGAGCGCACCGGGTGGCGCCAGCGGGCCGCGAATCTCGATGGTGAAGAGGTCTTCGCGGTCGACTACCGGGTGTGCCTGCGCTGCGGGCTGGGGTGGGTGGAGCAGCCTCATACCGAGCCGGAGTTGCAGCGGTGCGGGCTGGCGGCCGCGGGGCTGGCGGCACTGCGGGCGGAGTATCCGGGGCTGTCGTGGCACACCCTGGGCGGGCATTTCCGTGACTCGATGGCGTTCTGGCGGCGGTCGGCACCGGTGTCCCCGGCGGATACCAGCAGCGTCCTACGTGCCGGCATGCCGATGCGGGGTGACCGCTGTTGTCGGCGGGCGGGGTGTTGATGATGACGCGGGCGGGCCCCGACCGAACTCGGATCGGTCGGGGCCCGTCTGGTGCGCGGCCTGGGGTTACAGGTCGCCGGCCGGTCTGGACCTGGGAGTGTTCACGAGTTGGGCGGACCTGGGACGGACGAGCAGTCAAGATCGCTTCCCAGCGACGAGATGATCGTTTCCCGGCTGGAGCTCCCGAGGCAGGCTGGTGGAACGCGAAATGTCTTCGCGTCCAGATTGGCCTTCTTCTCTATACCGACCGAATGACGCGACCGAATGACGCGGCGGTACGTGAGCTCGACAAGTGGCCAGAACTGACAGCGCGGTGGCAGGCGAACCGGCCGGATCGCCCCCGGTCGCCAAAGGCGTACCCCAGGCCGGTCGAGGTTCAGTTCCGGGGGAAGATCTCGGTCTCAGGGCGTTGCATGTATTCCATCGCCGCGGTGAACTCCGGGTCGCCGAAGCGTCGCTCCATCTCCTCGGGCGTCACGTCCTCGATGCGGGTCTGGATCCACCACACGTTGCCGAATGGGTCGCGCACCCGCCCGACCAGGTCGCCGAAGGCCAGATGGGTGACCTCCGAGATGGAAACGCCGCCCGCCTCGACCGCCTGGCGGTGCACGGCGTGGGCGTCCTCGACGTACAGCCGAAGGAACGCGGGCGTCGCCGGCCAACTCGGGTCGCCGTCGAAGAGCATCACGATCGCGTGGCCGATGCGGACCTCGGCGTGCCCGATCACTCCGCGGGCGTCGATCACCCGGCCCAGTTCCTCGGCTCCGAACGCCTTTCGGAGGTAGTCGATGACCGCGGCCGTGTCGCGGGAGATGATCCACGGCGTGACGGTCGTGTAACCCTCGGGGATCGCCTTGACAGACATCTCGGGCAGCTCCTCTGCATGCGGGAATGCGTGAGCTGATGACACTAACTTTGGTGTAGGTCGGTTTCTGTCCTATACGGAACGGAGTGTCCTGGCGGCCATCTCACGCAGGTAGTCGACCAGTTCGGGCGGCTGGTGCACCTCGAACTCGCAGCCGAGCGCGAGCAGCCGGAATGCCAGCCACTCCAGGGTGTCGCTCTGCCCGGACAGCCGGCAGGTGCCGGCGTCGATCGGCTCCAGTTCGCCCGCGGCGTCGCCGAGGCGGGCCGCCACCCACTCCGCCGGAGCGTGCAGGGTGGCGACGGCGCGGTAGGTGGGAGCCGTCGAGTACAGCCTGGCGGTGACGAAGGCGGCGGCGTCCTCGGTCGGCGGCGTCCTCGGCGGCACCCGTACTCCCGTCGGGCGGGGCTCGCTCACGTGGTCCACGCGAAAGATCCGCCAGTCGTCTCTATCGTTGTCGAAGGCCACCAGGTACCAGCGCCTGCCCACGGTGACCAGTCGGTAGGGCTCGACCAGCCGCCTGGTGGCGGTGCCGTCGCGCGATTCGTAGGCGAAGCGCAGCCGCTCGTGGCCGGCTGCGGCTCCGGCGATCACGGTGAGGATCTCCGGGTCGATGTCCGGCCCGGAGAAGGGAGAGGGGGCCTCGGTCGCGGTGGTCAGTGCACCGACCCGGTGCCGCAGGCGGGACGGCAGCACCTGCTGGAGCTTGGCCATCGCGCGGACGGACGCCTCGGCGATGCCCGCGACGGGATGCCTGGTCACCGTGCGCAGGCCGATGGCGATGGCCACGGCCTCCTCGTCGTCGAGCAGCAGCGGCGGCATGGCGGTGCCCCCCACCAGGCGGTAGCCGCCCTCGCCGCCCATCGTCGCGTGTACCGGATAGCCGAGGTCGCGCAGCCGCTCGACGTCGCGGCGGATCGTGCGCGGGCTGACCTGCAGGCGCTCCGCCAGCTCGCTGCCCGGCCAGTCGCGCGGGGCCTGGAGCAGAGACAGCAGATTCAGCAATCGTGCAGAGGTGCCAGACATGTCACCAAGAATGCCCATGTTGCGGCGCCCATGGGGCCGGTGAGCTCGTCCGGTTGCACGTCGTGGATCCATACGAACCGGCTGCGGCCGTCCCCGTGTGGGACGACTTGCATTGACGCGTTGTCGTGCGACGGCTGCATGGTGCCGTCGATGACCGAGCAAACGAGCCGGCGCGGCTCATCGTCGAGCGCGACGAGCCGCTCCCGAACCATGGTTCCGTCGACGAACGTGACGATCCGGACGTCCGGTTCGTGGAGTCGGCTGTCGGTGACGAAGCCAGGTGCCATCCGGACGAGCTGCATGTCGAGGCGTCGGCCTATCCGGGGGTGGTGGTACGGACATTTGCTGGCCCCACTTTTGGCTGTGGGCCGGCCCCACCCCTTGATCGCCGGAAGTTGGGGGCACGAGATTGGGCCCCACCCGGCTGCTCCCTGTCGTAGCTGCTTGAAGCCTTCGCCGGCCATGGCGGGTGGGGCCAGAACTGACCCGAACTCTGGAACGTCCAAGATCGACATGTGGGGCCAAGAGCCGTCCAAGGTGGGGCCGGAACTCGTGCCCACAATCACTGGGGGTTTCGCGCGGCGGACCGGGCGTTCAACACCGAGAAGACACGGCAGCGGGTCAGCTCACCCCGCCCACGATGGCCTTGCCCTCTCGTGCCGCCGCCGCGTAGAACGGCCCGAGGTCCTCAAACCCCTCATAGGCGCCATCCGCCGCGTCCCGTCGAGCGCCGCCGAATCCCCACCCCTCGCCTATCAGGCCCTGCGCGATCGCCGTCACCTGGCCGGGATCGAGGACGAACGCCGGGCCGTAGCCGAACTCGTAGCCCTCCACGTCGTTCGCACCGGTCTCGCCGGTCGCCGCCGCGAGCCAGGGATAACACTCCCGCCACTGCGCACTCTCATGCTCGGCCTCGGCTCTGCCCTGTGCGATGGCATCGAGGGTTCGGTAGTCCTCTGCGAACACATCGGCTTCATGATGGACGCCGACGGGCGCCCGCCCGTCGTCGAAGAAGATCGCGCCGATCAGGTCGGGGTTCGCCCGAACGGATTCCAGCAGCTCGACATCGATCTTCGCCAGGTTCAACCACATCGACACGATCATGGATGATAGCCGTGCCGGTCGAGGTCGAGATACGCCTGGCGGGGCTGATCCCGGCCAGCACCACACGGAGCTGATGGACCGTGGGCGCGTCTGCGGACACAGTGCGGATTCTTGCCGATCTCGCTGGCCATGGGCTTACATATCGCCAAAGCTGCATCGCCCTCGGAAATTCTCAGCGGATAACAGACATTATCCGCTGGGAGCGCCAGCATCTCAGCGGATAACGCCGTCGCCGTGCCCGTGGAGGCCGGGGCGAAACTCAGCGGATAACAAGGACGGTGGCGAGCGTGGAGACACCCGAGGGCCGGACCGGCCGACCAGAGATCGATCAGTGGCTTGACCACGCCGACGCTCAACAGCGGGCCCTGGCCGAGCTCGAGGTGGTCAGCCGAGCCGAGAACCTCGTTGGCCGCGCCCTGCACACCGACCTGGCCGCCGAGCACAAGGCCCTGCACGAGCGGGTTTCGGCCGCCGACAACGCCCTGCAAGCCGCCAAGCAGAGCCGCGACGAGGCGGCGATCGCCACCGCCCGCACCGCGTACGACGCGGCCTACACCGAGTTCGACCGGCGCGGACGCATCCTGATCGCCGAGTCCATGCGCCTGCTGGACGCCGGGCTGGAGCGCAGCGGCCAGCTCCTGCACCAGATGGGCGATGCCTGGAGCGCCGAAGCTACCGCGCGCGACGCCCTTGCCGGTCGACCGTCGGCACCTGGGCGGGAGGCAGAGACGATCGTGGACGAGCCCGCACGACCCTACCCAGTGGAATGGATCACCAGGGGGCTACCGCCTCTTATGGATGGGGTCGACGACTGGGCCGCCCGCGACGCCTACCTCGCCGACGGGCACGCCGACGTCGACCGTGACGACACCGCTCCCGACGACGAAGGGCACGAGCCGGAGGCGAACGGCCGATGAGCGCCGAGGTCGTCGCGCTGCGCCCCGATGCCGGCGACATCGCTTCCGCCGCCGGCCGGGCGCTGGCCGCCCTGCACCGTCACCTCGACCGGTGCAAGCTGTCGGCCAACACGGTCAAGGCCTACAAGCGGCAGGCCGCCACTTACGTGTCGTGGCTGACCGGTCCCGGTATCGAGCACGACGATGCCTTCGCCGACGTTACCGTCCCCAAACCTGGCGAGCCCGACGCCCTCACCACCACCGAGCAGGGTGCCGTCGAACGCGCCGCCGCCCGCCGCAGTGCCCCGCGGGGCGGCGATCATCGCAGTCCTGCTGTATGCCGGAGCCCGCGAGGAGGAGTGCGCACGGCTGGAGGTCGACGATGTCGCGATCATCGCCCGCACCGGCACTCCGCCTGCACGGCAAGGGCGACCAAGTCCGCACAGTCCCGATCCCACCGACCGCACGGGCCCGCATTACTGCATGGCTCGACATCCGCGGCCGCCAACCCGGCCTGCTGTGGACCGGCCAGCGCGGAGCCCTGACCATCTCCGGGATCGTCCAGGTCGTGCTGGCCGTCGGCGCTGACGCCAAGCTCCCTGGCCTGCGCCCCCACCGGCTCCGCCATACCTACGCCACCCGGCTGCGAAGGCGGTGCCGACGTCGCTCAGGTCCAGGCCCTCCTCGGCCACCCCGCCCTCGCCACCTCGGCTCGGTATTTCCGCGCCGGCACAGCTGAGCAGGCCGCCGTCGTCAACCGCGTCTTCGACCAGCTCTCCGCGCTCCCACAGTTTCTCCCGGTCTCGATGTCGTAGCCGCCGCCCGGCGCGTGTCCGGGGACGTGCCGGGTGCCGCCGGGGCTGCGGTAGGTGATGATCGGGGCCGCCCTGGTCGAACCATCCGGCCGGGTAGGCGCGCACGGCCTGCTCGATCCAGCGGGTCCTGGCCCGTTCGCTGGCGTCGTAGGGCAGGGACTCCAGGGCGGGCAGGGCGCGTCAGCCGGGGAAGACGTGGTCATGCGCGTCTTCCCCGGCGGTGTTCTCGCGGTTGCGTACCGGTACCTCGAAGTCGTCGCAATGCAGGCAAGCCGCCCGGTAGGTATTTATAGCCATATGTCAGACTTCCTCCCGTATGTGGCATGAGTAGGCGGAGCGGGGCTTGTGGAGCAGACGGGGCAGCAGGTGGGCGGTGCCGCGGTCCCAGTACACCCACTCGATGGCGCCGCCCTTGGAACGGACGGGAGCACGCCGGTGCTCCAGGTCGAGGTCGTCGACGTTCAGGGAGAGGATCTCCGCGGCCCGGGCGGCGGTCTCGTAGAGCATCCGCCACAGTGTCTTCTCTCGCAGCGGGATGTCGTGGCGCGACAGCAGCCGGTGGATGGTGGTCCTGACGACCGCTCGGGTCTCATCCGCGCTTTCCTTGCGGCCTTCGGCCTCGGCCGGGACCAACGGGGCGGCCCAGTGCTTCTTGGCCTGGCACCAGGTGAGCCAGGAGGTGATGGCGGCGCGGTTGCGGTTCCAGGTCGCCGGCGCGCATCGGCTTCACAGCTCGGCGAGCGCGGCGCCGATCTCGGCGTCGGTGACCTCGGCGAGCGGCCGGTCGCGGCCGAGCAGTGCGATGGTGCGGTCGACGGCGGAGGCGTAGGCGCGGTGGGTGTTGGGGTTAGCCGTGCGCGGGGTGGCCAGGAAGGCGTCGGTGAGCGTGACGCGCCCGCCGCGAAGGGCGGTGATCTTCGGCGCGGCGCTCATGCCGCCCGCTGTAAGAGGCCTGCGGCGATGTACCGGATAGCGTGCCGGAGTCGCGCACCGTCCCGACGAAAGGTTCCCCTGGTCGCCGCACGGCCATGATCGCTCATGTACGGGATAAGAGGCCGTTATCACCTGCAGCCAACGCTCTCGGCAGCGGGGCGTGTTGTGATGCGCGATCAGGTAGGTGATGCAGCTCGCAGCGATGTGCGTGGCTGGTTCAGCTGATGGTCCGGTTGAGAACCTCGGGGGCACTCACGATGGACGAGCGGCTCCGGGCGCATGCCCGGTTAGCAGCTCGTTCGGTACGCAGGACCAGGCGGCATGTACCGCTTCCATTCCTCCCGAGTAAAGGAACGCCCCACCTGATCACATGGAAATTCCGAGGTATCGACGAGATGACCCAGCTGTCGTGGCGGACGACCGGCCAGTCGATGTCGGTGTCGGCGGTCGTGTCGATGTAGTTGGTGAAGACGTTCAGAGCCACGTTCGCGACGACCTCGGCGATCTCACCGTCGGACAGACCCTCCTCCCGAGCGGCCTTCAGATCGGCATCGCTGACGCCGCCACGGTCACTAACCACCGCGGTGGCGAAGGCCGGTGCCGCCTGCGCCCTGGCGTCCGAGGACCGGCCGGCGCGGGCAGGCCGGCTACACATCATGCGCCACTTGCGACAAGCCGAGAGCCCCGCTCAGCGATTCCTGAGCGGGGCTTGTCGGATATGGGTCGATGGTTCACTTGCGCCCGGACGGCAGGAGCATCAGGACGATCACGACCAGCGATGCCGCCACGGTGAAGGCGCCACGGCCGTCGGTGATGGTCAGCAGCCAGGCCGGATAGGCGCCGTAGGCCGCGTCGATCACCGCCTGCGCGTCGGCGCCTCCGCCCAGCAGCGACTGCAGGTACTGCACCTGCGATGACTGGCTGAAGAGGATGAGGACGTCCATGATCACGAAGAGCGGCTGGAAGATGAAGGTGAGGATACGGCCGGCGCGCTTGCCCGCCAGGTTGAGGCAGGCCAGGAGCACGGCGATCGCGGCGGTCGCGACCGGGATCACCAGGGCGGTGCCGCTTTCGTCGAAACGAATGCCCTTGTCGGCCAGGATCGTGGGCGACAAGCCCTGCCCGGCCAGTTCGGCCTCGGCGGCGGCCTGCACGTCGGCTCCGAAGATCAGGCCGGCGACCGGGACGATCAGGTAGGCCAGGGCGAAGAGGAATTGCAGGGCGACGGCGACGTTGACGGTGCGGGTGCGGGTGCGGATGTCGGCGCGAACTTCAGTGGTGGTCATGCCGTAGACGATGGTGGGATGCGCTGATGCGGTCCTGTCACGACGCAGACAGCCTCCGTCAGCGCTCATCAGTGGGCCGAAATGTGGACTGTAGTGGCCGGAATTGATCCGCATTTGAGAAGCTTTGGACGTGCACATTGTCTTGCTGGGTCCGGTTGAGGCTACTGCCATGGACGGGAAGCCGGTCGAAATCGGTGGCACCCGCCTGCGCATGTTGCTGGCCCGGCTCGCGCTCGCGTCCGGCCGCCCGGTGGCGGTGGAGTCGCTGATCGAGGATCTGTGGGATGACGAGCCGCCCGCGGGAGCGAACGCCGCGTTGCAGGGCCTCGTATCCAGGTTGCGCAAGGCGCTCGGAGAGATGGGTGCCGTCGAATTGACCGCAGGCGGCTACCGGCTGCCGGTGAACCCGCAGGCCGTGGACGCGCATCGATTCGAGGAGCTGGCCGTACGGGGCAGCCGCGAACTGGCCGCGGGCCAGGACAGACAGGCAGCGGCACTGTTGCGGTCGGCGCTGGAGTTGTGGCGCGGCGAGGCGCTCGCGGACGTCCGCGAGGCGGCGTTCGCCCGCAATGCCGCCACCCGGCTGCACGACCTGCGTGCCGCCGTGGCGGAGGATCGGTTCGAGGCCGAGTTACGCCTGGGCAGGCATGCGGAGGTGCTGGCTGATCTCGGCGCCGCCGCCCAGGAGCATCCGCTGCGCGAGCGGCTGGCAGGACTGCGGATGCGTGCTCTGTCGGCGGCCGGGCGCCAGTCGGACGCGCTCGAGGTTTATCAGGACATTCGCGGCAGGCTGGGTGACGACCTCGGCGTCGATCCCTCCTCGGACCTGCAGCAGCTCCATCTGGCGCTGCTGCGCGGCGAACTGGAGCGGCCGGCGGCGCGCGCGGAGGCGACTCCGAGCCGGTTGCCCGCGCGGCTGACCAGCTTCGTCGGCCGGGAGGCCGAGCTGGCCCAGGTGGCCGAGCTGCTGAGCAGCGCGCGCCTGGTCACCATTGTCGGGCCGGGCGGTGCGGGCAAGACGAGGCTCTTGCTCGAGGCGGCTTCCCTGCAGCGCGAGCGCGTGTGGTTCGTGCCGCTGGCCACGGTGAGCGAGCCTGAACGGCTGGCCGAGGCCGTCCTGAGCAGCCTCGGCCCATCGGGCAACATGTTCAACGGCGCGAAGCCGCAGCAGGTCACCCCGGTCGACAAGATCGTCGAACTGCTCGACGTCGGCGATGCCGTCCTGCTGCTGGACAACTGCGAGCACCTGGTGGAGGCCGCGGCCGAGCTTGCCGAGCAATTGCTGGTACGGCTGCCGCAGCTCAAGATCCTGGCTACCAGCAGGGAGCCGCTGGCGATCATCGGGGAGGCGCTGTGCCACCTGGGGCCGCTGGAGCTGCCGCCGTCCGACCTCGACCCGGACCCCGATCTCGCCGAGGTGGCGCGGACCGGCGCGGTGCGGCTGTTCGTGGATCGGGCGGCCAGCGTACGTCCCGGCTTCGCGCTCGACCACGACACCATCGGCGCCGTGATGCGGATTTGCCGCGGGCTGGACGGGATGCCGTTGGCGCTGGAGCTGGCCGCGGCCAAGCTGCGTCAGATGAGCGCCGCGGAGATCGCGCGGCGGCTCGACGACCGGTTCCGGCTGCTCACCTCGGGAAGCAGGACCGCCCTGCCGCGGCAGCGGACGCTGTTGGCGATGGTGGAGTGGAGCTGGGACCTGCTGGAGGAGCCGGAGCGGATACTGGCGCGCAGGTTGTCGGCTTTCCCGGGCGGTGCCGGCCTGGCGGCGCTGGAGGCCGTCTGCACGGACGAATCCCTGCCGGCGGAGGATGCCCTCGGTGTGGCGGGAGCGTTGGTGGAGAAGTCCCTCGTTCAGGAGCACGAGGGGCGATACCGGATGCTGGAGACGGTGCGTGCCTACGCGACGGCCAGGCTCACCGAGTCGGGGGACGACATCGCCGGCCGCTTGTCCGGATATTTCCTGGCGTTCGCCGAGGAGCGTGAGCCGCTGCTGCGTACCCGGGATCAGCTGCGCGCCATCGCGGACTTCGACGCAGAATACGACAACCTGGTCTACGCGCTGCGGACCGCCATCGCCGCCCGGGACGCTCTCACGGCGTCCAGGTTCGTCCGCGCGCTGTTCTGGTACTGGGGTATCAAAGGCTTGAGCAGTCAGTTCGAAACGTTCCTCACCGAGGTGCTGGCCTTCGGCGACGAGCTGCCCGCGGACACGCTGTCCGCCTTCCAGGTGGTGCGGGGCGTGGCCGCCGAGGCACACACTCCTTCACGGCCGGTCGCACTCGGCGAGCGGGCGCTGAGCTTTCATCCGGCTGTGCCGCTGTTCAAGCTGTCGCGGCTGGCCTCCGCCGATCAGAGCCGGGCGGAGCTGGAGCACGCGCTGAACTCCTCCGACCCGTGGACGCGGGCCAGTGCGCTGTGGGCGCAGGACTACATCAGCACCCAGCAGGGCGACATGGCGAACTCCGCACAGAGGCAACGGGTCGCGTTGCGTGCCTTCGAGGAGGTGGGCGACCGGTGGGGCATGGTGATGTGCCTGCTGGCCATCAGCGTCGCAGAGGACATGCGAGGCCGGTACCCGCAGGCGATCGCGGCCGCGGAACGAGCTGTGGTGATCAGCTCCGAGCTCGGCACCGAGGAGCACGTGTACGCGTCCAAGAACCGGCTGGCGTCCGCGCGGGCGCGCAGCGGCGACCTGGCAGGCGGGCTACGCGACGTCGAGGCAGCTCATGATCAGGCACGCCGGCGCGGCCACCGACACGTGGAGGCCCGTCTTCTGAACGCCCGGGCCGCCGTTCTTCGCTGGTCCGGTTCGTACGAGCCGGCCCACCAGGCGCTCGACGAGTTGGAGGGACTCGCGCACCGGCTGCCGATGCCCACGGAGATCGTCCATGATCTGATCGCGGGCGGTCGGGTATCCCTCCTGATCGCCGAGGGTGACAGCGCGCGGGCGCGTGAGCTGTTTCCACAGGCGTTGCGTGGAGTGTTCGCGTTCGAGAGCGCCAGCCATACGGCCACGGCGGCCGAGTGGCTGGGCAGGCTCCTCGCTCTGGAGGGCGACGCGGAAGGCGCGGCCACGGTGCTTGGGTCGAGCCAGGTGATCCGCGGCTTGTTCGACCATGGCGACCCCGCGCTGCGCGCCGTCCTCGCCACGCTGATCGAGCAGCTTGGCGAGGACGGCTTCCACGAGGCGTTCAACAGGGGCGCGGAGATGCCGCGCCAAGACGCGATCGACCGGCTGGCCGGGCAAGCCGGTCGGCCGGTCGCGGGATGAGAGGTCAGGCCGCGTTCTTCCGATAGGCCCGCATGGCCAGCGGGAAGAACACCGCGATCGCCGCCGCCATCCAGATCAGCGCGCCGAGCAGCGGCCCGGTGACCTCACCACCGTTGAGCAGGCCGCGCGTGACGTCGGCCATCAAGCTGACCGGGTTGATCTGCGACCAGGCCTGCAGCCAGCCCGGCATGGTCTGAGTGGGGACGAACACATTGCTGGCGAACGTGAGCGGCAGCACCAGGATGGTCATCAGTCCCTGTACCGAGCCGGGGGTCTTGACCAGCATGCCGAGGTAGACCGACATCCAGGAGAAGCTGAGCGCGAAGGCGATGAGCAGCGCGACGGCGCCCAGCGTGCTCACCGGCGAGGTGTGGATCCGGTAGCCCATGATCAGCGCCAGGGTCAGCAGGACGCCGAGGGTGACCAGATAGCGGACGATATCGGCGAGTACGGCGCCGACCAGTGGCGCGGAGCGGGCGATCGGCATGCTGCGGAACCTGTCGAACACCCCGGTGCCGGCGTCGGCGTTGAGCGAGACGCCGATGCCGATGCTCGCCTGGAAGACGGTCATCACCATGATCCCCGGGACGATCGTCTGGATATATCCGGAAAGGTTGCCGCCGCCGATCGCGCCGCCGAAGAGGTAGACGAACATCAGCAGGAACACGATCGGGGTCAAGATCACATCAACGAGCTGGACCGGGGTCTTGAGAATCTTGATGACGCCCCGGCCGGCCAGCGCGAACCCGTGCCTCGCGCCCTGAATCGGACCGATGCGAGTGGCGACGACGGCGCTCATGCCGCACTCCTTTCCGTGGGGGTGCCGTGTCCGGTCAGCGCCAGGAAGACCTCATCAAGGCTGGGCAGGCGCAGACCCAGCTCGTCGGTCGCGATGCCGGCCGCCTCCAGCCTTCTGACCAGCGCGGACACCAGCATTGGACTGGGGGCGGTCGCGGTGAGCAGCCCGGTGTTCTGATCACGGACAGGCGGCGCGCCGGTCAGCTCGGTCAAGACCCCGGCGACCGCGTCCGCGTCGCCGGCCAGCGTCGGCCGTACATACAGGATCTGGCCGCTGATCTGCCGCTTCAGATCGCCCGGCCGCCCCTCGGCAACCACCCGGCCATGGTCGATCACGGTGATCCGGTCGGCGAGCTGGTCGGCCTCCTCCAGGTACTGGGTCGTGAGCAGCACCGTGGTGCCGTCGTTGACCATCTGCCTGACGACCTGCCACATCTCGTTGCGTGTGTGCGGGTCGAGCCCGGTCGTCGGCTCGTCCAGGTACAGCACCCGCGGCCGGCCGACCAGGCTCGCCGCGAGGTCGAGTCGACGCCGCATACCGCCGGAGAAGGTGGCGATGGAGCGGCCGGCGACGTCGGCGAGCTCGAACCGCTCAAGAAGTTCGGCCGCCCGCGCCTTGGCCTGCCGCCTGGACAGGTTCAGCAGCCTGCCGTACAGCACGAGGTTCTCGGCGGCGGACAGCGTCTCGTCGACCGAGGCGTACTGACCGGTGAGGCCGATCAACGACCTGACCGCCACCGGATCCCGCGCCACGTCGTAGCCACCGATCTCGGCCCGCCCCGCGTCGGGACGTAACAGCGTGGCAAGGATCCGGACCGTCGTGGTCTTGCCCGCTCCATTCGGGCCGAGCACCCCGAGAACTTCTCCGTGCCGTGCCGTCAGGTCGACCCCATTCAGGGCGACCACGTCTCCATAGCGTTTCTCCAGGCCTTCAGCCTTGATCATGTACGGCATCGCGTCTCCTTTCCGAGTTCCGATGAGGATGACGATGCCGCCGACCGCTGATCGGACGCAGACAGGGCGCTAACAGGTCCCGTCAGCGGCCATGGCGCGGGCTGACCGGCTGCGGGATCAGCCGGTCGCGCTCCGGCCAGGACTCGTACCCGATGTGATCCGCGTTCGTGACCGAGTAGTACCAGCCCGCGAAACTCGTCCCGCCCTTGGCCCAGCCGAAGGTCCGCACCGGCGGTACCTGCTCGAACCGGACGCTCCAGCTCGCTCCCAGCGGTTTGCGACTCCGCACGCCATCGTGGTAGAAGTCCAGCTCAAACCCGCCAAGAGCCGGATCTCCGTGCTCAACCGCGAGTTTCTCCACCGTCACTCCTGACGACTGGCCGACGCGTCACTCAGCCTTCGGCGGCACGAAATTAGTGGGCATCAACCTGCGATGACAATGACCAGCCGTCGCTGTCACAGGACGGCTGATCCGAATACCACTGGGGCCCGCTGGAAGGCGATGTCGCTGAGAAGCAGCAGCATCTCGTGGGCATGCGGTGGGAGCATCGGTGTGCAAGCCGGAACAAGGTGGCGCTGGTGCAGCCCAAGTCCAAGGTCAAGTCGTACGTGGCGGCCCACCGCGATATCGCGCGGTGCACCGGCACCTCGCACTCCTGCGTGTGGAGACCAAGAGCAGGGCCGCCTTCGGGACGGGCGTGCCGGCCGCCCCCGCCGTCGGGCCGGCCGGCCGCGCGTGATCGGCCCCGCCGAGCCGGCCACGCTGCGCCGCCTGGTGGACGACGGTGCCTCAGTCACCGAAGCCGCCCGCACCCTCAAAATCGGTCGTTCCACTTCCTACATCGCACTCGCGCGACGCTGATCAGCGGGTGCCCATCCCGCATCCCGCACTGCAGCGGGCCGCTGGGCTCCTGGCCGTGTCGGAACGCCGACCCATCTCGTAGCTCTTGAGGGGGAGGAGACCACGTCCGGGTCCAACGCCGTCCACAGGAGATCATCGTGCGGACGCGGCACGTAGCCGGGTAGGGGGCCACCGCCGATCGCCTGGTGCACGCCCAAGACCACAGGGTTCCACATGCCCACAGGTCGTCCCGCCCCAGCATTTGCCGGCGGCGCAGGGAGCGGGCTTGTGAGCGGACGCTGGTTCTGCGCGTCGTCGTTGGTCCGTTTCCAAGCGCTCAGACTGCCCCGCACAGCGTCTGGGTCCTCTTCCCGCGCTTCCACATACTGCCGCAACGCCTTGAGCAGCGGCTCAACCCGATCGGTCCAACTCGGCAGACGCTTTAGCTCCCCGCTGACCAACCTCTCTACCGTGGTCAAAGGGGTACCGCTGCGCCGTGCCAGCCACGTCGAAGCGGGCTTCCAGACTGCAGCGCGGGCACCGGCTAGATAGCTGATGAACGTCTGATCCCCGCTGCGCCCCTTCTGCTGTGCCACCATGCGTACCGTTCCCTGACCTCTCAGCAGGAATCACGGTTGCTGGTCAGGATGCGCTGCCGCACAGCGTAGACAGCCCGTTCGCCGGCGGGTACAGACAGACGACCTTGCTCGCCATGGATGGCGATCTGTGACGAACCGGGGTAACCCGGTGTTGCCCCAGATTCGGGACGCAGCCGATCATCGGCCAGTGAGATCGGGGGCATGCCTCCAACCACACCACGACGCACCCGACCGGCAGCGCTGGCTATCGTCTGGGTCTTTCACCCCTTGATCAGCGCCCTCCTCGCCGGCGTAGAAAGTAGTCGCTGTCTTGGTGGTGATCGCGACTGCGCTGTTCGGCACTGATCGGCTTAGAGCGCCTAACGCAATGAAGTGAGGCGCCGCCGGCAGATGAGCGCGCAGGCCGGCTTGAGGAAGGCCTCGTGGATGTCGGCGCGGATCTCCCAGCGGATACGCAGGCGGCGGAAGGCGTGCAGCAGGGCGAAGGCCTGCTCCACGACCCACCGTTGTCTGCCCAGGCCGGAGCCGTGCTCGGTGCCGCGGCGGGCGATCAGCGGGCGGATCTGCAGCTCTCGGACCAGGCGACGGTACTTGTCGTGGTCGTAGCCGCGGTCGGCGAGCACCACGTCGGGTCGCTGCCGTGGTCGGCCGCGCTTGCCGCGGATCTTGGGGATGGCTTCCAGTAGCGGGCGTAGCTGGGTGACGTCGCCCGCGGTTGGCGCCGGTCAGGATGGTGGCAAGGGGGATGCCGGTGGCGTCGGTGATCAGATGGTGCTTGCTGCCGGCCCGTCCGCGGTCGACCGGGGACGGACCGGTCTGCGGCCCCCTTTTAGCGCTCTGATCTGCGAGGAGTCCACCGCAGCCCGGGAGAGGCCGAGCAGGTCGGCGGCACGCAGCCGATCGAGCAGGACCTCGTGCAGCCGCTGCCACACGCCGGAGGCGTTCCACTCGGCCAGCCGTCGCCAGCACGTCATGCCCGAGCCGTAGCCGAGTTCCTGCGGCAGGTGCTCCCAGGCGATCCCGGTGTACAGCACGAACAAGATGCCCTGCAGCGCCAGTCGGTCATCCAGCCGCTTGCGCCCTGGATGCCGGAACCGCCGCTGACGCGCTGCGGTAACAAGGGCTCGACCACCGCCCACAGCTCGTCGCTGACCCTCCCACGGCTTCACCGTGGCCATCCGCACTCCCTCGCTTCGCTGCAGCGAGAGATCAAAGCACAACATGATCATTCTGTTAGGTGCTCCAAGGGCTACTGGTCAGTGTTTACCCCGCCATTTCCGACCCTGAGAGGCTGACCGCCTACGACAAGCTGGCCGGTGCGGCTGTCCAGGCCGGGGGCGGGCGCGTCCTGTCCGTGGGCGGCCGAGTCGTCGCCCACGAGGCCGGAAGCACGCATCGCGTCGTTCTGATCGAGTTCGACAGCTTTGAAGAACAGGCCGTCGCGGCTTACGAGAGCGAGGCATACCAGAAGGCGCTGGCGGCGCTCCCCGACGGCTTCGAGCGCGACTTCCGCATCATCGGAGGCGTCTACTGACCGGCGGGCCCAGCCATCGCTGAGCATCCGTCACCTGATTCGCCCACGATGCTGAATACGCACATGATGCTGAGTGCCTAGGCACTGAACGATCGACTCCCGAGACGAGTTCGACGCCCTGCCCCGCGAGGTCCGCGGTCGAACGCGCCGTGGCGGGCGTGCACCGTCGCGAGCAGGCGCACGGACAGGTCGGCGACGGTGGAGGCACAGCTCAGCGCCCGCACGTGAGGCGGCGCTCGGCGGGGATGCGCAGGCGCAGCAGGTAGTCGTCGACCGCCCGCCGGGTGCAGGCCGTACGCTGATAGGCGCCGTGGCCCGCGCCTTCATAGGTCACCAGCGCCGCGCCCCGACCGAGCTGGCGGCGGACGCCGACCGCCCACGCGTGCCCGGTCGCCGGGTCGTGACGCGCGTTGACCAGCAGGATCGGGGGAGTGCCCGCCGGCACCTTCAGCCAGTGCTGGGGGTTGCGCGGCTCGACCGGCCAGAGGGCGCAGGTCAGCGCGAACGCCTGGGTGTCGGGTTGGGTACGCATGTGGGGCGCGACCCGGCGCATCTTGGCGGTGTGGGCGGCGAACCGCCGGTGGTCGGGAATCGTCAGCCGCCAGTCCTGGCAGGCGGCGGGGGCCGGATGCTCGATCTCCCGCACCTCGGGGCCCGGCCGGCCGCGTACGACGCCGCGCGGTCCCGGCCTCCCCGACTCCAGTGAGGCGATCCGCTCGGCCAGCCAGGAGTAATCCGGCCCCATGAGGCCGCCCAGATGCGCCTCTGTGGCCAGGTCGTACGCGCTCAGCACGCGGCCGGCCAGGGCGGGATCGCGCAGCGTGCCCCGGTCGGCCCGGGCCATCAGCCCGTCCCAGATCCGCGGGACGTCCCTGCCGTGCAGCGCGCACGCCCGGTCGCGGGCGCACCAGCGGGCGAACGCCAGGAACGCGTCCTCGGCGTTGGCCGCCTGGCTCACCAGGAAGCGTCCGGTGGGCAGGCTGTGGTCGAGGACGCTGTCCAGCGACATCGCGCGGAGGTTGCGCCCGAACAGCTCGGCGTAGTGCTGCCCGAGTAGCGTTCCCGCGGACACGCCGTGGTAGCTGATCGTGTGCTCGCCGAGCGCGGCCCGTACGGCGTCGAGGTCGCGGGCGACGCTGACCGCGTCGAGGTGATCGGCTACCGGGCCGGTGCGGTGCCGGCAGTCGGCGGCCAGCTCGGCGGCGTACGCCCGGAGCCGATCGAAATCGGCCCGGTCACGCGGTGCGGGCAGGGGCTCGCGCCGGACGATGTCGGCCGAGCACCGCACCGGGGAGCTGCGCCCCACGCCGCGCGGGTCGAAACCCACGACGTCGAATCTCGCCAGGATCTCCTTGCTGAAGTACGTGCTCGCCTCGCCCTGGACGAACTCGGTGCCCGGCCCGCCGCCGACGTTCACCGCCAGGACGCCGATGCGCCGCCCGGGCTCTGCTGCCTTGAGCCGGGCCACCGCCAGACCGAACCTCGCCCCGTCCGGCCGGTCCCAGTCGACCGGGACCTGCAGCTCACCGCATTCGACGGCCCGGTTGGCCGTACACGGCGCCCATGCGATCTGCGGCTCCGCCGCCGCGACACGGCCCGGAAGCACGGTCACGCCCGGGAATGCGAGCACAATGCCCGTGAGCACCGCACCCAGCTTGTGTGCGAATCCCATCATGAAGCTCCTCCTTCGCGACTTCGTCAATCCAAGGCGGTGCGGTGAGCGGGCGCAGGAGTCTCCGCACCCAGTTCCGGGGGTGGGCAGGCCCTACCTCGTACAGTGGCGGCCATGGAAATGGCAGAGGCGCTGCGCAGGGCTCCCCTGCGCTTCGTCGTGTCCACGTGGCCGCTGCGCAGCGCCACCTACGTACTTACCGGTGTGGTCAGCGGCCTGCTGGCCCTGGCGTGGGTTCCGGTGGCGCTGGTGGTGGGCGGGTATGTGCTCATGCCGGTGCTGACGTCCCCGCTCCCGGCGGCCGAGCGGCGGCGCATCGCGCTCCTCGGCCTCCCCGCGTTGCCGGACCCGCACCGCATACCAGCCCGTGCTGGGCTCGTCGCCTGGCTGCGGGCTCGACACACCGACGCGGCCACCTGGCGCGAGCTGGCCTACCTGGTGCTGCACGGCAGCGTGCTGCTGGCCGTGAACGTCGTTACGCTGCTGCTCGGCTCGGCCCCCGCGCTGGTCTACCTGAGCGGCGTCGCCAACCTCACGACCTCGCAGCCCGGCGGACCGGCGTCCGCCACGCCCGCGACGCGGGCCGACGCCGCCGACGGCCAGGTGTTCGCGCTGGTCGGCGGGGCGGTGCTGGCCATGCTCGGCACCGCCGTCCTCCTCTCCTACGCGACGGCCCTTGCCGCGCTGGCTCACGGCGCGCTCGCCCGCCTCCTGCTCTCTCCCGGCGACGAGGCCCGCGTCCGCTCACTGACCAGCTCCCGCGCCCGCCTCATCGACGCCTTCGAATCGGAGCGCCGCCGCATTGAGCGCGACCTGCACGACGGCGCCCAGCAGCGGCTCCTGAGGCTCGGCATGACGCTCGTCACGGCCCAGCTCGAACTCGACCACGATCCCCAGGCCGCCCGACCCCTGCTCGCCCAGGCGGCTGACGAGGCCAGAGCCGCGCTCGCCGAGCTGCGCGAACTGGTCCACGGAATCCACCCCCGGGTGCTCACCGACCTGGGCCTCCGAGCCGCCGTCGCCGACCTCGCGGCCGGCTTGGCCGTGCCGGTGACCGTCGCGATGGACGTACCGAAACGATTACCGGCGCCCGTGGAGTCCACGGCGTACTTCGTCGTCGCCGAGGCCCTGACGAACGCCGCCCGGCACGCCGCCGCCACCGAGATCACGGTGACCGGCGCGGCCACCGCCGACACCCTGACCATCGTCGTAGGCGACAACGGCAAGGGCGGCGCGGACCCGGCGCGCGGCACCGGCCTCACCGGACTGGCCGACCGGGTCGACGCTCTGGCCGGCACCATCACCTTGACCAGCCCGCCCGGCGGGCCCACGGCCCTGCGCCTGGAGTTGCCGTGCTCCGAATAGTGCTCGCCGAGGACGCGTTGCTGCTTCGCGAGGGGCTGGCCGCGCTGCTGGCCCGCTTCGGCCACGAGGTGGTGGCCGCCGCCGGCGATCCGGACGCGATGTCCGCCGCCGTCGCCGAGCAGTCCCCCGACATCGTGGTCACCGACGTACGTATGCCGCCCACCTTCACCGACGAGGGCCTGCGCGCCGTCGTCGCCCTCCGCCACGCTCACCCCGGTCTTCCCGTCCTGATCCTCAGCCAATACGTGGCCACCGCCTACGCCGCCAAGCTCCTGGAATCCACGAACGACGGCGGCATCGGCTACCTGCTGAAGGACCGCATCCTTGAGGTGCGCGAGTTCGTCGACGGGGTCGAACGGGTCGCCGCCGGCGGCTGCGTCATCGACCCCGAGGTCGTCCGCCGCCTCCTCACCCGTCACCACGACCCACTGACCCGCCTGACGCCCCGCGAACGCGAGATCCTCGCTCTCATGGCGGAGGGCCGCTCCAACACGGCGATCACCAACGAGTTGAGGGTGAGCGAGAAGGTGGTCGGCAAACATATCAACGCCATCTTCACCAAGTTGGATCTCCCGCCCACGGTCACCGACGACCACCGCCGCGTCCGCGCCGTCCTGATGTACCTCCGCGCCTGATCCCGCCCCCGACCCTCGTCTCACCGTCGCCGGCAGGGGGTTGCCCGCCGATGACAGCAAAGGTCGGTGAGTGGATCGATCGGAGCCATGACCACCTGTCCGGAGGCCGGACGGCGGGATCTCCGTCCTGCCACCGCGGCTCTGTCGCGATTGCCGGCCCAGATGCCCAAGGCTCAGAACCGGCGGTCGGGGTTCACGCCGCGTCGGCCTCCTCGCCAAGATCGAGGTGGACCTCCATGCCGTCCAGCGGCGCGTTCAGGTGGTAGACGTAGTCCCCGAAACGACGCACGTTGTCTTGTTGGTAGGGGGACATGATGGCCACGTCGGCGTGATGCACTGCCTGCCTCTCGTTGCGCAGTTGGTTGAGCACCAGCGACATGTCCAGCGTGGTCTGGTACCGGGTCGTGGTCGTATCCGGCCGGAAATTCCGCTCAAACATCCGGCGACGCGATCGCGTACGGGCGCGGCGCGGTGAACCGGTCTCGAATTGGATGTACCAGCGGGTAGTGACACAAGGCGCGCGTAGCGTGACGCGTTGTGGCACAGGGGCATTTATCCGCCACACAGGTTGACCGGTATGGCCCGTTCGTGGTGGACCCGACGCCGGAAGAGCCAGAGAGGTTCTTCTTCCTGGACGCTGCCGCGCTGAAGGAAGCGCAGGACAAGCGGCAGCCCAGGTGATCGACGGCCACGGTGAGCGCGTGCCAGGCCGCGTGCGAGACCTGGTACAGGGACTGCTGAATGCCAGACGGGGGCGTCACCAGGCGCAGATCGGCGGTTCGGCCTCGCCGCAGACTCCCCACATCGAAGATCAGCAGATAGCGCAGATCGCGTGGTTGATCGAAGCAAGCCACGGTCGGCCAGGAGGAGAAGGCGCAAATGCCCCACCTCGAGGAGGGGCCGTACGTCAATATCGGTGTCCATGGGTCGCAAACGCCGTCCATGGGACCTGTACAAGCTCATCACCGCGCTGGCATTCTCGGGTTTCACCGTGGCCGCAGCGTTCGCGGTCGGGGTACTGCCTGGCAACGCCGAACTCGGGGACATTGACCCGCTCAGCGCGGTCATTGCCTTGTTGGGCCTGGCTGCCTCGCTGTGGTTGAGCCTGCATCAGCCCTTTGATCTGACTGCTGAGGCCACCAAACTAGCCGCCGAGGTGCTGCACGACGAAACCATCGCACGCCGGCAGTTGCTGGGCGGGGAAGTCCGGCCGATCGACATCACCTTTGCCTTGCGCCGCGCACCCCGCGAAGCCCACGGTCTTCCAGTGACTGGCACGCTGGCCGAGGTTGTCGACTACTTCGGTTGCCACCGTCCGAGTCGCCTGGTGATCACTGGTGCAGCGGGTTCTGGTAAGACGTTCCTCGCCATTGACTTGATTGTGGCACTGCTCGCCGGACGCGCCCCTGATGCGCCGGTTCCCATTCGTCTGACGGCGGCCTCTTGGAACCCCGACCAGCCGGTTGAGGAGTGGCTGCGTAGCCACCTCAGGCGGACCTTCGGGCTTCGTCCCGCGCTGGCCCGGGCACTTGTGAAGGGGCACATGGTGCTGCCGGTCGTCGATGGCATTGATGAGATGGATGCCGTCGCGGCACCAGGCTATGCCTCGCGTGCCGGGCGAGCCCTGCGTGCGATCGACGCCTACCAGCTCGGCCGGGCTCATGCCGAGATCGTGGTGACCTGCCGCACCCACCAGTACGAGACGCTGCAGGAAGCTGAGGCCGGAACTCGGGACGTGGCATGGGTGCAGGTACAGCCAGTTGAGCCTGATCAGGCGCTGACTTTCCTGGAAGGACGCTGCACCAGCATCCAACGCTGGGCCAAGGTGCTGGATGCCATCGACTTTGAGCCCAGTGGACCGCTGGCCCAGGGTCTGGCCACCCCGTGGCGTTTGACCCTGGCTGCGATCGTCTACGAGCAGCGGGAAGCTGACGGGACCTACCGGCACGATCCTGATGCGCTGACCGAGCTGGCTTCGGCCGAGGAAGTCGGCGAGCATCTGCTGGCCCGCGTGATCGATGCCGCCACTCCCTGCGACGCCCGCTACAGCGGGCGCCAAGTTCACCGCGGGCTGGCAGTGCTGGCTCGTTACCTGGACCGCAACAGCGCCGAGCCTCTCCCGGTGCTCGGCCGCCGCCCGCTGCCGAGCACCGATCTGGTGCTGCACGAGTTGTGGCCACTGGCCGGCCACCACGTTCCGCGGATCGTTCACGCGCTGCTCATTGGTGCCGCCTGGCTGCTGGTCCTCCTTGTGATGGGCATCCAGCCTGTGCCTGTCGACAGTGGGAGCGGCCCTGCCCGTGTCGGCAGCGGGAGCGGCTCGCTGCATCCCCTAGATCTAGGGGATGCAGGGCCTCATCAGCTCCTATACGGCCCTGGCCTCGAAAGGGGTGCCCTGTATCTCATAGGCGTTGTCCTGATGGCATCAGCATGGGTGCACTGGCCGAGCCCGACACGCTCGATGTCACGTGCGCTCACGACTCGCGCGGGCCGGCGTTGGCTCGTGGCAGGGCTCATAGCGGGGGCGCTTTTAGTGCCTGCCGTGATCCTGCCCCTGAGTTTGATCATCGCCGGACCATTGGGTTTCATGTCATTGCTCATGGGGTTGTCCATGACCATGCCTGTGCCAGGGTTCCTGTTCCTGCTCGGAGGACTGGTCGTAGCCGGACTCATGATCGCTTTTGCGAGTTCGAGGGCGGTGCTCGGGTTTGCGGTCGGACTTCTGCTTGGGCTTTTGGGCCTGGCCCCGGTAAGTCATGTGCTGTCGTTTGTTTCACTGGTGAGCCTGGCTTCGAGTCGGCCCCGGGACCTTCCGGCAACCCTGTTATGGATCGTGCTATGGAATGTGCTCATTCTCGGGTTGGGGGGTCTAGTGCTGTACAAGCTTGCCATCAGGTTTTCGGGTCCCGGAAAAGCGGGTGCCCATGACCCCTGCTGGGCAGTGCGATCCGATGCCGCAGCAGGGCTCCTGTTCGCCCTCCTCAGCCTCTTCGCAAGTATGTTCCTGGGCGTTGGCCGGACCTTCTCCACTCTCGGGCCCATGATCGCAATTGTGGCGGGATCCATCATTAGTTTCGTAGCAGTGCGCTATCTCGCGTTCTTGTTGTGCACCCGGCGCTGGAGTGGGAACCCACTGCCGTGGCGAATGGGCCGCTTCCTGCGCTGGTGCTCGCAGGCTGGCCTGATACGCGTGGCAGGCACTGCCTATCAGTTCCGCCACCGGGAACTTCAGGACTATCTGGCCCGCCATCCCATGCCCGAGCCTGCGGAGCGCCTCGAGAACGCGGGCAGCGCTTGATCGCGACACCGGACATCCACGAACGGATCATCGAAGCGTTACGACAGCCCAGGTCATCGAGCAAGTCGATGTACGTGATAACAGCCAATTATCACGTACATGGGCGTTATGCGATCATCGTCGAGCTGGTGATTTCGCCCTCTCGACCGGTGTGCGACTCGGAAACGTTGTCCGGTACATCGCTGCCGTGCCAGGCGGTCTGCGGTGAGTGCGGCGGGCGCGACAGTTACCGCGATCCACAGGGCGGCGATGGACCTCGGCGACGCGGCCGACGAGTTCCTCGGCACCCACCGGGTCGCCAACGACAACACCCGCCACGCCTACGCCTCGGCGATTGACCGGACCGTCACCGCGGTCGGCGGCCGCGACCGGCTCCTGTCCGACGTCACCGACGCCGAGGTCGGTGACGCGCTCACCTCGCTGTGAGGCGGGTGCGCGCCGGCGACGTGGAACCGTAACCGGGCCGCGGTGTCCTCCTGGCTCACCTGGTGCACCCACCAAGAAGAGATGGGCGGCGCCGTCGGTCCCGCCGACGCCGAACGGCGCCGCGAGAAAGTCGACCACACCAAGGTCGTCGCCAAGACCAAACTGGAACGGCGGCTGTCGCGCCGCGGCATCCCGCTGCGCGCCAAGACCCTCTACCGGATGCTGTACGAGACCGCCGCCCGCGCGCCGAGATCCTCTCCCTCAACGTCGAAGACCTCGACCTGGAGAACCGGCGCGCGCCGCTGACCTCCAAAGGAGGAGACGCCGAGTGGGTGTACTGGGACGCCGGGACCGCCCGCCTCCTGCCCCGCCTGCTGCGGCTTCCCGACGACTATCCCGACGGGCCCGTCCGTACGCGAGGTCCCCTGTTCCTCGCCGACAGGCGGCCCGTTCCCGCCCGGCGCCCCGGACCCGAGCACATCTGCCCCCACACCGGCCGGCCGCGCCTGGGCTACGACCGGGTGCGCGTCCTCATGGAACGCCACCTCGGTCTCGACCCCACCAGCTGCGCCACTCCGCCGCCACGCACCTCGGCGAGCAGAAGGTCCCGCTGCAGCTCATCATGGCCAAGACCCGGCACAAGAACCCGCGCACCGCCATGCGCTACACACGGCCCGGCGGCGAGGCCGTCGCCGAGATCACGGCCGGGCAGCGGGGCGATTCCCCGCAGTTCGAGCCCGTACTGAAGAAGATCCGCGTGCGTCGCCTGGGGCTGGGCAGAGCGCGCACCACGCCGAACCGAGTACGCGCCGACAAGGCGTACGCCTCCCGCAAGAACCGCTCCTACCTGCGCAGACGCGGCATCCAGTGCACCATTCCGGACAAGGCCGACCAGGCCCGCAACCGAAGGAAACTAGGCTCCCGCGGTGGCCGTCCGCCGAAGTTCGACCCGGAGGACTGCAAGGCTCGGAACGCAGTCGAGTGCGGCATCAATCGCCTCAAGAGACACCGCGCCGTGGCCACGAGGTACGACAAAATCGCGGTCAGATACGAGGCAACCGTCCTGGTAGCGGCCATCAACGAATGGCTGTGACCAGGACATTCGACGCCATGCCCGCTCCGAGGCGGCGAGCAGCTGATAAACAGCTCGCCCAAGCCTGAGCGCTACGGCATCTGACTGGGGATACCTGTCACGCCGACGATGTCAGGAAGACGTCAGGCAGAAGGGGTGGCCAGCCGGATCCAGCAATACCCGCCAGCGTCCGTCGCCGGGCTGATGGTCCGGTTTGGCCGCGCCGAGTTCCAGCGCCAGCTCTTCAATCGCATCGAGGTCGTCAGCGCGGAAATCCAGGTGGAACTGTTGTGGCACGTCCTGACCCGGCCACTGCGGAGCCCGGTATCCGTCAACCCGCTGGAATCCCAGATCACAGCCGGAGCCGTTCGTCAGAGCGACGAACTCGCTCGTACTGAAGAGCTCGCGCATCCCGGTCAGTGCACCGTAGAAGCCCGCCAGCGTCTGCGGGTCGGCACAGTCCAGAGTCACCCCTCGCAGTTCAGCGCCTGGCACTATTCGCTCCTTCGTGTCCGCGCGTCTGTCTCCGTGAGCCGCCGCTGCACGCGATCACCGGCCTACAGCCACACCGTACTCGCCACATCCACCGCTGAAGTAGCGGTTTATCCCTGCCGCTGACCTGGCAACCCGCCTTTCAATTCGCCCCAGACCAACTGGCCGTGCTGCCCGGACGAGATCCCGACGATGTCGACATCGCCGCGGTTCACCAGACGTTCCTCCAGGAGAAGTGGCCCAGCGCCAAGAAGATCGCCATAGCCTGCGGAACCTCGAGCGAGCATGTCCGCTACATCCTCGACGAGCACCCCGTCGACAGGCCAATCATGACCGTCGGCCCGCGGCCTGGTTGGATTCCTGCATGACGGACTGGTCGCAACTCAGCCATGCCTACGGCTCCGCGGAAGACCTACCTGCTTTGCTGGATCAGATCGAAGCAGACCCGAACGCCGAGCGCTGGAACAATCTCTGGTCGGCTCTGTGTCACCAGGGCAGCGTTTACTCAGCCAGTTTTGCGGCGCTGCCCCGGCTGACGACGATCGCCGCTGCCAGTGACGAGAACGAGCGGTTGAGAGCATTACTACTGGCAGGCGCGATCATGGCTGGAGCGGACCAACCGCATGGCGTTGGCGATGTCCGAGAGAAGTACGCAATCGAGATCGCAGCGCTGCTGCGGATGGCGAAGGAGCACCTGCGAACACTCTCCGAGCGCGCCGAGTACATCTATCTACTCGAAGCCATTCTGAGATTCGAGGGCATCCAAGTCTGGCGCGAGGATCTTTCCTGGGGACTCGTGAACGGAGAGTACGAGGTCTCCTGCCCCGGCTGCGAAGCCAGTCTGTTCATCGCCCTCGGCGACTACGGATACTTCTCCACCCGTGGCGACTACGCCCTGGAAGACGACGTTCAGAAGGTCCCCCTGCTCCCTGCAGATCCTGGGGACCTCCACGCCATCGGCCAGCGTCTCCACAGCCTTGCTTCAGCCGATGGACAGAACGATGTCGCCGTCGCGCTGACCTACCTCTTCGGGAACGCGCTCTGCCCAGACTGTGAGACGGAATTCTCCGTGGCCGACCAGATAGGAGACGCCTAATGACGTTGTTGAGGAAAACACCGGCTCGGTGAAACAGATCTGGTGTCACGCGGGTGAGACAGCGTCAGTCCTCCCTGGTCAGCGGTTCGCCGTTGGCCGCGAGCGTTGAGTTCCTACATAGTCGAAACCTCGCTCGTTTGGGGCTGGTGACACTTTCGTTGCTTACCCCTTGAGGATGTTCGTACGCCGAGGGGTTCGATGCCCGCGACGACAAGCGGATTTCGCAGGGGTCCTGGCCCCGCTCGCGCCAACACCTCCGCCAGGAGAAGCACCCGAAGGTAGGGCAGTGTTTGAGGGACGCTGAACAATGGCAGATGAGACGCAGAGCGTTGACAGCAAGCGGCGCAGGTCTTTGACCGTGGGGCGCCTCTCCATCTGTGATTTTCGAAGAAGACCGGAAACCTCTTAGAGCGCCTAACAGAATGATCTTTGTTGTGCTTTGATCTCTCGCTGTAGCCGAGGGAGAGGAGCGTGGGTGGCCAAGCTGAAGCCGTGGGAGGTCAGCGACGAGCTGTGGGCGGTGATCGAGCCGCTTGTGCCGCAGCATCAGCGCCGGTTCCGGCATCCGGGACGCAAACGGCTGGATGACCGGCTGGCACTACAGGGCATCTTGTTCGTGCTGCACACCGGGATCGCCTGGGAGCACCTGCCGCAGGAACTCGGCTACGGCTCGGGCATGACGTGCTGGCGACGGCTGGCCGAGTGGAACAAGGCCGGCGTGTGGCAGCGGCTGCACGAGGTCCTGCTCGATCGGCTGCGTGCCGCCGACGCCCTCGACCTCTCCCGCGCCGCGGTGGACTCCTCGCAGATCAGAGCGCTAAAAGGGGGCCGCAGACCGGCCCGTCCCCAGTCGATCGGGGGCGGGCCGGCAGCAAGCACCATCTGATCACCGACGCCACGGGCATCCCCCTGGCCACCATCTTGACCGGCGCCAACCGCAATGACGTCACCCAGCTACGCCCGCTGCTGGAGGCCATCCCGAAGGTGCGCGGCAAGCGCGGCCGGCCCCGCCAGCGTCCCGACGTGGTGCTCGCCGACCGCGGCTACGACCACGACAAGTACCGTCGCCTGGTCCGAGAGCTGCACATCCGTCCGCTGATCGCCCGCCGCGGCACTGAACACGGCTCCGGCCTGGGCAGACAACGCTGGGTC
Organism: Nonomuraea antri; assembly: GCF_013283785.1. GTDB lineage: Bacteria > Actinomycetota > Actinomycetes > Streptosporangiales > Streptosporangiaceae > Nonomuraea > Nonomuraea antri. Next base: position 41,347 of record NZ_JABCPZ010000073.1, read on the forward strand.
GTCGAGCAGACCTTCGCCCTGCTGCACGCCTTCCGCCGGCTGCGCATCCGCTGGGAAGTCCGCGCCGACATCCACGAGGCCTTCCTCAAGCTGGCCTGCGCGCTCATCTGCTGGCGGCGCCTCACTTCATTGCGTTAGGCGCTCTTAGCGCACGTCCCTCCCGCCAGAGCTCATGGTGCCCGCCGCTCGCGCAGCACGTTGAAGCTGGCTGGGACAGGTGGCTCGATGGAGGGAGCTTCACCAGAAGCCGCCGGACAAACTGTCTGAAACGTTTCGTGAACCCGTTGGGGACAGCGGAGGAACGTGGTCGCTGTCATAGGTCTGCGCATCCCTGGGCTTGCCCGTCGGCTCCGTAGTTCCAGTTCAAAGCAGGACTGCACCGCCACGGCTGTCAAAGATCTGCGTCGCTCAGTGCCATTGCTCAGCGTTTCCACTGACATCCAGCCTGCGCGTCACACGCCACACGTCACACCCGGGTCGGCCGGCGGCGACCGCATCCGAGACGGCGCTGACGCTCGATCTCAGTCAACTTGCGGGAATCTTTCCTTCTCGCAAGTTGGCGTGGCGGTGTGACTGCGCAACGTCTTCGAATTTTCGATTTTGATTTTCTGGAAAATGAAAAATGCTAGAGTGCCGGTGTGGCGGAAGATGTGGGCGGGGTGACGCCGTGTAAGCACTGCGGGGCGGCGATCGAGCAGCGACGGGGAAGGGGGCGGCCCAAGGCGTACTGTCCGGAGAAGGACTGTCAGGCGGCGGCCAAGCGGGAGCGGGAGCTGCGCCGGGCGACGCCTGGGCTGGAAGGGGCGTTGGCCAGGGCCGAGCAGCTGTACGACCGGATGGAGAGCGGGCTGGCGGCGGCCATCGAGCCGTTGGCGCGGGCGCTGGCCGACGAGTTGAGTCCGGCCGGCGTCGAGGCGAAGCTCAGCGCCGTCCAGGCTGAGGCGCACACGCGGGTGGCGATCGCGCGTACCGAGCGGGAGCAGGCGTTCGAGCAGGTACGGCTGGCGAGGGAGGCGGCCGAGCACGCACGCAGGCAGACCGGCGAGATGCGGGCGCGGCTGGAGGAGGCCGAGGGGGAGCGCGACACGGCGTTGAGCGACGCCGAACGGGCGCGCGAGCAGGCGCTGGCCGCGTTGCGTGAGGCGGCGAGTACCGAGCGGCAGGCGCGTCAGGCGTCCGAGGAGGCCGGGCGGCGCGCTGACCTGGCCGAACAGCGGGCCAAGGAGACCGCGCGCCGGGCTGAGCTGGCTGAGGAGGCCAGGGTGCAGGCCGTACAGGAGCTGGCTGAACGGGTGGAGGCGGCGGAGGGACGTACGGCGGAGGCGGTGACACAGGCTGGGCAGGCCAGGAAGGAGGCCGAGCTGGCCCGGGCGGAGCGGGACAAGGCCCAGGACGAGGCCGCGTCGGCGGCGCGGGAGCGTGAGCAGGCCGAACGGGACGTCGCGGCGGCCAAGGCTCGGGAGGAGGCGGCGGGGCAGGAGCGCGAGCGCGCCGTCGAGCGGGCGGTGCGCGCGGAGCGGGCCGCCGCCGAGGCCGAACGGGATCGGGCCGTGGCGCTCAACGACGCCGCTCTGGCCAAGGGCGAGGCGGACAGGCTGGCCGGTCGGTTGGCGGACGCGGAGAAGGAAGGGGCGGCTGCGCTGTCACGCGAGCGCAAGGCCGCGACGAAGGAGAAGTCCCGGGCCGAGGCGCTGGTGAAGGAGCGCGATCAGTTGCTGGGGGAGTTGCGGCTGGAGCGGGCGCGGCTGGACGATCTGCGGGCCGCGTTGGAGTCCGCCCGTGGGGAGGCCGCTCAGCTGCGGGAACGGGCTGTGGCGGCTGAGTTGCGCACGGGCTGAGCGGGTCTTTCGCTTGCGGAAGTGTCTCTGGTGTGTTCGTGGCGAGAACCCTCTTGGCCCGGTACTCGGCCGGCGTGACAGGCTTGTCCGGTGATCGCTGGTTTGGCTCCTCATTCTCTGAGCTGGGATGAGGTGGATCCCTCTCGTCATCCGTTCGAGCCGTCGCCGGCCGCGCGGGTGGTGGGCTTGCTCGGGCCGGCCCGGTGTGTGCCTCGCCGTCCCGAGGGTTCGGTCGCCGATCCTGTGATGAGCGCCTGGGACGACGGCGAGGGTGAGCTCTGGGCGGACGCCATGTCGCATGCCCTCGCCGAGCGTTACGGCCGTTGGGCGGTGGGCTGGCGCTGGGCCCGCGACGAAGGGGACTTCGACGGAGGCCCGGTTGGCAGCTGGTGCTGCCCGCGGGACTCGATCACCACTCCCGAGGAGACGCTCGGGTTGCGTCCACGGAGGTGGTGTACGAGTTTCACCTGGTCACAGGCGTGCCGCCGGGAAATGAGGACGGTCATCGCGTGATCCTTTGAATGCGACACTTCAAGATCAAAGGAGACACGTGATGACCG
>NZ_JABCPZ010000074.1 GCF_013283785.1 Nonomuraea antri
GCCCCGGCACTGGCCCCGGCCCCGCCGGCCGTCGCCGGGCCGCCCAGTGACGCGCTGAGCTCGGCGGCCACCCGCTGCGCGATCGAGCCCGCGTTCTCGCCGGGCAGCAGCAGCACCACCTCGCCAGGACGCCCGGCCGCCAGCCCGTGCCGCATCGTGGCCTGCGAGGAGGCCCAGAACGCGGCGCGTTCGCGCTGGCCCTCGTGCTTGGCCACCGCGACCACGTGCGGCGCGCCCAGGTCCACGCCCAGCCTGCGGGCCCGGTCGGCCAGCCCGGGGGTGTCGGGGCGGGCGATGAGGTCGTCGAGCAGCTCGCCGCGCACCCGGCCCTCCGCCTCGGCCACGCTCCGCCTGAACAGCAGCAACAGCGCGCAGACCAGCGCGGCCCGCTCCAGGATGCGTTCGTCGGCGTCGTCGCTGCGCAGGATGAGCGTGCACAGCGGCTCGCCGCCGACGTCCACCGAGGCGATCAGCAGGTCACCCCTGCGCACGGTACGCCCCAGCGCCCTGGACGCCTGCGCCGCCTCGAACACCCCGGCGTCCAGCTCGCCCACGTCGCCGGTGAGCGCCCGGCCCAGGTCGTCGAGCACCGCCAGCGAGCCGCCGAGCACGTCGGTGACCACGGCGGCCACGTCCTCGATACCGCCGCCGCGCAGCACCAGCGAGGTCATCCTGTCGTGGGCCAGCGCGGCCCGCTCGACGGCCGCGCCGTGCTCCCTGACCGTCTTGTGCGCCTGTGAGAGCTCCTCCAGCGCGTTCCTGGTCTCCTGCAGCAGCCTGGCGTTGTCGATCGCCACGGCGGCGTGCGCGGCCAGGCTGGCCAGCAGCGACACCTCTTCCTGCAGGAACGGCCTGGCGCTGCGGTTGGCCGCCATGAGCACGCCGATCACCCGCTGGCCCAGCCGCAGCGGCACGCCCAGGATCGCGACCAGGCCCTCCTCTTCCACGGCCTCGTCGATGTGCTGTTTGTGCTGGAAGCGGGCGTCGGCGAAGTAGTCGGCGGTGCTGTACGGCGTCGCCGTCTGCGCCACCAGGCCGCCCAGCCCGGCCCCCATGGCCAGCCGCAGCGCGCGGAACTTGGCCGAGATCGACCCGTCGGTGACCCGCATGTACGTGTCGCCGCGCTCCGGGTCGTGCAATGTCAGATAGGCCGTGTCGGTGCCGAGCAGCTGCCTGGCCCGGTGCACGATCGCCTCCAGCACGGCGTCGAGGTCGCGCAGCGCCGCCAGGTCGCCGGCCGTGTCGTAGAGCGCGGACAGCTCGGCCTCGCGCCTGGCCCGCCGCCTGAGCAGCGCGCGCACCTTCAGCGCCTCGACCTTGGCCCGTTCCAGCTCCTCGATGGTCGCCGCGTCGGCGCCCGCCGCCCTGGCCTGGACGATCGGCCCTTCGAACTCGACCGCGGACGCCTCCCTGGCCAGCAGTTCGAGGAAGGGGAAGCTCACTACCTGGCCGTCCAGCCGCCGTCGACCGGCAGGGACACGCCGGTGACGAACGATCCGTGCGGCCCGCACAGGTAGGCGACCAGCTCGGCCACCTCCTCGGGCTCGATCAGCCGCTTGATCGCCGCCGGGCGCAACATGATGTCGGAGACGACCTCGTCAGGCTCGATGCCGTGCGCCTTCGCCTGGTCGGCGATCTGCCCCTCGACCAGTTCGGTGCGTACGTAGCCGGGGCAGACGCAGGTCGAGGTCACCCCGTGCGGCGCGCCTTCCAGCGCGACCGTCTTGGAGAACCCCTCCAGCGCGTGCTTGGCCGTGACGTAGCCCGCCTTGAACGGCGAAGCCCGCAACCCGTGCACGGACGAGATGTTCACGAACCGGCCCCAGCGCCTCTCATACATTCCCGGCAGGAACCGCCGGGCGATCAGGAACGGCGCCTCCACCATGACCTTCATCATGGTGGCGAACACCTCGGGCGGGAACTCCTCGACGGCCGCCACGTGCTGGAACCCGGCGTTGTTCACCACGATATCGACTGGCTCGTCCGGCAGCGCCGACTCGAACCCCGGCACGCTCAGATCGGCCACCACCGCGACGCCGCCGATCTCGGCGGCCACCTTCCCGGCCGGTTCCGCCCGCCGGTCCACCACCAGCACCTTCGCCCCCGCGGCCGCCAGCCGCCTGGCGCACGCCGCACCGATGCCGCCCCCGGCCCCCGTCACCAGCGCGATCCGCCCCATCAGCTCCTTCGCCATGCTTCCCGACCTTAGGCGGTGGCCAGGAAGGTCGGCATGGGTGCCGCCGACATAGATCAGTGCCCGACTATGTAGATCAAATCCGGGCCGAGCCGGTGCCGTGATCTCCGGCACGGGCCTGATAGCGTTTGCCTCATGAACGCGTATTCGCACTTCTGGTGGCCCGCCTCCTAGGCGGTCACCCCGGCGAAAACGCGACCCGGCCGCCTCGACGAGGCGGCCGTCGGCATTCCTGGGCGCCTGGTCGAGCATCCGCACCTCGACTGAAGAAGGGCGTTGAACATGACCAGCACGACCACCACCTGGCCCAGCCTGCTCACCACCCTGCTCGACGGCGTGTCGCTCTCCGCCAGGCAGGCCGCCTGGGCGATGGAACAGATCATGACCGGTGCCGCCACGGACGCCCAGATCGCCGCCTTCGCGGTGGCCCTGCGTGCCAAGGGCGAGACCGTGGCTGAGGTCTCAGGGCTGGCCGACGGCCTGCTGGCCGGCTCGTCGGCGATCAGGATCCCCGGCGACACCGTGGACCTGGTCGGCACCGGCGGCGACCGGGCGAACACCGTCAACGTCTCCACCATGGCCGCCATCGTGGCCGCCGCCGCGGGCGCGAAGGTCGTCAAGCACGGCGGCCGGGCGGCGTCGTCCGCGGCCGGGGCCGCCGACGTGCTGGAGGAGCTGGGCGTGGTGATCGACCTGTCGCCGGCCGCCGTGGCCAGGGTCGCCGAGGAGGTGGGCATCACCTTCTGTTTCGCGCCGACCTTCCACCCGGCGCTCAAGAACGCCTCCGTCGCGCGGCGCGAGCTGGGCGTGCCCACGGTGTTCAACTTCCTGGCCCCGCTGACCAACCCCGCGCTGCCGCCCGCCCAGGCGGTGGGCGTCTTCCACCCGCGGATGGCCGGGGTGATCGCCGGCGTGCTGGCCGAACGTGGCGCGTCCGCGCTGGTCTTCCGCGGCGACGACGGCCTGGACGAGCTGACCACCTCGGGCCCCTCGGCCGTCTGGGTGGTGCGCAGGGGAACCGCGACCCGTGTCACGTTCGACCCGGCGGACCTGTCCATCCCCCGGGCCCGGCCCGCGGACCTGCGCGGCGGGGACGCCCGGCACAACGCCGCGGTGGCCAGGGCCACGCTGGCGGGCGAGCCTGGACCGGTGCGCGACATCGTGACGCTGAACGCGGCGGCGGCGCTGGTGGCCGCGGAGGGCACGCCACCGCCAGGGGAGCTGACGCAGTCGCTGGGGGCGGCGCACAAACGCGCGGTGGACGCCATCGACTCGGGCGCGGCCACCACGCTGCTCGACCGCTGGATCACCGCCACCCGCACCTGAGCCCTCCCGCACCTGAGCCCTTCGCCACCCGCACCTGAGCCCTCCGGCGGGCGGGCCGTCCCGATGGCGGCCCGCCCGACCGCGGCGGCTCAGGAGGGGCGGGTCAGGAGGGGCGGGTCATCGACAGGACGTCGAGCGCCGCGTCGAGCTGCTCCTCGGTCAGCCGCCCCGCCGCCACGTGCCCGCGCTCGATGACCACCTCACGGATGGTCCTGCGCTCGGCCAGCGCCTGTTTGGCGATCTTGGCGGCCTCCTCGTACCCCACGTACCTGTTCAGCGGCGTGACGATCGACGGCGACGACTCGGCGTACTCGCGCAGGCGGTCCTCGTTCGCCGTGATGCCGGCCACGCACTTGTCGGCCAGCAGGCGCGAGACGTTGGCCAGCAGCCTGATCGACTCCAGGATGTTGCGCGCGATCACCGGCAGCTGCACGTTCAGCTCGAAGTTGCCGGACGCCCCCGCGAACGTGATCGCCGCGTCGTTCCCGATCACCTGGGCCGCGACCATGGCCGTGGCCTCCGGGATGACCGGGTTGACCTTGCCCGGCATGATGGACGACCCCGGCTGCAGGTCGGGCAGGTTGATCTCGCCCAGCCCGGCCCGCGGCCCCGAACCCATCCAGCGCAGGTCGTTGGCGATCTTGTTGAGCGACACCGCCACCACCTTGAGCTGCCCGGACAGCTCCACGATGGAGTCTTGCGCGCTCTGCGCCTCAAAGTGGTCGAGCGCCTCCTGGAACGGGATGCTGGTGGCCTCGCGCAGCTTGGCGATGGCCTGCTCGGCGAAGCCCGGCGGGGTGTTGATGCCGGTGCCCACCGCGGTGCCGCCCAGCGGCAGCTCCAGCACGTGTTCCAGCGCCCGCCTGACCCGCACCACCCCGTGCTCGATCTGCGCCGCGTAGCCGCCGAACTCCTGGCCGAGCGTCACCGGCGTGGCGTCCATCAGGTGCGTCCGCCCCGACTTCACCACCTCGTCGAACTCGATGGCCTTGGCCCGCAGCGCCTCGCCCAGATGGGTCAGCGAGGGCAGCAGGTGGTAGGTGACCTCGGTCGCCGCCGCCACGTGGATCGAGGTCGGGAACACGTCGTTGGACGACTGCGAGGCGTTCACGTGGTCGTTCGGGTGCACCGGACGCCCCAGCCGCTCCTCGGCCAGCGTCGCGATGACCTCGTTGGCGTTCATGTTGGACGAGGTGCCTGAACCGGTCTGGAAGACGTCGAGCGGGAAGTGTGCGTCGTGCTCGTTCTCCGCGACGTCGGCGGCGGCCTGGGCGATCGCCTCGGCCAGATCCTTGTCGATCACGCCCAGTTCCCCGTTGACCTCGGCGGCGACCGCCTTGATCAGCCCGAGCGCGGCAATATGGGACGGCTCCAGCGACCGCCCTGACACCGGGAAGTTCTCCACCGCCCGCTGGGTCTGCGCGCGCCAGCGGGCGCCCGCGGGCACGCGAACCTCACCCATCGAGTCATGCTCAATACGGAACTCGCTCATGACTCCCAGTCTGGCTCACGGGTGAGCGATCGGCTCGGCCGCAGCGCCCGGGATCGCCACGCGCGAAAACCCGTCGGGGCTACTTCGAGAACAGCGCCACGATCAGGACCGCGATCACCACGGCGGCGGCCGCGGCCACCGCCATCAGCACGAGCATGCCGTTGCGGTTGCCGCTCGGCTGCTGCTGCTCCGGCTGCCCGGCGATGGCGAACAGGTCGGTGCCCAGCCCCTTGCCCGCCTGCCCCGGCGCCTGACCCTGTTGCTGGCCCGGCTGCGGGACGGGAGGCTGGCCGACGGGCTGACCCGGGTGCTGGCCCAGCGAAGGCGCGGGCGGCATGCCCGGCCGCGGCGGCTGCCCCTGGGGGCCCGGCTGCTGCGGCTTCGGCGGGTAGACCTGGTGGCCCGGCGAGCCCATCGGCGACTGGGCGCGGGGGCCGCCCGCCGCGCCCTCGTCGCCGGGACGCTGCGGCGCGCCCTGCTCGGGCGGCGCGGTGAACGGGCCCTTGGGACGCATCACGCTGACCGTGCGCTCGGGGTCGAAGTCGTCGTCGCCCGGAGCCTGCTGGTAAGCCCCCTGCGGCCCGGACGGCTGCCCGCCCTGCGGCCCAGACGAATGCCCAGACGAATGCCCGGACGGATGCCCAGACGGATGCGCCGACGGGTGCCCGGCCTGCGGCCCCGACGGGTGCCCGGCCTGCGGTCCGGCCGGCTGCGGCCTGGACGCGGGGCCCGCCTGCGGCCCGGAGGGCGGCTGCTGGTGCGGGGCGCGCTGCGGCGCGGTCGGCGCGCCCATCGGGCCGCGCGCCGCACCCTGCGGCCCACCCGCTCCCGCTCCTGGAACGCCAGGAGCGCCGACCCCGGGAGCGCCGGGCCCACCGGCTACGGGCGCGCCAGGCCCGGCGTGTCCCTGCGGCCCAGGACGGCCCTGCGCCCCGGGCGCCCCGGGTACCGCTCCACCCTGGCCCGCGGACGCCGGCGGGCGACCGGTCCCGGCGGGCGAGGCGGGGGCGGTGGGGGCGGCGAACTGGTCGGGCACGGCGGCCTCCTCAGCGATCAAGGCCTCGGCCGTGAGCACCGGCATCTCGTGGGTGGGGGTGTCGGCGACCATGCGCAGCAGGGTCTCCGCCTTGGCAGCGCTCAACCGCTGCCGATAGTCCTTGTGCAGCAGCCCGTTCAGCACCGGACGCAGTTGCCCGGCCTGCGTGGGCGGGTCGGCGCTCTCGCTGAGCAGCGCCGCCAGCGTCTCGGCGATCGTGGACCGCTCGTAGGCCGGACGCCCTTCGACCGCGAAGTACAGCGTCGCGCCCAGCGACCAGATGTCGGATTCCGGCCCGGTGTACTCGCCCCTGGCACGTTCCGGAGCGGTGTAGCCGGGCGAGCCGATCACCATACCGGTTCTGGTCAGCCGGGAGTCGCCCTCGGCCTTGGCGATGCCGAAGTCGGTCAGCACCACGCGCCCGTTCTCGGTGATGAGCACGTTGCCCGGCTTGACGTCGCGGTGCGTGATGCCCTGCGCGTGGGCCTCGCGCAGCGCGCCGAGCAGGTCGACGCCGATCTCGGCGACCAGGCGCGGCGGCAGCGGGCCCTCCTCGTCGATCACCTGCTCCAGGGAGCGGGCCTCGATGAGCTCCATGATGATCCACGGGCTGTTGTCGTGGATCAGCACGTCGTGGATGGAGGCGACCGAGGGATGGTTGATGCGCGCGGCGATGCGGCCTTCGCGCACCATGCGTTCGCGCAGCTCAGTGCGCTGTTCCTCGGTGAGCCCGGGGTCCTGGCGGATTTCCTTGACCGCCACCTCGCGCCCGAGTGCACGGTCGCGGGCGCGCCACACCGTGCCCATGGTCCCCCGGCCGAGGGGCGCGATCAGCTCGTAGCGTTCCGCGAGCAGGCGTGTCTGCTGTTCCGGCATGAGAAGAAGATATCGATTCTCGCTTAGGAAGTGCTTTACCCTCGCTTGCGAAGTTCTCTTGGCCAGAACCTTCGAGGAAGGAACAACTTTATCACCGTCGACATGAAGCGGGCGTAAGCCGAAGGGGCGGGCTTGGGCTCGACCCGCCGGCGGTGCACGCCTTCACCGGGCCTGCGCTCCAGCCGGGGCGAGGGCACGGCCAGCGCAGCGGCCGTCGCCTCCGCCCGGTGCAGCCCGCGATGCGCGGGCCGGCGACTGAAAGACGGCGCCGCCGGAACCGGCGAAAGCCGCACGGACTTGCGCGGGGCCAGCGGCTCCTCCGCCGCTCCTCCGGCCGCCACCCTGGCCAGCATCAGCGAGGCGCGCACGGAGTCGAGCCTGGTCTGCGGGTCGATGCGGAGCAACGCGTCGAGCACCGGGGCCAGCGGCCCGGCCTTGGTCATCGGGATCGGCTCGCCACTGGTGAGCGCGGCCAGCGCGGCGGCCGCCGTACGGCGACCGTGCAGGCCGCGGCCCTCGACGGCGGTGTACAGGGTCGCGCCGAGCGACCACAGGTCGGCGGCGGGGCTGGCCTTGGAGCCGAGCACGCGCTCTGGCGCGATGTAACCGGCGGAACCGAGCACGATGCCGGCCTGGGTGATCGAGACGTCGCCTTCGAGCGCGGCCAGCCCGAAGTCGGTCAGCACCGCCCGGTCCTCCGTGACCAGCACGTTGCTTGGCTTCACGTCGCGATGGAGGATGCCCTTGGCGTGCACGGCCCGCAGCGCGCCGAGGATCTGCCGGCCGATCTCGGCCGCCCGGCGCGGGTGGAGCGGTCCTTCCTCCTGGATGAGCTGTTCGAGCGACTTGGCCCGCAGCAGTTCCATGACGATCCACGGCCGGTCGTCCTCGGTGACGACGTCGAAGACGGTGATGACGGACGGATGCGCGACCATCGCGGTCGCGCGCCCCTCACGCTCGGTGCGGGCGCACAGCTCGGCCCGCAGTTCCTCGTCGAGCACGGCGGGAAGCCGCACTTCCTTGACCGCCACGTCGCGGTCGAGTAGTTCGTCATGTGCCCGCCAAACGGTGCCCATGCCGCCGCGTCCGACCGGCTCCACAAGCCGATAGCGCGCGGCGAGGAGGTAACCGGAAGGCGCACGCATGCCTGGCAGCTTACCTATTTGGGTAAACAACCCAGTAGAGGCCGGGCCGATAAATTGTTGCGAACTTAAGTCATGCCGTCTGACTCGTCACGTCAGGTCCCGGGCTGGCCGCACATCTGAGATCCAAGTCACTCGCAAGCCGGCGTCGCCACGATGGGTTCACCCGGGTACGGCCGCGCTGAGCCGTACCCGGGTCTCGCCGTCTCACTTTCCTGTGGCCTCGCGGGCCTCGGCCGAGCGTGTCGTCGGCGCCCTTGACGTAGGTCTCAGCTTCTTGCGAGCAGGTTGCAGCTGCGGCATGATCGCGATCGTCAGTCAGGTCCAGCCGCGCGGGCGGCTCGCCCCGCCCGCGCCGCACCTGGTGGCCGCCTGCCCGGCCACGCGCCGAGAAAATGTGCATGATGCCTAGTAGGGGACTTTTCGGCGTCCGGCAGTCTGACTGACAGGGGAACCCCGGGCGCCGTCAGCGAGTTGTAAGGGTGTCGTAAGGGGGCGGGGGCATGGTAAAGCCATGAAGGACGACGGGATCTCCGAGCAGCGAAAACTGTCGGTGCCGTTCGTCAAAATAGAGGCATACGCCCAGGGTTCACAGACGATGAACATCGGGGGACGTGATGAAGAAGCGCCAGATCCAGGTCCGTCGCCGGCCGAGAAGACCGGCGGGAGCCAGTTTGGACCTTCGCACGCCGTCCGGGCGTCAGCTGCCCTTCTGAAAGACCAGGAACCAGGAGCGCCATCTGAGAGGTGCGTTATGTGCAGCCACTTCCCCGCTTGCCCCAGTGCCGACTCTCTCGACCGTGAGGCGTCGCACGTGATCGCGGCCCACCCCGACCAGGGCTGGAGCCTGCTCTGCAACGGCGTCGTCCTCTTCGAGGACACCGGTTTGCTGCTGCCCGACGGCTCCGTCGTGGCGCCGCACCGGGCCCCGGTGGCCGCGTAGAACCTCGATCGGCGTATTGACGGCGCCGAGCGGCGGTTCCGCACACCCGGCGCCATTCACGTTCTCAAGAACTCATTCGCGGAAAACGTTCAGCGGCGGCCGATCGACAACACCGGGCCGGTGCGATCGGTGAAGAAGTCGTCTCCCTTGTCGTCCACCACGATGAACGCGGGGAAATCCTCGACCTCGATCTTCCAGACCGCCTCCATTCCCAGCTCGGGGTATTCCAGCACCTCGACCTTCTTGATGCAGTCCTGCGCCAGTCGCGCCGCGGGACCGCCGATCGAGCCCAGGTAGAAACCGCCGTACTGATGGCAGGCGTCGGTCACCTGCTTCGACCTGTTGCCCTTGGCCAGCATGACCATCGAGCCGCCCGCCGCCTGGAAACGCTCCACGTAGGAGTCCATCCGACCGGCGGTCGTGGGGCCGAACGAGCCCGAGGCGTAGCCCTCCGGGGTCTTGGCCGGACCGGCGTAGTAGACGGCGTGGTCCTTGAGGTACTGCGGCATCTCGCCGCCGCCGTCGAGCAGCTCGGCGATCTTCGCGTGGGCGATGTCGCGGGCCACGACCAGCGGGCCGGTCAGCGAGAGCCGTGTCTTGACGGGATGCTTCGTCAGCTCGGCGAGGATCTCCGGCATCGGACGGTTCAGGTCGACCTGGACGACGTCGTCCGAGAGGTGCTCGTCGGTGGTCTCCGGCAGGAAGCGGGCCGGGTCGGTCTCCAGCTTCTCCAGGAACACCCCCTCCGGCGTGATCTTGGCCAGCGCCTGACGGTCGGCCGAGCACGAGACCGCGATGGCCACCGGGCACGAAGCGCCGTGCCTGGGCAGCCGGATGACCCGCACGTCGTGGCAGAAGTACTTGCCGCCGAACTGCGCGCCGATGCCCAGCTTCTGCGTCAGCGCGAAGACCTTGGCCTCCAGCTCCAAGTCGCGGAACCCGTGGCCGGACGGCGAGCCCTCGGTCGGGATCGAGTCGAGGTAGCGGGCGCTGGCGTACTTGGCGGTCTTGAGCGCGTACTCGGCGGACGTGCCGCCCACCACGATCGCCAGGTGGTACGGCGGGCAGGCCGCGGTGCCCAGCGAGCGGATCTTCTCCTCCAGGAAGGCCAGCATGCGCTTCTCGTTGAGCACCGCCTTGGTCTCCTGGTACAGGAACGACTTGTTGGCCGAGCCGCCGCCCTTGGCCATGAACAGCAGCTTGTACTCGTCGGCGTGCCCGGCCGGGTCCTCGGCGTACAGCTCGATCTGGGCGGGCAGGTTGCTGCCGGTGTTCTTCTCCTCCCACATGGTGAGAGGGGCCATCTGGGAGTAACGCAGGTTCAGCCGGGTGTAGGCGTCGTAGACGCCGCGCGAGACGTGCTCGGCGTCGCGGCCGTCGGTGAGCACGTGGCGCCCGCGCTTGCCCATGACGATGGCGGTGCCGGTGTCCTGGCACATGGGCAGCACGCCGCCGGCCGAGATCGAGGCGTTCTTGAGCAGGTCGAGCGCGACGAACCGGTCGTTGCCGCTGGACTCGGGGTCATCGACGATCTTGCGGAGCTGGGCGAGGTGCGAGGCCCGCAGGAAGTGCGAGATGTCGTGGATCGCGGTCTCGGTGAGGAGCCGCAGCGCCTCCGGGTCCACTTCCAGGAACGTACGCCCAGCAGCCTCGACCTTCCGCACCCCCTCCGACGTGATCAGCCGATACTCGGTCTCATCGGCGCCCAGCGGAAGCAGGTCGGTGTAGTCGAACTCGCCCATGTCCATCCTTTCGGTCCAGGTAGAGATTACGCGCTCTCGCTGACCCTCCCTTCACCCACCGAGGTTCCCGCCGGGACCGGGGCTTTGCGCCGCTGCGAGGTGAGGCCGACCAGGATGCCGGCGATCACCAGCCCGGCGCCGAGCAGGTCGTAACCGGACGGCGCCGCCACGCCCAGCACCGCGCCGGTGACGATCGCGCCAACCGGGATGAGGCCCGCGAACAGCCCGGCCAGCCCCGGCCCGAGCTTGGGCAGCGAGCTGTACCACAGGAAGAACGCGACCACGGTGACCACGGTCGCCAGGTAGCCGAAGCCCAGCGCCTCGGGCAGGGTGGGCACGCGCAGTGCCGCGGCGCCGTCCTGGACCAGGGCGGTCAGCGTCAGCATCGGCACGGCCAGCGCCGTCGAGTACGCCGACACCCTGATCGCCCCCAGCTTGGGCAGCAGCGGGATGGCCAGCATCGAGAAGCTGACCTCGCCGACCAGCGCGACCAGCGCCCACAGCAGCCCGGTCACGCTGCCGCTGCCCAGCCCGGTGGCCAGCGTCGCGCCCGCGACCACCACGCCCGCGCCGAGCAGCAGCCGGGGCGCCGGACGCCCGCCGGCCAGCGCGAGCGCCAGCGGCACGGTGCCGAGCACGGTGCCCACCAGCGCGGGGCCGGAGTGCCGGGTCGACTCGACCACCGCCACGTTGAAGATCACCAGCCCGAACAGGGTCAGCCCGGCCAGGCACAGCCACTCCCGGCCGGTCAGCCGGACGAACCGCAGCCCCAGCGCCCTGGTCACGGCGAGCAGGATGATCGCGGCGATCAGGTAGCGAACCGCCTGCCCGCCGTAGACCGGGTAGTCGGCCACCAGCCCGGAGACCCCGGCCAGCGTCCCCACCAGGAACATGGCCGTCGCGGCCCCTGCGATCCCATTTCTCATGGGTTGGATGCTAGGGACACAATGGATCCCGGAAACAGTCCAATGTCCCGGTAATAGACAGGACCAATATGGCCGACCTGCATGTCCCCATCGATCGCGCGAGGGGCGGGCTGGCCGCGCAGGTGGCCGGTGAGCTGCGCACGGCCATCAGGCACGGCCGGCTGTCGGCGGGCACCCGGCTGCCCGCCAGCCGCGACCTGGCCGCCGATCTCCAGGTGTCCAGGGGGGTGGTGGTCGAGGCGTACGAGCAGCTGGTGGCCGAGGGGTTCCTGGTCTCGCGGGTGGGCGCGGGCACCGTGGTGGCCCCGGTCACGCCGCGCCCCTCGGCGGTCACGCCGCGCCCCTCGGCGGCGGCTACGGCCCCGCCTGGCGTGCCCGGCTGCGGGCCGTTCTACGGGCACCGTCCGACCTCGCCCGACCTCGGCCACTTCCCCCGGGAGCGGTGGCTGGCGTCGGTGAGGCACGTGCTGGCCACCGTCCCTTCCGACGCGCTCGACTACGGCGATCCCGGCGGCGTGCCCGAGCTGCGCGAGGAGCTGGCGGGATACCTGCGCCGGGTCAGGGCGGCGGACGTGCGGCCGGAGAACCTGGCCATCGTCGGCGGCGTGGCCCAGGGGCTCAGCCTGGTGCTGCACGTGCTGACCCAGGACGGCCCGATCGACCTGGCCGTGGAGGACCCGACCAGCCATCGCCAGGTCCCGCTGCTGCGCCGGGCCGGCGCCCGGCTGGTGCCCGTCCCCGTCGACGGCGAAGGGCTGGTGGTCGACGGGCTGCGGGCCGGCGCGGTGCTGGTCACGCCCGCGCACCAGTACCCGACCGGGGTGGTGCTCTCGCCGCCGCGCCGGGCCGCGCTGGTCGCCTGGGCCGAGGCGAGCGGCGGCGTGATCCTGGAGGACGACTACGACGCCGAGTTCCGCTTCGACCGCGACCCCGTCGGCTGCCTGCAGGGGCTCGCGCCCGGCCGCGTGGTGTTGTCGGGCAGCGTCAGCAAGGCGCTGGCGCCCGGCCTGCGGCTGGGCTGGGTGGCGGCGCCCGCGCACCTGGCCGAGTCCATCCGCAGGGCGCGCGGCGAGCTCGATCTGGGCTCCCCGGTCATCGAGCAGTACGCGTTGGCCCATTTCCTGCGTACCGGCGGCTACGACAAGCACCTGCGGCGGATGCGCAGGGAGTACCGTCGCCGCAGGGACGCCCTGGTCGCCGCGCTGGCCGCGGAGCTGCCCGGGGTGCGTGTGCGCGGCATCGAGGCCGGCCTGCACATCTACCTGGACCTGCCGGGTGGATGGGACGAGCTCGACACCGTGCGCGCGGCCCAGGAGCTGGGGCTGTCCGCCGAGCCGGTGAGCCCGATGCGGGCCCTGGCCGGGCACCCGGCCGTGGTGCTCGGGTTCGCCCGGGTTCCGGTGCACAAGGCGGCCGAGGCCGTCCGAGGACTAAAAGTCAGAATGTCAGGACAAAACATTGACTGAGGGAGAAGAACTCGCTTAGAAAGAAAGCCCCACCCCCATTGGAGGCGCCATGCGTGTGGGATTGCTTGGCCTGGGCCGGATCGGCGCGTTTCACGCCGCGACCCTGGCCGCGCACCCGCTGGTGGACGAGTTGATCGTGGCAGACCCGATCAGGACGTCGCCGTACGGGCGTCCAGGAGACCCGTTCGAGGCCGATCGCCTGGTGATCGCCACGCCGACCGACACGCACGCCGGGCTCCTCGTCCGCGCGGCCGAGGCGGGCATCCCCGCGTTCTGCGAGAAACCGGTGGCGGGCACGGTCGAGGAGACCGTCGAGGTGCTGCGCGCCTGCGCCGGGCACCACGTGCAGATCGGCTTCCAGCGGCGCTTCGACTCCGGCTACACGGCCGCCGCCGACGCAGTGCATGCGGGCGAGCTGGGCGAGCTGCACCGGGTCCACCTGATCACGGCCGACCCCGCGCCGCCGCCCGCCGAGTACGTCGAACGCTCCGGCGGCATCTTCCGCGACTGCCACATCCACGACTTCGACATCCTGCGCTGGGTGACGGGACGCGAGGTGGAATCGGTGTACGCCATCGGCGCGAACCGGGGCGACGACTTCTTCACGAAAGCGGGCGACGTGGACACCAGCGTGGCCATCCTGCGGCTGGACGACGGCACGCTCGCCACGCTGCAGGGCTCGCGCTACAACGGCGCGGGCTACGACGTGCGGATGGAACTGGCCGGCACCAAGGGCACCCAGGTCGTCGGCCTGGGCCCGCGCGCCCCGCTGCGCAGCACCGAGGGTCTGCAACCGCCCGGTGATCCGTGGCCCGACTTCGTCACCAGGTTCCAGCCCGCCTACGTCCAGGAGATCGACGCCTTCCTGCGCAGCGACCGGAGCCTGTGCTCGATCGAGGACGCGCTGGCCGCGCTCTACGTCGCCGAGGCCGCCCAGCTCTCGCTGCGCGAAGGACGTCCCGTCGAGGTCGCGGAGGTGACGCGATGAGGCTCGCCGGCGCCCCCATCTCGTGGGGGGTGTGCGAGGTGCCCGGCTGGGGACACCAGCTCGAACCCGAGCGCGTGCTGTCCGAGATGCGCGAGCTGGGGCTCACCGCCACCGAGCTCGGCCCCGAGGGCTTCCTGACCCCCGAGCTCATCGCCGCGCACGGGCTGAGCCTGGCCGGCGCGTTCGTGCCGGTGGTGCTGCACCGCGACGACCCGCTGCCCGAGCTGCCCGCCGAAGGCAACATCGTGCTGGCCGCCGCCACCGGCGCCGACGGCTACGACGAGCGCCCGGCGCTCGACGAGCGGGACTGGGCCAGGCTGCTGGCCAGCCTCGACGCCATCGCCGCCGAGCACGGCCCGCGCGTCAGCCTGCACCCGCACGTCGGCACCATGATCGAGACCCGGGACGAGGTCGACAGGGTGCTCGACGGCAGCTCGATCCCGCTCTGCCTGGACACCGGGCACCTGCTCATCGGCGGCACCGACCCGGCCGCGCTGGCCAGGGCCGTGCCGTCCAGGATCGCGCACGTGCATCTGAAGGACGTCGACGCCGAGATCGCCGGCCGGGTCGCGCGCGGCGAGCTGACCTACATTCAGGCCGTGCGCGAAGGCGTCTACCGGCCGCTCGGCCAGGGCGACGTGGACATCGCGGGCATCGTCACCGGCCTGGAGAAGAACGGGTACGCGGGCTGGTACGTGATGGAACAGGACGTCATCCTGTCGGGCCCGGACGAGCGGCCGGTGGAGAACGTCCGGCGGAGTCTGGCGTACCTGGACGGGGTGCTGGGGCTTGGCTGACTATCGCGAGCTGCGTCAGACCAGGGCCAGGTTCCCCGAACGCATCGCGGAAGCGGCGGCAGGACGGCGGCGCAGGCCGCTGCTCGGCGACCGCGACCAACTGATGATCATCGCGGCCGACCATCCGGCCAGGGGCGCGCTCGGCGTCGGCGGCCGGCCGCTGGCCATGGCCAGCCGCGTCGAACTGCTCGACCGGCTGTGCGTCGCGCTGACCAGGCCGGGCGTGGACGGCCTGCTGGCCACCCCCGACGTGGTCGAGGACCTGCTGCTGCTCGGCGCGCTCGACGACCTGATCGTCATCGGCTCGATGAACCGGGGCGGGCTGCAGGGCGCGGTGTTCGAGTTCGACGACCGCTTCACCGCCTACGACACCGACGCCATCGCCAGGATGCGGCTCGACGGCGGCAAGATGCTCTGCAGGATCGCGCTCGACGAGCCCGACACCGCCGGCACGCTGCAGTCCTGCGCCAGGGCCATCACCGAGCTGGCCGACGCCGGGCTGGTGGCGATGGTGGAGCCGTTCTGGTCGAGCAGGAGCGGGCACGACCTGTCGCCTGAAGGGGTGATCAGGGCCATCAACGTGGCTCAGGGGCTGGGCGTCACCTCCGCGCGCACCTGGCTGAAGATCCCGGTCGTGGCGGACATGGAACGGGTCATGCAGGCCACCACGCTGCCGACGCTGCTGCTCGGCGGCGACCCCGGCGACACGCCCGACCTGGCCTACGCGTCCTGGCGCAAGGCGCTGCGGCTGCCGGGCGTGCGCGGGCTGGTGGTCGGCCGCGCCCTGCTCTACCCGCCGGACGACGACGTGGCCGCCGCCGTCGACACCGCCGTCTCCATGCTGGAACCCTGATCAGGCGTTGTCCTCATCAGGCGGCGTCCTCATCAGGCGGTGTCCTGATCAGGTATTGGACGGCTCGGCGGCCTGCTTCGGCTGGAATCCGGGCGCCAGCAGGACGATCGCGCCGGCCAGCACCAGCGGCGCCACGAACGCGACCCGCAGGTCCGTGGCGTCGGCGATCGGCCCGACCAGCGCCGCGCCGACGATGAAGCCGACGTAGTTGAAGAGGTTCACGCGGGCGATCGCCACCCCGGTGCCCGCCGGGTCCAGCCGCCCGGCGGCGGAGAACGACTGGGGCGCGATCACCGCCAGTCCCAGCCCGGTCAGCCCGAAGGCGGCGATGCCCAGCGGCTGGCTGGGCGCCAGCACGACACCGGCGAAGCCGAGCGTGGCCAGCACGCCGCCGATCCTGACGATGGCGGCCGGGCCGTACGTCCTGACCGCCAGGTCGCCGCCGAGCCTGACCACCAGGGTGGCGGCCTGGTAGGCGGCGTAGGCCAGGGCGACCACGTTCGCGTTCGCGCCGAGTTCCTTGCTCATGAACACGGTGTTGAAGTTGGAGACGGCCGAGTCGCCGATGTAGAGGAAGAACATGGCCAGGCAGAGCGGGATCATCGGCTTCCACGGCAGCCTGCCCGCGGCCTGGGCGGCGCCGCCGGGCACCTGCTCCTCGGCCACCGTGTAGAGCGTCGGCCCGCAGTACAGCGACCCGGCCACGGCCAGCACCATCGGGATCGCCATCGTGACCGGCAGGGGCAGCGCGGCCCCGATCGCCGACACCCACAGCGCGCCGATCAGGCTGAGCGCGCTCCACACGCAGTGGAAGCCGTTCAGCACGGCCCGGTCGTAGCGGCGCTCGACGGCCACGCCCTGCATGTTCATGCCCGCGTCCACCGCGCCGACGGCCAGGCCGAACAGCAGCAGCGCGGGCACCAGCAGCGGCACGGACGGCGCCAGCCCGGCCAGCACCACGGCCAGCGCCACGGCGGGCTGTGCGACGCGCAGCAGCAGCTTGCTGCCCAGCCGGGCGGCGAACGTGCCGGCCGCCACGCTGCCGATCCCGGCGAACACCGGCACGATCAGCAGCAACACGGTGAGCTCGCCCTCGCCGAGCCCGTGCTTGGCCTGCAGCGCGGCGACCTGGACGAGCAGCGTGGCGAAGGACAGCCCCTGCACGCCGTAGACGACGTAGGTGGCGAGGCGGGCTTGGCGATCACGTGGGGACGGCACGGCGGCCTCCTGATTTTGGGGGGAAATCAAACGTGAGGCGGAGTCAGGTTAGCGCCGCTCCAGCCGCCGCGCCAGCACGAGATCCAGGGGCGATTCCCCGCAAGGTAGGGTGCCGGGGTGAAACGGGGATACGCGTCGGGCGATGCGCGCAAAGAGCGCATCCTGGCCACCGCGCTCCTGGAGTTCGCCGAGAACGGCTACCGGGGCGCGTCCCTGGCCCGCATCGCCGAGCGCGTCGAGTTGTCGCAGGCCGGGCTGCTGCACCACTTCAAGAGCAAGGACCGGCTGCTCATCGCGGTGCTCGACTACCGCGACGCGCTCGACGAGCGCAGATTCGACTTCGCCGCGATGAGCGCGGTCGCCGCGCTGCACGCCCTGGTCGGCGTCGTCGAGCACAACGCCCGGGTGCCCGGCCTGGTGCAGCTCTTCTCGGTGATCAGCGGCGAGGCCGTCACCCCTGACCACCCCGGCCACGAGTGGGCCAGGGAGCGCTACCGCCGGCTGCGCGCGAACGTGGCCGAGGCGCTGCGCCAGGGCGCGGAACGCGGCGAGTTCCGCGCCGACCTCGACGCCGAGGCGCACGCCGACCGGCTGATCGCCATGATGGACGGCCTGCAGACCCAGTGGCTAATCGACCCTGACCGGGTGGACATGGCGGCCGTCTTCCGCGGCTACGTCGACGATCTCATCGCCGCGCTCGCCCCCGCCCCCGCCTAGCCGCTTGGCCGCCGCCCACACGCCCAGCGCGATCAGCCCGGCCACCTCGACGATCGCCAGGCCCCGCTCGACCAGGCCGAGCGGCATGATCCGATACCAGGGCAGCCCCTGCTGTGCGCCGATGTACATGGCCACGCCCATCGCGGCCACGTACAGCACCGAGCAGATCCCGAAGCCGAACGCGACCAGCGAGGCCGGCCGCCGCTCACGGCCGCGCCACGGCCTGGCGATGATCACCACCGCCAGCGGCAGGCAGAGGAAGGCCAGGAAACTGCCGAAGCGGTGAATGCTGCCGCTCATGCTCGGGCCGACCGACCAGTCGTGCTTGTGGAACAGGCCGGCCAGCAGCAGTCCCGCGCTCCAGGCCAGCAGCGCGAGCAGGCCGATCAGCCCGGCCAGGCGGCGGCGGGCCAGCGACAGTCCGATCGCCGCCGAGCCGATGGCCAGCAGCACCACGCCGGTGCCGAAGATCCAGGCGTCGGGGCCGAGGCCGTGTTCGCTGATCGTCCGTCTCAGCAGGTTCATCTCGCCGAGACTGGCCACTTCCAGGCCCACGATCATCGTGACGCCCGCGCCGACCGCGCCCAGTCCCCATCGTGCGGGTAAATGCACGCCCACCTCCCTTTTGCCAGATCAACGGCGAAGCCCGGTCATCGATTCCTGCGGTTTCCCGGCCCGTCACGGGGAATCCGGCGGGGACTCGTCGTGCGGCGGGGGCTCGTCGTGCGGCGGGCGCGAGTCCGGTCGCGGACCTCCCCGGGGCCGGCGCGAAACCGGCCGCAACGCCGCTCCGCCGGACACGAGCGAATTTCCCGGCTGCCGGATATCGTCGGAAGTGTGAACGAACGCGCGGGATCGTGGTTGCCGAAGCTGCAGGAAGTCGGAGAGCGGCTGGCCGAGGAGTGGGTGTCCTCGCGCCGTCCCCCCGCGTCCGGCGGCGACGCGCCGCAACCGCACGAGCTGCGCGCGTCCGACGCCGACAGGGAACGCATCGCCCAGGTGCTCCAGGACGCGCACGCCGACGGCCGGCTCGACCTGTCCGAGCTGGAGGAACGGCTCGGCGTCGTCTACTCCGCGCGCACCCTCGGCGAGTTGGCCGGGCTGACCGCCGACCTCCTGCCGGAAGACGAGCAGCCGCTCAAGCTCGACGGGCGGCCGGTGTCGGCGTTCTTCAAGAAGGAGCAGCGCGGCGGGCGCTGGGTGGTGCCGGCCGAGCTCGACGTGACCGCCATGTTCGGCACCACCAAGCTGGACTTCCGCGACGCGATCCTGCAGAACCGGCGCATCATCATCAACGCCACGCTGGTCTTCGGCGGGCTGGAGATCCACGTCCCCGAAGACCTGGAGGTCATCCGGGTCGCCAAGGGCAACACGGTCAGGCTCACCAAGCAGCCGACCGAACCCGACGGGCCCGTCGTCGAGGTGCGCACGACGAACTTCGCCGGCGACGTCAAGGTCAAGGAGCCCCCGCGCCGCAAGCGCCGCCGCTGACCGGTTCGCCCGGTGCGCGGCGGCGCCACGAACGGGTCAGCCGGCCGTGTCGAAGTTGATGGCGCTGTAGGCACGCAGCTTCCAGAGCTGGTGCTCGCTCTCCACCTTCCTGATCGTGCCCGAGCGGCCGCGCATGACCAGCGAGCTGGTCACCGCCACGCCCGAGCGGAACCTGACGCCCTGCATGAGCTCGCCCTGCGTGATGCCCGTCGCGGCGAAGAACACGTCGTCGGAGCGCACCAGGTCGTTGGTGGTGAGCACCTGGTCGAGGTCGTGCCCGGCGTCGAGCGCCTTGCGGCGCTCGGCGTCGTCGCGCGGCCACAGCTTGCCCTGGATCACGCCGCCCAGGCACTTGAGCGCGCACGCGGCCACGATGCCCTCCGGGGTGCCGCCGATGCCCAGCATCAGGTCGATGCCGGTGCCCGCGCGGGCGGCCATGATGGCGCCGGCCACGTCGCCGTCGGTGATGAACTTGATCCGCGCGCCCGTCTCCCTGATCTCCTTGACGAGCTGCTCGTGCCTGGGACGGTCGAGGATGACCACGGTCACGTCGGAGGCCGAGCAGTGCTTGGCCCGGGCCACCGCCTGGATGTTCGCCGCCACCGGGGCGTTGATGTCCACCACGTCGGCCGCCTCCGGGCCGGTGACCAGCTTCTCCATGTAGAACACGGCCGACGGGTCGTACATCGAGCCGCGCTCGCTCACCGCGATCACCGACACCGCGTCGGGCATGCCGAGCGCGGTCAGCCTGGTGCCGTCGATCGGGTCGACGGCCACGTCGCAGTCGGGCCCGCTGCCGTCGCCGACGTGCTCGCCGTTGAACAGCATGGGCGCGTGGTCCTTCTCGCCCTCGCCGATCACCACGACGCCGTTCATGGACACCGTGTTGATCAGCTGGCGCATCGCGTTCACCGCCGCGCCGTCGGCGCCGTTCTTGTCCCCCCGGCCGACCCAGCGGGCCGCCGACATCGCCGCCGCCTCGGTGACGCGGACGAGCTCCATCGCCAGGTTGCGATCAGGGGCGTGCTCTCCCGTGGCGAGTGCTGCCGGTACCGACGTCTGATCGGACATGATGCGTGGCCTCCTCGTGGACAACTACCTCGATCGTAGTTGCCGGTCTTTTCCCGGTCAGAGGGGGATAATCTCTCCTACTCGGATTACTCCTCTGCCCAGCGAGTTCGTACTGACTCGGCGCCCGGCCCATCTCTGTAAGCTTCACTTGGTCCCCTACGAGGAGGTCGCATGAGCGAGGTCTCAGGCGCGGTCACGGCACCACGCACATCCGAGCGCGGCGCGGCCACGCGTAGCTCCCTTCTCGCCGCGGCCAGGGACGTCTTCGTCTCCAAGGGCTTCGCCGAGGCCGGCGTGACCGACGTGGTCGCCAGGGCCGAGGCCAGCGTGGGCAGCCTCTACCACCACTTCTCCGGCAAGGCCGACCTCTACCTCACGCTGTGGGAGGAGTTCCAGGCCAGGCAGACCCAGCGCACCAAGCAGGCCGCGCGCGCGGCCCGGGCGGCCGGCGAGAGCGACCCGATGGGCGTGTTCATCAGCGCCGCGCGCGCCTACCTCGAAGGCTGCCTGGAGGAGCGGGAGCTGTCCGCGCTGTTCCTGCGCGGAGACGGCCCGCCCGGCTTCGAGGTGGTCATGCGCGACCGCCTGCGTACGTGGGCGCAGCGCAACGCCGCCCTGTTCGAGAACCAGCCCGCGCTCGTCGTGGTGATCACCGGGGCGCTGGCGGCGGCGGTGTCGGAGGTGGTGCCCTCGGGCGACCGGGCGCTGGCCGAGGAGGTGCTCGCCATCATCGGGCAGATCCGCCCGGCCACTTCGGCGACCACCGCCGCCAGCGGGTAACCTCGCCAACTGTGCGACGCTTCTCCCAGAGTTTCTACGGCTACGCGGTGGCCCTGTTCATCTGCCTGGCGGCGGTGGGGCTGTTCCTGCTGGTGACCCCGCAGAGCCGGGAGGAGCACATTCCGCGGCTCGACTACTCGATCACCGTCGCCAACTTCGGTCACACGGTGCCGTACCAGGTGTGGGCCCCGGCGAAGGACCCCGAGGGCTGGATACCCAACAGCAACAGGAAGGCCAAGGGCGCCGACGGCTCCGAGGTGCTCTTCCTCGGCTACGCCACCGCCGAGCGCGAGCACGCGATGTTCGCGCAGAGCAACGAGAAGCCTGCCGCCGAGTTCGCCAACCGCATCGCCAACACGAACAAGGCCGTCGGCACCCAGCAGGTCGGCGGGGTGGCCTGGGAGCAGCGCTTCCGCGAGGACAAGAAGCAGCGTTCGCTGGTGCGCGTCCTGCCCGACGTCACGCTGGTGATCACCGGCACCGCCGACTGGCCCGAGCTCGCCGCCCTGGCCGCGTCGTTGCAGCAGCGTCCGCTGGCCACCGACTGACCCCCGACGCGCTGATGGCCCGGGTTGTCGGCGGGCGCGTCTAGGGTGGTGGCCGTGGCAGACGAGAAGGCACCCTCATACGAGCAGGCCCGCGAGGAGCTGACCGAGGTGGTGCGCCGCCTGGAGACGGGCGGGCTCACGCTGGAGCAGTCGATCGAGCTGTGGGAGCGGGGGGAGAAGCTGGCCGCCATCTGCGAGGAGTGGCTGCAGGGCGCCCGGGTCAAGCTCGCCGCCGCGATGGCCAGGAGGTCCGAGCCGGGCGCCGGCCACGGCGACGACCGGCCGTTCTGACCTTCCCGGCCCGACTGCCGGCCCTGCCTTCGAAGGTCGCTTCTGTCTGCTCTGTGGTGGCTCAGGCGCTCGCGCGGTAGAGGGCCACGACCGGGATGCGGCGGCTGGTCCTGCGCTCGTACTCGGCGAAGCCGGCCGCCTGGGCGACCATCCTGGCGTAGAGCGCGTCACGCTCGTCGCCCTCCACGAACTCCGCCTTCACCTGGAACGTCTCGGTGCCCACCTCGGCCGTCGCGGCCGGCGTGGCACGCAGGTTGTGATACCAGGCCGGGTGGTGGTCGGCGCCGCCGTTGGAGGCGATGACGATGTAGCGCTCGCCGTCGGCCAGGTACATGACGGGGCTGGTCACCTGGTTGCCGGTGCGTGCGCCGGTGGTGGTGAGCAAGACGAGGGGCGAGCCTTCGAACATGCCGCCGACCTTGCCGTCGTTGGCCCGGAACTCCTCGATGACCTTCTGGTTGAACTCGCTCGCCATGATTCTCACTCCTTAATCGGAGAACTCTCCACTTATGCCCGCGAGCTTAACCGGAGAGTTCTCCGGTTTCAAGCGGTATGCTGCTGGCGTGCGTGAACGTCCACTGCTGCCGATCGTCGGGCAGCCGGGGCCCGAGCGGGCCGATGCCGCGCGGAACCGGCAGAAGATCATCGAGGTGGCCGCGCGGATGATCGCCGAACAGGGTGCGGAACAGCTCTCGCTCGACGAGGTGGCGCGGGCGGCCGGCGTGGGCGTGGGCACGGTCTACCGGCGCTTCGGCGACCGGGCCGGGCTGGTGTACGCGCTGATCGACGAGAGCGAACGGCGTTTCCAGGCGGCGTTCCTGACCGGCCCGCCGCCACTCGGACCGGGAGGGCCCGACCCTGGGCTGGGCGAGCCCAGGGTCGGGCCGCGAGATTCCGGGGTCGAGCCGGGAGGGTCTGGGGCCGAGCCGGGGGATTCCGGCGCGGAGGCGGGAGATTCCGGGGAGGCTGAGGCGGAGGCGCGTGAGCGGATCGTGGCCTTCCTGTGCGCCCTGGTCGATCGGGTGATGGCCCAGCGGGAGATGTTCGTGTTGCTGGAGGGGTCGGCCAAGGCGAGGTACACCGGGCCGTACCGGGTGTATCACACGCACCTGGCCGGGCTGCTCGCGCGGGCGCGGCCGCACGGCGACGTGGTCTACCTCGCCGACGCGCTGCTCGCCCCGGTCAACGCCTGCCTCCTGGGCTTCCAGCGGGTCGATCGCGGCATGCCGGCCGAGGCCATCAAGGCCGGGCTCGCCGAACTGGTCACGGCGGTCTGCGCCGCCCAGCCCCAAGACCGCGAGCCCCAAGACCGCTGGCCCCGAGAAGGTTAGGCCTCCTCCGTGCGTACCGTCAGGCGGTCGTCGGTGAGGCGGACCGTGAGCACCGAGCCAGGCGGGACGTCCGCGGCCAGCCTGACCACCTCGCCCGACGGGTGCTGGACGATCGCGTAACCGCGTTCCAGCGTGGCCGCGGGGGAGAGCGACACCAGGCGCGCCCGCAGATGGGTCAGGTCGTCAGAGGCCCGGTCGAGTGAGCCCGACAGCGAACGCCTGGCCCGCTCGCGCAGCGCGTCGACCTGCTCGGCCCGGCGTTCGAGCTCGCGCACCGGATCGGCCAGCGAAGGACGCGACCGCACCGACGTCAGCCACGACATCTCGCGGTCGAGCCAGCCGCCGACCACCCGCCTGCCCCGGTCGCGGAGCTGGCGCACCAGCGTGAGCTGCTCGCCGACGTCGGGGACGACCTTCTTGGCGGCGTCGGTGGGAGTGGACGCGCGCACGTCGGCGACCAGGTCGAGCAGCGGGCTGTCCTGCTCGTGGCCGATCGCGCTGACCACCGGCGTACGGCAGGAGGCCACCGCGCGCACCAGGGTCTCGTCGGAGAACGGCAGCAGGTCCTCCAGCGAACCGCCGCCACGGGCGATCACGATGACGTCGACGGACGAGTCGGCGTCGAGCTTGCGCAGCGCCTCGGTGACTTCGCCCACCGCGTACGGCCCCTGCACGGCCACTTCCTCGACCTTGAACCGCACGGCCGGCCAGCGACGCCGGGAGTTCTCCAGCACGTCGCGCTCGGCCGCCGATTCGCGGCCGCAGATCAGGCCCACGGTCTCGGGCAGGAACGGCAGCCGGCGCTTCCTGTCGGCGGCGAACAGCCCCTCGGCGGCCAGCAACTGGCGCAGGCGTTCGAGCCTGGCCAGCAGCTCACCCACGCCCACCGGCCTGATCTCCAGCGCGGTGAAGGCGAACGAGCCCTTGTTGACCCAGAAGTCCGGCTTGACGTGCACCACGACCCTGGCCCCGTCGGACGGCCTGGGCGCGGCCGCCTCGTACACGCCGCGTGGTGCGGTGACCCGGGCCGAGACGTTCGCCACCGGGTCGCGCAGCGTCAGGAACACCGTGCCGCCACGGGCGCTCAGGTCGGT
Source organism: Nonomuraea antri (assembly GCF_013283785.1). Lineage (GTDB taxonomy): Bacteria > Actinomycetota > Actinomycetes > Streptosporangiales > Streptosporangiaceae > Nonomuraea > Nonomuraea antri. Next base: position 24,323 of record NZ_JABCPZ010000074.1, read on the forward strand.
GATCTGACCTTCGACCCAGACCGTGCCGAGCTTGCCGATCCAGCCGCCCACCATCTGCAGGACGGTGCGGATCGGCAGCGGGGACTCGGGCGTGGTCTTCGAGGTCATGGCGGAAGACTACGGTCTTGGGGCGACCGTTCGGCGGGGCTACTCCCCGGCGCGCAGCTTGGCCAGCCGGTTCTCGAACATGCGCACGACCTCGGGGCGGGCCGTGGTGGCCTGCTCGTAGGCCAGCAGGGCGGCGATCTGCTCCTCGCTCTTGCCGCGCATCCTGGCGCGCAGCGAGGCGACGGTCAGGCCGGCGTAGCCCGGCAGCGGCTCCTCCAGCTCGGTCGCCACCGCGACGGCGACGGGCTCGGCGGCCTTGACGGGCTCAGCGGCGGCGGCAGGCTCAGCGGCCTTGACCGGCTCGGCGGCGACGGCCGGCTCGGCGACCTTGACGGGCTCGGCGGCCTTGGCCGGCTCAGGGGTCTCGGCGGGCGCGGCAGGCTCGGGCTTGCTCGCCGGCGTGAAGATGACCGGGTCGGGCTTGGTCTTGGCGACGCCGTTCGGCTCGGCGCCGCTGGGGCGCGGCGCGAAGATGACCGGCTCCCTGCGGGCCGGCTTCTCCTCCTCGGCGGCCTCGTCGTCCTTGGCGGCCTTGGCGGTCTTGGTGTCCTTGGCGGGCTCGGCGGGCGCGGCCACCTGCTCGGCGGCGATCGGACGCGAGTCGTGACCCTCCTCGCGCTCCTCCTCCTTCGAGCCCAGGCCCTTGATCGAGTTCTTCACCCGGTCCACCAGCAGCAGCGCCTGACCCGCCGCGTTGAGTGTGGTCTGGATCACGAGGAGCGGAAGGTCTTTGGCCTTCTCCTTGAACTCGTCCTTGTTGGTGACGGTTTTGGTGATGTTGCGTATCACGTCGCTGAGGGACATGACGTCTCCCTGGGAGGTCTGTATTGGACGGCCAGTCTGGCAAACCGCGGACAACCACGCACGCGCGGGCCTGTTGGTCGCTCCACGTAGCATAAGAAGTATGGAGCCCCAGACCCCTACTTCCCGCCGAGTCCTCGTAGCCAAGCCACGCGGCTACTGTGCCGGAGTCGATCGAGCCGTGGTAGCGGTCGAGAAGGCCCTGGAGCAGTATGGTGCGCCGATCTACGTGCGCAAGCAGATCGTGCACAACACCCATGTGGTCAAGACCCTCGAGGCCAAGGGCGCCATCTTCGTCGAGGAGACCGAAGAGGTGCCGGAGGGGGAGATCGTGGTCTTCTCCGCCCACGGTGTCTCGCCCGCCGTGCACAGCGAGGCGAAGCAGCGCGGGTTGCGCACCGTCGACGCTACCTGCCCGCTGGTCACCAAGGTGCACAACGAGGCGAAGAGATTCGCGAATCAGGACTACGACATCCTGCTCATCGGGCACGAAGGCCACGAAGAGGTGGAGGGCACGGCCGGTGAGGCGCCCGACCACATCCAGCTCGTCGACGGGCTCGACTCGGTCGACCGGGTGCGCGTGAAGGACCCGAGCAAGCTGGTGTGGCTGTCGCAGACCACCCTCTCGGTCGACGAGACCACCGAGACCGTCGCCAGGCTCAAGGAGCGCTTCCCCACGCTGATCGACCCGCCCAGCGACGACATCTGCTACGCCACGCAGAACCGCCAGGTCGCGGTGAAGGAGATCGCCGCCGAGTCCGAGCTGGTCATCGTGGTCGGCTCGGAGAACTCCTCCAACTCCAAGCGCCTGGTCGAGGTGGCTAAGGACTACGGGGCTCAGGCGTCGTACCTGGTCGACAACGCCTCGTTCATCCGCGACGAGTGGCTCGACGGCGTGACCACGGTCGGGCTGACCAGCGGCGCGTCGGTGCCGGAAGAGCTGGTCGACGGGGTGCTCGCGCACCTGGCCGAGCGCGGGTTCGGCGACGTGCGCGAGGTCGAGTCGGTGCCGGAGAGCATGCGCTTCGCCCTGCCCCACGAGCTGCGCAAGGACCTGCGCGCCTCCTGAGACGGCCCCCTTCGGGGGCTAGTCCTCGCCGCGCGGGGTGCCGTACACCTTGGGCTCGAAGTAGCCCTCGGGCTCGGGCACGAACGGCTGGCGCGGGCGCGGCACCTCCGCGCCCGCCCGCAGCTCCTGCCGCAGGTCGCGGACGTTGTCGCGAAGCCCGCGCCGCAGCGCGACGGCCAGCACCACGGCCGAGCCGGCGAACAGCCAGGGCGCGCCGCTCGACAGCGAGCTGTACAGGCCGAGCGCGAGCGACTGCAGGATCGACACCGAGCCGAACGCCCGCCCGATCTCCACGAACAGGGTCGCGCCGAAGAACACCAGCGGCGGGGTCACCACCAGCGACAGCAGCTCGCGCCGGTTGACCAGGAGCGCGCCGAGCAGGCTGGAGATCACGAAAGCGGCGCCCACGAGCTGCGGTATGTCGAGCAGGTCGGCGGCGATGTAGCCGGCCAGGGTGGCGACCAGGGCGAGCGCGATGGCGCCGCGGGAGGTCAGCTTGACCGCAGAACGCCTGGCCTTCTCACCCACTGCCCCCGCCCCCATTCGCTGCGCCACCGCTCTTCCCTGAGCCCATTTACGGTGACCCGTTGGCCAACTTACCGTTCGAGTGCGAAATCAGAGACGTGGTTTCGAGCAGTTCAGGGGAGGCCAGCGGCCTGGGCAGCCCTTCGAGCATCTCCGGAGAGTCGAGTTCGCCGTCCACCACGCCCAGGTCGTGAAGTTTGCGTGCGGTGACCAGAACGCGGCTTTCGAGCGATCCGACCGACTTGTTGTACGCCTCCACCGCCCGCGTCAGCGCCCTGCCCAGTGATTCCACGTTCCTGCCCAGCGACGACAGCCGCTCGTACAGCTCCTTGCCCAGCTCGAACACCGCACGCGCGTTCTCGCTGAGCGCGGCCTGCTGCCAGGCGTAGTGCGCGGTGCGCAGCATCGTGATCAGCGTGGTCGGGGTGGCGATGTGCACCCGGCGGGTCATCGCGTACTCCAGCAGCCCGGGATCGCGCTCCAGCGCCGGCGCCAGGAACGCCTCGCCCGGGATGAACAGCACCACGAACTCGGGCGACGGGTTGAACCCCTGCCAGTACGCCTTGGCCGCCAGCCGGTCGATGTGCTCGCGCACGTGCCTGGCGTGGGCGTCGAGCCGGACCGTGGCCAGCGACTCGTCACCGGCCTCCGCCGCCTCCAGGTAGGCCGCCAGCGAGACCTTGGAGTCGACCACGATGTTCTTGCCGCCGGCCAGGCGCACCACCATGTCGGGCCGCATGGAGCCCTCGGTGACCTGCTCGTCGAAGTCGCAGAAGCGCTGCATCCCGGCGATCTCCGCCACCCTGCGCAGTTGCAGCTCGCCCCAGCGGCCGCGCGCCTCGGGCCGCTGCAGCGCGCGCACCAGCGAGTTGGTCTGGGTGCGCAGCTGCTCGTTGCTCTGGCGGACGAACTCCATCTGCTTGGCCAGCTCGGCCCTGGCCGCCCGCTGGCCGGACTCGGTGTCGCGCAACTGGGCCTCGACCCGGGCCAGCGCGTCCTTCAACGGCTCGACCAGGTGCTCGACCGCCTGCCTGCGCTGGTCGAGATCGCCGCTCGCCTCGGCCCTGCTGGCCGCCAGCCTGGTCTCGGCCAGTTCGAGAAAGCGCACGTTGTTGACGTCGAGCGCGCGCGTGGACAGGGCCTGGAAGCGTTCTGCGAGCTGCTCCTCGACGTAGACGAGCTTCTCCGCGGCGGATTTGGCCCGCGCGTCGGACTCGGCCACCCGCACCGCCGCGCGCGTCCTGGCCACCAGGAAACCGATGACCAGCCCGACGGCGAGCCCGATGAGAAGCGACACGACATCCACTCCATCGATGATTGCAGGACATCGGGCCCGGATCGCCCCGACACGCTTGAGCATTCCGCTTGCGCCACATCCGTACCGTCACCCAGAGTATTCGCATGCTCACCGTTCAGCGTCTGGCCGGCATCGCCGCGGCGGTGGCCGTGGGCGGGATCGCGCTGGCCGGAGCCGTCATCGCGGGCTCGAACCAGCCGGCGGGCCGGCTGCCGGCGCCGACCCTGCTCTGGTCGCCCGGCGCCTGCGTGACCGGCGACTACGCGCTGACCCCGTGCAACGGCGGCCGGTCGGAGGTGGTCGCCATCGCGCCCGACCCGCCGGGTCGCGGCGACTGCCCGGACGACACCGACGACGTGCTGCGCGTCGGCCGCGGCCGAACGGCGTGCGTGCGCAACTTCATCGACCCGCACCCCGGCGCGCCGGGAGGCGGCGGCGGCCTGCTCAGGGCGGGCGACTGCGTCACCCTCGACGGCCGCGAGCGGCCCTGCTCCGGCCCCGGCTGGTACGGCCGCGCGATCGCGATCACCGGCGACCCGGCCGCCTGCCCGCCCAGCACCCTCGACACACTCTCCGGGCGGCCAGGCGCCGGCCGGGACACGATCTGCCTCGGCCCCGGCGGCCAGGTGCTCGCGGAAGGCGACTGCGTCGCCGAGCCGGCCCGCGACGTGATCCCCAGATCCCAGGTCGCCAGGGTCGCCTGCGGCTCGCCCCGCGCCTGGGCGCGCGTGCTGTCGTTCGAGGCCGGGCCGGCCGGCTGCCCCCGCGACTCCGACCGCTACCTGGAGGCCAGGACGGCCCGCCGTCCGGTGACCTGCCTGCGCCTGGAGAGCAAGTAAACTCACTGCCCGTGAGTCTTTCCATCGGCATCGTCGGTCTGCCCAACGTCGGCAAGTCCACGCTGTTCAACGCGCTGACCAAGACCGGCAACGCCCTCGCGGCGAACTACCCGTTCGCCACCATCGAGCCCAACGTGGGCATCGTGGGCGTGCCCGACGACCGCCTGCCCAAGCTGGCCGAGATCTTCGGCTCGGCGCGCATCCTGCCCGCCAAGGTCGAGTTCGTCGACATCGCGGGCCTGGTCAAGGGCGCCTCGGAAGGGCAGGGCAGGGGCAACCAGTTCCTCGCCAACATCCGCGACACCGACGCCATCTGCCAGGTGATCCGCGTCTTCGGCGACCCCGACGTCACGCACGTCGACGGTGAGATCTCTCCCAAGCGCGACATCGAGACGATCAACACCGAGCTGATCATGGCCGACCTCCAGACGGTCGAGAAGGCCGTGCCGCGCCTGCAGAAGGAGGCGCGCAACAACAAGGACAAGAAGGCCGCGCTGGAGGCCGCCGAGGCCGCGCTGGCCGTCCTGGAGACGGGCAAGACCATCTTCGAGAGCGGTCTCGACCGCGAAGAGCTGCGCGACCTGCACCTGCTGACCGCCAAGCCGTTCCTGTACGTCTTCAACCTCGACGCCGACGAGCTGGTCGACACCGCGCTCAGGGAGCAGCTCTCCGCGCTGGTGGCCCCGGCCGAGGCCGTCTTCCTCGACGCCAAGATCGAGTCCGAGCTGGTCGAGCTCGACGACGAGGAGGCGCTGGAGCTGCTGCAGTCGGTCGGCCAGGCGGAGTCGGGCCTGTCGCAGCTGGCCAGGGTCGGTTTCGAGACGCTCGGCCTGCAGACGTACCTGACGGCGGGGCCGAAGGAGACCAGGGCCTGGACGATCCGCAAGGGCGCCACCGCGCCCGAGGCGGCCGGCGTGATCCACACCGACTTCCAGCGCGGCTTCATCAAGGCCGAGGTCGTCTCCTTCGACGACCTGACGGAGGCCGGCTCGATCGCCAGCGCGCGTTCCGCGGGCAAGGCCCGCATCGAGGGCAAGGACTACGTCATGCGCGACGGCGACGTGGTGGAGTTCCGCTTCAACGTCTGATCTGTGTGATCCAGCGTCCGGCCCGGGGGGCGGGTGTCACAGCTCGCCGCGCTCGGCGAGCGTCTGCGTGTAGTAGCCCTGGTCGGTGGGTCTGCCGTCGGCCACGGCGTCGATCACCGTGTGCATGATCTCGTTGAAGGTCCTGAAAGCGGCGTCGTCGCCGGCCTTCATCTCGCAGTTGTGTATGCGGCTGTACCAGTATTTCTGCTCCTCCTCGATGCGCGGCAGGAGCTCGTCGCGGGTCAGGTTGCGCGCTTCCTCGATCGTGAGCCGTTGGAAGTGAGGCATGTCCCGATTCTTCCACCGGGGGCTCCGATCGTCCGTCATCCTTGGTTGACGTTTGATCGAGGGACAACTGACGCGTCAACCACTTTGGGCCACCGCGCGTCGAATCGTCACGGCGTTCGACGCTGAATCGGGAGGGCCCATGATCCGCCGTATCATCCGGAAGCGACGTCCTGTGCCGACGCTCGCGGGCATCAGCTTGGAGGAGGAGCTCGCCCTGCTCAGAGTGGAGCTCATGTACGGTCTGCGCGTCGACCGCGAGGACTACCTGCGCAGGAAGGTGGACGAGCGGAACGAGATGCGCACCCGGCTGCGCGACCAGGACGCCGCGGCCATGCTCGCGAACCTCAGGGGTTCGCTGGAGCGCGCGGTGTCGCCGGCGGGCTCCGCCGGCCGGTCGTCCGGCGTGATCGATCTGGGCAGCCGGCGCCGGGCGAAGGGTGGACCGGAACCCGCCTGAGTGGCGCCTCCGCTCACGACTCATGCCGAATGCGCAGGTCGTTGACAAGTCCATGCCTCATTTGGACAGGATTCCGTGGCCGCTGGGCTACCCGAATTTAGGCGTTCGCGCTGGTCAAAAGCCGTTTCAACCGGGAAGTGACAGGAATCGGCACACCGGCCTGCCCAACGCGTCCGGTTTGCCGTCAGGGCGGCGATGCCTGCAGCATAGGCGTGGCTTTCCTGGAACAATGGCGGAGACCGGATAGGGTGACTGCTTCACCGCGGATGATGGGGATCGGCAACGGACGACACCGCGCCAGCCGGGGGGATCGGCGCGAGCGGAGGCGTGATGGCTCGTAGGTCTACCGTCCAGCACGGTCCTCGGATCGCTGGCGACCCCGAGCTTTCCGCACGCCCTGAAACGGCCGACTTCGACGTGCCGCGGCCACGCAGGCCGCGGCGCGGAGGCTGGGCGGGCGGTGGCGGGCGGTGGCTGGTGTGGGCGGGCCGAATCATTCTTTGGGCGCTTATTCTGGTTATCGTGGTCAATGGGGTTCGTGCACCATTTGAGAGGTTTACTCAGCAAAACACGGCAGCTCCCAATGGGGGTGCCGTCCAGGCGCATCACGGATTCCCCGCCGAGCCCGGCATGGCATTCGCCGCCCAGTTCGCGGGGGTCTATCTGAATTTCAACCCGACCGACGCCCAGAGCAGGTCGGGCAAGCTCGCCGCGTTCCTGGCCGAGGGCATGGACCAGCAGATGTGGTGGGACGGATTCGGCAAGATGGCGGCCGTCGCCATCCAGCCGTACGACCTTCAGGCGAGCGACTCCAGGAACGCCGTGATCAGCGTGGCCTTCCAGACGGGCGCCCGCAGGCTCATGCTGTCCGTGCCGATCTACTACTCCGGCGACGAGGGCGGCAGGCGGTTCGTGGTGTCCGGCCGTCCGGCGATCCTGCCCGCGCCCGCTCCGGCCGATCTGCCCGTCCTGGCCAAGCCCGAGACGGACGACGTGGCCGCGGGCGAGCTCAGGACCCAGTTGTCCGACTTCTTCAAGAACTACGCCTCGGGCGAGACCTCGGGCCTGCAGCGCTACGTCGCACCCGGCAAGAGCGTGCAGAGCCTCGGCGGGGCCTTCGTCTTCAAGGAGCTCAAGGAAGTCGTGGTGCCTGTGGGGGGTGCCACCAGAGAGATCCAGGCGGTCGTGGTGTGGGAGGTGCCCACAGGTGCGGCACCGCCTGCCGACCCGAACGCCACCGACCCCAGCGCGGTGGCCGGGACACTCGTGCAGGCCTACCACCTGACCGTCGAAAAGCAGGGCGACAAGTGGTATGTCGCCGATATCCGCGGCGCCGGTCGCGTTGGATAGAGGCACGGCCGCGCTGCTGATCGGTACCCCCCGGAAGGACAAGAAGTGATCTTGAAGACCGCAATGCTGACCTTGATCGAGATGACGCCGACGCCCACGCCGACCGGCATCGACACCGGAGGGCTCGCCAACTTCCTGCGCGCGTTCTTCGCCCCGTTGTTCCTGGTCGTCGTGTCCGTCGTGGCGTTGTTCTTCCTCTTCACCCGTGAGATCACGAGATTCGTGCAATTCCTGATCCTGGCCGTCGCCATCGGAGTGATCTTCTACGTTCCCAACATCATCGAGGTGACGGCGAAGGCGATCGCGGGCGCACTGGGCATCAAGTAAGGGTTGAGACCGCTCCGCGGCGGTCATGAACGAGCGGGTGGAGAGGAGGACCGCGTGGACCTGCCTACGTACACGAACATCTGGCGCATCGAGAAGCGGCTCTACAAGCTGTACGACCTTCGCCTGCCGATGCCGTTGCCGATCGTCTGGATCGGGGTGTTCGTCGGGGTGTTCGTGCCGTGGTCGCTCCTGCTGATCCTGGTCGGGGTGCCGGTGGCGATGCCGTGGCACGTCCTGTTCCTGGTGCCGCCCGGCATCGTGACCTGGTTGTCCACCCGGCCCGTCATCGAGGGCAAGCGGCTCACCGAGCTGCTGGAGTCCCAGCTTCGCTATCTCGGGCAGCCGCGGGCCTGGTACCGGCTCGCGCCCATGTCCGAGCCCGAGACCATCACGTTCTCCGGCCGCGTCTGGCGTGCCTCGGCGCCGCGCGTCAAGGCGAAGGCCAAGGTGGCGCGCAAGGCCAAGCAGCCGCAGCGCCGGCGCGAGAGCGCGCGTCCCGCCGGGCCGCGCCAGGTGCGTCCCGCCGTGGCCGCCGCCGCTGCCGCGGCCAGGCAGGCGCCCGTCGCCGAGCCCGCGCCGACCAGGTGGGGCGCGGAGTCCAGGCGCGGCGCCGCACCCGCGCTCACCCCCAATCCCCAGGTACGCGAGACCGCCCATCCGCAGGCGCGCGATGCCGCCGCCCATCCGCAGGTGCGCGATGCCGGGACGCCGGTGATCCCGCCGAGGGCGCGGCGGTCGGCTGAGCAACTGCCGGGGGCCCCGGCCTCGCCGCCCGTGCCGCCTCCCGCGTCGCCGCTTCCCGCATCGTCTTCCGGATCGTCTTCCGCATCGCCTTCTGTGCCGTCTGAGCCGGTGGCGCCGGTGCGGCCGGACTCCGTGCCCGGACCGCGCCCTGAGGCGCTCCCAGCGCTGCCTCAGCGCCTCTCGGAGGTGTCTGACGACGTCGCCGCCCCCGCCGGTGAACCGGGTGCAGGGTTCGAAGCCGGTGAGGTGCCCGGGCCGACGCCCGCCGAAGCGCACGATGCCGATGTCGAGGCCGATGCCGAAGTCGAGGCCGCCTCTGGGACGCCCGCCGAGGAGTCCGGGGCCGAGGCCGGGGAGCGGGCGTCCGAGGGTGAGGGAGCCGGTGGGCGGCGCCGGGGTGGGCTGCGTGCCGTACCCAGTGACGAGGGCGCGCCCGCGCGCGAGCGGCACGACCGGGCGGCGGGCAAGCCGATCGACACCGAGGCGCTGCGCCGCCTGCGCAGGCTCGCGGCCAGCGCCGACGCACCCGAGGAGAGCGCGGGGGAGCCCGACGACGAGCGCCCCGACGACGAGGTCGCCAGAGACCAGCACCGGAAGGGCCAGCCGCCGCGGCTCGGCCCCGCGCTGGTCCTGTCGGAGACCCAGCGCATGTGGCCCCCGCTCAACCCCGACGCCAAGCCGGCCGCCAGGCGGCAGGAGCCGCGCCAGGCCGACCCCGGCGACGCGGGCCGGGCCAGGAAGTTCCAGGCCCCGGCCGCCGCGCAGGGGCCGATGGAGCCCGCCGCCCGCGACCGCGGCGCGCCGGCCGCGCAGGACCGCCAGGGCACGCACCCGCCGTCCAGACCGGGCGAGCCCCGGGTACGCAGGGTCGAGTCGGTCGTCGGCCGCGACCCCGGCGGCGGCTGGCGGCGCATCGCCCAGGTGGTCGTCGGCGGCGGCGGGATGCGCGACGGCTCCGAGATCGACGAGGCCAGGGCCAGAGGCGTGTTCGGCGGCAGCCGCAGGATCGTGGTGCTCGGCTGCACCGGCGGCGCCGGGCAGAGCACGACCGCGCTGATGCTCGGCCACACCTTCGCCACCTACCGTGACGACCGGGTCGTCGCCGTCGACGCCAACACCGGCGGCGACACCCTGACCAGCAAGATCCAGCCGGAGACCCCTGAGACGCTCACCTCGCTGCTGGCCGGGCTCGACCAGGTCAGCGGCTACCTCACGATGCGGGGCTACACCACCCGCACCGCCTCGGGTCTCGAAGTGATCAGCGCCGACACCGACGCCGACGCCGAACGGCGGCTGGCCGATCGTTCGTTCTTCTCCGACCACCGGCTGGGCGAGTCCATGCGGCTCCTCGACCGGCACTACAAGCTGGCCGTCATCGATCCCGCCGCCGCGCTGGCCGCGCGGGTGCTGCCGTACGCCGACCAGCTCGTGCTGGTGGTACCGGCCAGCGAGGAGGCGCCGGAGGCGGTGCAGATGACGTACGAGTGGCTCGACGGGCACGGCTGCGCGGAGCTGCGCAGGCGGGCGGTCATGGTGGTCAACGGCGTGAGCAGGCGCTCGATGGCCGACGTCGAGCAGGCGGAGTCGGTGGCCAGCGGCAGGTGCCGGGCCATCGTCAGGGTCCCCTGGGAGGACGACCTGGCGCCCGACGGCGCGGAGGTCGTCGATCCCGGGCAGTTGCGCGCGGCCGGGCGGCGGGCCTACCTCGCCCTCGCGGGAGTCGTGGTCGCGGGCTTCGCCGCACAGACGGTCCGACCGAGCGAGGAGGAGCTGGCAAGTGACCCCCCGGGCACGAGAATCGGTGAGCGATAAGTGAACAAGCGAGCAGGTCTGGCCCGTTCATGCGCCGAGGGGGCGGCATGAGCAGGGCGTCCCGAGCGCACCAGCGTCTCGCGGTCCGCTATTTCGACGACCGCATCCTGCTCACCGACACCTGCGCATGGGCGTACTTCCGTCTGCCGACGGTCAGCTACGAGTTCGTCACGCCGGAAGAGCGTGAGGCGCTGGCCACCAACATCACGATCGCGCTGGCCGCGATCAGGATGCCCGATGCCGAGGTCCACCTGCGGGTGGCGCATCGCACGTACCCGGCGGCCGAGTGGGCGATGGCGCTCAACGCCACCTCCGACGAGGGGCCGGGCTGGCGCGACTACCTGGAGGAGATGTACCGGCACGTCTGGGCGAAGGACTTCTGGACCAAGGAGGTCTATCTCGGCGTCCGGCTCGGGGCCAGGGGCAAACAGCTCGGCAGCGGCGTGCTGGCACAGCTGTTCGGCTTCTACCAGAAGACCGAGAGATCGCTGGGCATGGAGGACGACCACGTCCCCGACGGCGAGATCACCCGATGGACCGAACAGGCCGAACGCCTGGGCCGGGCGCTGACGTCCAGCGCCCTCTACGCCAGGCACGCCACCTCCGTCGAGGTGGCGTGGTTGTTCCAGCACGCGGCCGCGGGCGCGCTCGGCGACCCGCCGCCGTCGGCGAGCCCGAAGCGGCGCTGGGGCAGGGGCGAGATCGAGTCGCTGGTCGAGGGCGAGATCCACAACGGCAGGTCGCTGCTGCGCATCGTGCAGCCGCAGGGCGACTCCTACGTGGCCTACCTGTCGTTCGCCAGGTTCCCCGACCTCATGCCGTTCCCCGACGGCGAGCCGTGGCTGCACTTCGCCGACCAGCTGCCGTTCCCGGTGGAGGTCTCCTCGCGGATGCGGCTGATCCCGCCGGTGAAGGCGTCGAAGGACGTGGCGCGCAAGCTCGCGCACGCCCGCGACATGGACATCCACATCCGCGAGGCGGGCGCGGAGGCGCCGCTGGCGCTGGCCGAGCAGATCGACGCGGCCCGCATGCTCGAACACGGCATCACGAAGGAACGACTGCCCTTCGTGTACGGCTGGCACCGGCTGATCGTGTCGGCCCCGACCGAGGAGATCTGCGTGCAGCGGGTCGAGGCGGTGCTGGAGCACTACCGCGACATGGGCATCGACGTGGTGAACTCCACCGGCGACCAGTTCTCGCTGTTCTGCGAGGCGCTGCCGGGGGAGAAGGTCCGGGTCAACGCCTACGCCCAGCGGCAGCCGCTGCGTACGATCGCCGGCGGCATGGCCACGGCCACGGTCGACCTCGGCGACCGGCTGGGCGAGGGCAGCGAGGGCTGGCTGGGCCCGTACATCGGCGAGACCGTCGGCAGGGCGCGCAGCATCGTGCACTTCGACCCGCTGGTGGCGGCCACCCGCAACCGGCCGACCGCCATCGCGATCACCGGCGAGCCCGGCGGCGGCAAGACCACGCTGGCGCTGCTGATGATGTACCAGATGGCGCTGCGCGGCGTGACGGTCGCGGTGATCGACCCGAAGGGCGACGCGGAGTCGCTGGTGCGGCTGCTCGAAAAGCGCGGGCGCAAGGCCAGGATCATCCCGCTCGGCTCGGCCGCGCCCGGGCTGCTCGACCCGTTCTCGTTCGGCGACGACATCGCGGCCAAGAAGACCATGGCCACCGAGACGCTGCGGCTGCTGCTGCCGCGCATGTCGGAGGAGCGCGAGTCGGCGATGATCCAGGCCGTCGCCGCGGTGTCGAATGGCGACGACCCCTCCCTCGGCAAGGTCGTCGACTTCCTGGAGCAGGCGGAGGACCCGGCCTCGAAGAACCTGGGCGCGGTGCTGCGGTCGATGTCCGAGATGCACCTGGCCAGGCTGTGCTTCGACCCGTCGGGCGGCGACCAGATCGACAGCGAGGGCTGGACGACCGTGTTCACGCTGGGCGGGCTGACCCTCCCCGACGTGGCCACGGCCAGGGACGACTACTCCTACGAGCAGCGGCTGTCGGTGGCGCTGCTCTACCTGGTCTCGCAGTTCGCGCGCCGGCTGATGAACGGGCTCGACCGGCGCGCGCCCAAGGCGATCTTCCTGGACGAGGCCTGGGCGATCACCTCCACACCCGAGGGCGCCAAGCTGGTCCCCGAGGTCAGCCGCATGGGCCGCTCGCGCAACACCGCGCTCGTGCTGGTCTCGCAGAACGCCGGCGACCTGCTCAACGAGCAGGTGACCAACTGTCTGTCCTCGGTCTTCGCGTTCAGGTCCACCGAACGGGTGGAAGTCGATCACGTCATGTCCCTGCTCGGGGTGGAGCCGTCCGAGGAGCACAAGGCGGTGCTGCGCTCGCTCGGAAACGGTGAATGCGTATTCCGTGACCTGGATGGCAGGGCGGGCCGCATGGGAGTAGACCTGATCTCCGAGGAACTGCTCCGCTGGCTCGACACGAATCCGACACACGACAAACCCGACGGCAGCGGGCATGATGATCTTCAGGGGGGCGTGGGCAGGGCGCAGGAGGTGCGGTCATGAAGATCCGGCTACCCAGATCACTGGCACTTGCCCTGGCGCTGGTCGTCGGCGTGCTGGTGGTGCCCATCGCGATCGGCGGCCTGTCGGCCCCCGCCGCGGCGGCCCCGTGCGACCTGTCGGGCGCGCTGGCCCCCGAGGTGATCGGCGGCGGCACCGACGGCATGATGCAGGCCCCGGCCCCGGTCAACGCGGGCCAGGCCCCTGCGCCGACCACCAACTACGGGCAGTTCGGCATGAGCGGCCAGTTCTGGCACACGCACGAGCTGGGCTGCTCCGACTACGTCGCGGTGCTCGGCAACATGTGGGCCAACGGCATCTTCACCGCCGCCAAGGCCATCGACAGGCTGACCATCACCACCTACCAGGCGGCCGCCAGCGAGGGGCCGCTCGAGTCCATCAAGAACGTGGTGGACGACATCGTCCAGCGGTTGTCGGAGGCCATGTACTGGCCGTTCCTGCGGCCGATCGTGATCCTCGGCGCCATCTGGCTGGCCTGGTACGGCCTGATCCGCAAGCGGGCCACCACCACCGCCGAAGGCGTGATCTGGATGGTGCTCGCGGTCACCGTGGCCGTGTGGTTCTTCAGCCGTCCCGGTGACTTCACCGGCCTGGGCAAGGTCGTCACGGACAAGACCACCGAGGTGGTCAACTCCGCCTTCTCCGGCCTGCCCGGGGCCGGCGGCGCGTCGTGCCTGCCCCCGCCGGGCACCGACAAGAACGCCACACCGGCGGCCGGCGGCTACGGACAGACCGGCACGCCGGGCGTCGACCAGAACGCCGACGCGCTCTGGTCCACGCTGGTGTGCAAGCCGTGGCTGGTCGGCATGTTCGGCACGTCCGACCCGCAGCAGCCCATCGTGCGCGACTTCGGGCGCAGGATGCTGGAGATCCAGTCGGTGCCCGCGGCCGTGCCCGGCCAACCGGCCCCGGACGTGGCGGCCAGGCAGCAGCAGTACGCCCAGATCGGCACGCTGCTCAGGAACGATCCGCGCTACATGGTCTTCTCCGGCCGCGACTGGTCGAACCGGCTCGGCGTGGCCATCGGCGCGTTCATCGCGGCCATCGTGGCCGGGCTGCTCATCTTCCTGGTGGCGGTGTCGCTGCTGGTGCTCAAGGTGGGCTTCCTGCTGCTGCTGATACTCGGGCCGGTGTTCCTGCTGCTCGGCGTCCATCCGGGCAGCGGGCGGATCATCGCCATGCGCTGGGTGGAGATGCTGATCGGCACGCTGCTCAGGCAGGCCGTGCTCACGCTCGTGCTGAGCGTGCTCGTGTACGGCTACGCGCTGATCATCACCACCGCCATGCCATGGGGCCTGCAGGTGCTGTTCATGGCGTTGCTGACGATCGCGGTGTTCTTCTACCGGCGGCCGTTCCAGCACCTGTTCGCCTCGATGAGCGGGCACACGGTGACCACCAGGATGCTCGGCGAGGCCGCCAGTTCCCCGGTGCTCGAACGGGCCGCGGCCGTGCTGCCGCCGGTCTCGCAGGGCCGCATCAGCCGTTGGGGGCTGCGCAAGGCCGAGCCGATGCTCCGGGCGGCCAAGATGGGCACTCCGGCGGGTGCCGCAACCGCGGCGGGCGTCGCCCAGGTCAGGGCCCGTGCCGAGGAGGGCGAGGGCGGCGTGGTGCCGTCCGGCGCCCGCATCCCGGCCACGGCCGCGCCGCTCGACACCGACCAGCAGGGCGGCAGGTCGGCGAGCCGGCCGCCGCTCGAACCGCGTCGCGGCACCGCGCCGCCGCTCAACCTGGGCGGCGCGCCCACCCGCACGCGCGGGACGGCCGGGGCCGGCGGGGCACGCATGTCCGGTGGCGGCGGATCCGCCCCGAGGGGCACCGGCGGCGGTTCCGGCGGTGGCGGTGGCGGCTGGTTCAGCGGGCGTTCCGGCGGCGGCTGGGCCTCGCGCGGCGGTTCTTCCGGCGGCCCGTCCGGGGGCTCCGGCGGGTCGGGCGGCTCGCGCGGTTCCCGGTTCGGCGGCGGGTCCGCTTCGCGCTCGGGCGGTTCGCGTTCGCGCGGCTCCGGTGGCTCGGGCGGCGGGCTGTTCGGCGGCGGTGGCGGTGGCGGGTCCAGGTCGTCGGGGCCCGCGCGGTCGTCGTCCGGTGGCGGCGGGCTGTTCGGCGGGTCTTCCACGCCGCGGATCTTCACCTCCGGCTCCGACGAGCAGCACGGCCGCTCTGAGGCGCCGCCGCTGTGGCTGCGCGGCAGCAGGAACGGCGGCGGCTCCGGCGGCGACCCGTCGGTGCCGTTCTGGCTCAAACCGAACAACCCTGACAAGGACTGATGATGGCGCAGCCGGGCGACAAGCGCGGATTGGCCTTCGCCGTCATCGTGGTGGTCATCGCCGCCGTCGGCATCTACGTGACCTGGATGGGCGCGCCCGACGAGCCGGTGGCGACCACGCAGGAGGCGGGGCTCGCGACCGGCAGCCCCGCCGCCGCGTCCAGCACGCCGCTGGCCACCGCCAGCAGCGGGCCGTTCGACGTCTACTCCTACCTGCCCCTGACCAAGGAGCAGCTGGCCGCGGCGGCCGACCTGGCCGAACGGTTCACCGCCGCGTACGGCACGTTCCGCTTCGACGAGGACCCGGCCGTCTACGCCGAGCGGGTCAAGGCGTTCACCACGGCCGAGCTGGGCACCGTCCTGACCAGGACACTCACCTCGGCGGGCACCGTCGAGCAGAACAAGAGCGACCAGCTGGTGTCCACGGGCGCGGCGAAGCTCAAGGAGATCAGGCAGGTCGACAAGACCTCGGTGGTCTTCGTGGTCGCGGGCACGCGGCAGATCCTCGCCAAGAGCGGGAACCGGCAGTCGGCCGAGGAGTACGCGGTCACGGTCACCCAGCTCGGCGCCGACTGGCGGGTCTTTGACATCCAGCCCGCGGGTGAGGGGCAGGACGGAGACGTTCTGCAATGAACATCTCCCGTGCCAAACTCGCCCTGATCATCGGACTGACCGGGGTGCTGCTGCTGGTGGCCATCCTCATGTCGCCGATCCTGCTGTCGTCCATGCCGTCGTTCCTCAGCAACGGCGGGGTGCCTGAGGAGTGCACGCAGACCGGCACGCGCGCCGAGGAGGTCTCCGACTCGGGCGCCGCCGACATCCCCGCCGACTACCTGGAGCTCTACCAGAAGCACGGCAAGAAGATCGGCGTGCAGTGGACCATCCTGGCCGCGGTCGGCAAGCGCGAGACCGACCACGGACGCTCGAACCTGCCCGGCGTCAAGACCGGCACCAACTACGCCGGCGCGGCCGGCCCCATGCAGTTCCTGATCTCCACCTGGGGTGGCAAGGCGCAGATCCCCGTCGACTCGCGATTCAACGGCTACGCCTCCGACGGCGACGGCGACGGCATCGGCGACGTGTACAACCCGGCCGACGCGATCCTCGGCGCGGCCAGGATGCTCAAGCGCAACGGCGCGCCGGAGAACGTCCGCCAGGCGCTGTTCGTCTACAACCGGGCCTGGTGGTACGTCGACCAGGTCGAGGAGATCGCCAGGAAGTACGCCAAGTCCGGCGCGGTCGAGGTGCCTCCGCAGGCCCAGGAGGAGTGCGATCTGCCGCTGGTCGAGGCCGCGCCCAGCGAAGTGGTGGCCAAGATCCTGGAGTACGCGCTGGCGCAGCGCGGCAAGCCGTACCTGTGGGGCGGCACCGGGCCCGACGCCTACGACTGCTCGGGCGTCATCTACGCCGCCTACCGGGCGGCGGGGCTGTCGATCCCGCGTACCACGTTCCTGCAGTGGCCGTTCGGCGTGAAGGTGTTAGCGGGCCAGGAACAGCCGGGAGACCTGGTGTTCTTCAACGCGGGGCCGGGCACGAGCGCCGACAACCCCGGGCATGTCGGGCTGGTCGTGTCAAAGGGCAAGATGCTGGAGGCCAGGTGCCGGCTGTGCGGCCCGATCAAGGTCACCAGCTACCAGGCGCGTGACAAGATCGTGGGCTTCACGCGTCCACTGCAACACCCCGACGTGCTCGATCAGCTCAAGAAGCTGCAGAATGCCCTGTGACGGCCGCGGCGGGTTTCGCCGCGGCCCTGGCGGGGACGATGCGTGATCGCGAGGGACTGATGAGGTGAGTGCATCCATGACCACGGTCGTGGTCGCCGCGGTGATCGTCGGCCCGGGCGGCCGGGTGCTGGCCGCCCAGCGGGCCGAACCTCCCGCGCTGGCCGGCGGCTGGGAGTTTCCAGGCGGCAAGGTCGATCCGGGGGAGAGCGAGCTCGACGCGCTCGTGCGCGAGTGCCGCGAGGAACTCGGGGTGGAGATCGTCGTGGGCGCGCGGGTCGGCGGCGACTGGCCGCTGTCCGAGGGGTACGTGCTGCGCGTCTGGCTGGCCCGGGTGAGCGCCGGGGTGCCGGAGGCCAAGGAGCACCTGGCGCTGCGCTGGCTGGCGCCAGGGGAGTACTACGACGTGGCGTGGCTGGGGGCCGACCTGCCGGTCATGCAGGCCGTGGAGAATCTGCTGCGACAGGATTAGCTCGTTCCTCTCTGTGACATAACGATTACTACGGGTAGTTTGTCGCAGTGGGGGAGTCGACGTGAAGCGACGCGGTTGGATCGTGGCGGGGGCGCTGGTCCTGGCGGCGGTGCCTTCCGTGCCGGTGGCGGCGGGCGGGGTCTCGCTGGTGCTGGACCGCCTGGGGAACGGCGCCGGCGGTTCCGAAGGCTCCGGCGGTTCCGGCGGTTCCGGCGGTTCCGGCGGTTCCGGCGGTTCCGGCGGTGACATGGGGAAGTGGGTGCGGACGGGGGACGTCCAGCGGTTTCGGGTGAAGCTGAACGGGATGGGGCGGGCGGCGAAGCTGGCCGTCGCCACCAGCCCGGTGCAGGCGCTCACCTCGGTCAGTTGCGCCCCTCGCTCGGGCCGGACGGCGACGCAACCGGCCTCGCCCCCCGCTGCGGTTTCACCGGACGCCGCTCCTTTGGCAGGTGCTGCCTCCTCGACGGGTGCTGCCTCTTTGGCGGGTGCCTCTTCTCAGGCGGGTGCCTCTTCTCCGGCGGGTGCCGCTTCTTTGGCGGGTGCCTCTTCTCCGGCGGGTGCTGCGTCTCAGGCGGGTGCCGCTTCTCTGGGGGGTGCCGCTTCTCTGCGGGATGCCGCGGCTCCGGATGCGGCTGCTCGGGCGTTGGCGGCGCGGGCGCTGGCCGTGGGGCCGGTCACCGCCGAGGAACGGCTGCCCGGGGCGCGGGTGTGCGCGCTCGGGGAGGTGTCGGGCAGGCGGGCCGTGGACGTGCTGCTCACCGCGCCCGAAGGGGTGGACGAGGTGGTCCTGGCCGCGGCGGCCCGGGTTCGTGGGGGCTCCGGTGAGGGGTTGACGACCGTCAGCAAGACCACCCGCACACGTGTCGGCACGCCACCGGCGACCGGGCCCGGCAGCGCCACCGATGCTGCAGCCGGCACAACGGGCACCGTCGGTACTGCCGGCACCGTCGGTACCGCCGGGACCGCCGGCACTGCCGGGACTGCTGGCACTGCCGGGACCGCCGGGTTCAGCGGGCACGCGGTGCGGGTGCGCTCGGGCAAGGAGCGTCGGGCGGTGGGCCGGTTGGGCGGCAAGGCACGGCGCGCGGGTGCCGCGCTGCCCGGCGGTCGGGCGGCGCTGCCCGGGACAAACGGGCAGGCCGGCGTGGGCGGGCGAGGGGCGCAGGCGGGTGTGGTCGGGCAGGCTGGCGCTGGCGGGCATGCGGGCGTTGGCGGGCATGCCGGCGTCGCATCTGGAGGTCGGGCGGGGCTCGGCAGCCACGGCGTGCTGCCCGGAGTGAGCGCTCATGCGGGCCTTGGCGGAACGGCGGGGATGGGCGGCCGCGGCGTGCTACCCGGCGGGAGCGCCCAGGCGGGCGTTGGCGGAACGGCGGGCACAGGCGGAATGGCCGGGATGGGTGGTCGAGGGGCGCTGCCTGGTGTTAGCGGGCAGGTGCGGGCTGGCGGGCAGGCGC
>NZ_JABCPZ010000075.1 GCF_013283785.1 Nonomuraea antri
GAGCCCAGCCGTCCTGAGCCCAGCCGTCCTGAGCCCGGCAGGCCGTCCCCGCGCCAGAGCCCGTACGGCGAGCCGTTCGCCCCGAACGGCCCCTACCGCCCGCTCGACCCGGCGCGCCGGCCCGGCGGCTACTCGCCCTACGACCCGGCCCTGTACGGCGGCCCGCCGCCGCAGCGGAAGAAGGAACCCCGCCCCCGGTCGTACATCGGCCCCATCACCATCTTGCTGGCAATCATCATTGGAGGGATCGTCGTGGCGGTCCAAGCCAGATCGGCCGCCGGAGTGAGCCCGACCCTGGTGGGCGGCGCCGTGCTGGTCACCATCGGAGCCGGCCTGCTGCTCGCCGCCTGGTGGGGCAGGGGCGCCGGGCTGGTCGCCGCGGGCACCACGGTCGCGCTGCTGATCGGTGTCGGGCTGATGTTCGGCGGCCTGCCACGCAACTACGGCGAGTTCGACTGGCAGCCGACCAGCGTGGCCGAGGCGAGCAGGCTCTACGACGCGGGCGTGGGCGAGGGCCGGCTGGACCTGTCGGAGCTGAAGCTGAGCCCGGGCACGCGGGTCACGTTCAACGCGGCGATCTCGATCGGCGAGCTGACGGTGATCGTCCCCGCGGACGTCAAGGTCGAGGTGCACGCCACCAACAAGATCGGCGACATCAAGATCGGCCAGTCGATCCAGAGCGGCGTCGGCATCGAGCACGACAAGATCCTGGAACCGGAGACCAGGCCGAAGACGGCCGTCTCCACGATCGTGCTGAACCTGAAGGGCGGCCTGGGCGACATGGAGGTGCGGCGTGCCGCGTGAGGTGGAGCGGCCGCGCCGCCTGCACAGGACGGACTGGATGGCCCTGCTCAGCGGGGTCCTGTTCGTGGTGCTCGGCATCCTGATCCTGACTCGGTCGATCACCGATGCGCTGGTGTTGATCCCGGTCACGGTGGTGGGGCTGGGGTTCGCGGGACTGGTTTCGATCTTTGCTCGGATGATCCGGCGTAAGTGACCCTTGACCGGGAAAAACCCCGGCGTAGGTTGGCGTGTGTCCGCCTTTCCCCTGCTCCTGAGGGAGGACGTATGCCCCGAATCACCGTCACTGTCGACGGGGTCAAGTACGAGGAGGACGTCGAGCCGCGGCTCCTGCTCGTTCACCTGCTACGAGAACGGCTGGGCAAGACCGGCACCCCGGTCGGCTGCGACACCAGCAACTGCGGCGCCTGCACGATCATGATGGACGGCAAGAGCGTCAAGAGCTGCTCGGTGCTCGCCGTCCAGGCCGACGGCTGCGACGTCGTCACCATCGAGGGTCTGGGCGTGAACGGGTCGATGCACCCGATGCAGCAGGCCTTCCACGAGGAACACGCGCTGCAGTGCGGCTACTGCACGCCCGGCATGGTCATGGCCGCGATCGACCTGCTGAGAGACAACCCGGAGCCGTCGGAAGAGGCGATCAGGGAGGGCCTGGAAGGCAATCTGTGCCGGTGCACCGGCTACTGCAACATCGTGCGCGCGGTACGGCGCGGCGCGCAGGAGATGGGCCAGGCGGTGAAGACGCCATGACCGAGACCGAGGTGGGCAAGGCCAGGAAACGCAAAGAGGACGCGAGACTGCTGACGGGGCGCACGCAGTGGACGGACAACCTCTCGCGTCCCGGCGTGCTGCACGTGATGTTCAAGCGCAGCCCGATGGCGCACGCCAGGATCACCCGGGTGGACGTCTCGGCGGCCCGCGGCCTGCCCGGCGTGGTGGCGGCGTTCAGCGGCCACGACTTCGAGGCGGCCGAGACCACGTTGCCGTGCGCGTGGCCGGTGGTGGAGGACATCGTCATCCCCGATCACCCGGCGATGGCCAAGGACGAGGTGCGCTACGTCGGCGAGGCGGTGGCCTGCGTGGTCGCCACGGACCGCTACCTGGCCGCCGACGCGCTCGACGCCATCGACGTCGACTACGAGCCGCTGCCGGCGGTCATGGACATGAACGAGGCGCTCACGCCGGGCAGCCCGAAGGTGCACGAGTCGGGCAATCAGGCGTACACGATGAAGAACGCGTTCGGCGACATCGAGGCGGCCTTCAGAGACGCCCCGGTCGTCATCGACCGGACCTTCATCCAGCAGCGGCTCATCCCGAGCGCGATGGAGCCGCGGGCGATCCTGTGCGACACCGACGGCGACGCGTTCACGCTCTGGTCGTCCACGCAGATCCCGCACGTGCTGCGGGTCATGCTGGCGGTCACGACCGGCATCCCGGAGCACAAGCTGCGCGTGGTCGCGCCCGACGTGGGCGGCGGCTTCGGCTCGAAGCTGCAGGTGACCGCGGAGGAGGTGCTCTGCCTGCTGCTCACGCGGCGGCTGGGCCGTCCGGTGAAGTGGACCGAGTCGCGCTCGGAGGGCAACCACACCGTGCACCACGGGCGCGACCAGATCCAGCATGTGCGCATCGCCGCCAACGCCGACGGCCGGCTGCGCGGCCTGCAGGTGGAGCTGCTCGCCGACATGGGCGCCTACTTCCTGCTGCTCACGCCGGGCATCCCGCTGCTCGCCGGCAGCATGTGCAACGCGATCTACAAGATGGACGCCTACGAGTTCGCCTGCACCGGCGTGTTCACCACGAAGATGCCGACCGACGCCTACCGGGGCGCCGGCCGTCCCGAGGCGACGTACCTGATCGAGCGGATCATGGACGAGCTCGCCGCCGAGCTGCGTCTCGACCCGCTGGAGGTGCGCAGGCGCAACTGGATCAAGCACGAGGAGTTCCCGTTCACCACGATCTCCGGTCTCACCTACGACTCGGGCAACTACGAGGCGGCCACCGACCGGGCGATGGCGTTGTTCGGCTACGACAAGCTGCGGGCCGAACAGGCCGACCGGCGTGACCGGGGCGACCCGGTGCAGCTCGGCATCGGCGTCAGCACGTACACGGAGATGTGCGGGCTGGCCCCGTCCAGGCTGCTGGGCGGCGCCAGGTTCGGGGCGGGCGGCTGGGAGCACGGCTCGGTGCGGGTGCTGCCGACGGGCAAGATCGAGGTCATCACCGGCTCGACGCCGCACGGGCAGGGGCACGTGACCGCGTGGAGCCAGATCGTGGCCGACGCGCTCGGCGTGCCGTTCGAGGACATCACCGTGCTGTACGGCGACACCGCGATCTCGTACAAGGGCATGGACACCTACGGCTCGCGCTCGCTGGTCATCGGCGGCGTGGCGGTGCTCAAGGCGTGCGAGAAGGTCCGGGAGAAGGCCCGCAAGCTGGCCGCGCACCTGCTCGAATGCTCGCCCGACGACCTGGAGTTCGCGGGCGGCGCGTTCAAGGTGCGGGGCACCGACTCCCAGAAGACCATCCAGGAGCTGGCGTTCGCCGCGTTCACCGCGCACGACCTGCCCGACGGCGTGGAGCCGAGGCTCGACTCCGAGGCCACCTTCGACCCGGAGAACTACTCCTTCCCGCACGGCACCCACCTGTGCGCGGTGGAGGTGGACACCGAGACGGGCCAGGTGAAGATCCGCTCGTACGTGGCCGTGGACGACATCGGCAAGGTGGTGAACCCGCTGATCGCCGAGGGTCAGGTGCACGGCGGCATCGCCCAGGGCGTCGCGCAGGCCCTGTTCGAGGAGGCCGTCTACGACGCCGAGGGCAACCTGCTGACCTCCACGATGGCCGACTACCTGCTGCCGTCGGCCGCCGATCTGCCCACGTTCGTCACCGACCGCACGGAGACGCCGGCCACGGGCAACCCGCTGGGCGCCAAGGGCGTGGGCGAGGCGGGCACGATCGCCTCGACGCCGGCCGTGGTCAACGCGGTCGTCGACGCGCTGCGCCCGCACGGGGTGCACGACGTCCAGATGCCGTGCACGCCGGAACGGGTCTGGCGGGCGCTGGCCGGAGCCCAGGCGGGAGCACAGGGAGTGATGCCGCGATGATCCCCGCGCAGTTCGACTACGTGCGGCCCGGCTCGATCGAGGAGGCCTGCCGGGCCCTGGCCGCGGACGAGGACGCCAAGGTCCTGGCCGGCGGCCAGTCGTTGCTGCCGCTGCTGCGGATGCGGCTGGCCTACCCGTCCACACTGGTGGACGTGGGCCGGCTGCCCGGGCTGATGGGCGTGCACGACCGGGGCGACCATGTGTTCATCGGCGCGCTGGCCACGCACGACGAGGTCATGCGTTCCGGCGTGATCAACGCCGACTGCCCGCTGATCGCCAAGGCCGCCGCCGCCGTGGCCGACCCGGCGGTGCGGCACCGGGGCACGTTCGGCGGCTCGCTGGCCCACGCCGATCCTGCGAGCGACCTGCCGGCCGTGGTGCTGGCGCTGGACGGCGTGCTCGTGACCGCGTCGGAGCGGGGCGAACGGGAGATCCCGGCCGCCGAGTTCTTCGTCGACTACCTGGAGACCGCGTTGCGTCCCGGAGAGATCCTGGTCGGGGTGCGTGTCCCCAAGCTGGGCGCGGGCTGGGGCTACCACTATGAGAAGTTCCACCGCACGGCGCAGGCCTGGGCGATCGTCGGCGTGGCCGCGGCGGTCAGGCGTTCCAACGGCTCGATCCAGGAGGCCAGGATCGCCCTGACCAACATGGGTCCGGTGCCGTTGCGCGCCCGGGCGACGGAGTCCGCGCTGCAGGGCTTGGAGCTGGGCGACCAGGTGCGCCAGGCGTGCGCGGAGGCGGACGCCGACACCTCGCCGCCCGGCGATCTGCACGCTCAGCCCGACTACCGGCGGCATCTGGCCAAGGTGCTGACCCACCGCGCGGTACGCGCCGCCGCGGGCACGCCCTGACCGTCCTTTCCCGGGGCGCCTCCGCCGGGGGCGCCCCGCACGGGAGGAACGGGTTGCCGCTGAGCGGAACGGGCCTCTTCCAGGCGGCCCGGCCCCGACGTAGGGTCGCAACCACTGGGAGAAGGAGCGGATCGATGGCGATGCGGTTCGAGCACGAATTCACTGTTCCGGTTCCGATCGAGCAGGCCTGGGCGGTGCTGCTCGACGTCGAGCGGGTCGCGCCCTGCCTGCCCGGGGCGACGCTCGACATCTTCGAAGGCGACGAGTTCACCGGCAGGATGAAGGTCAAGGTCGGCCCGATCACCGTGACCTATCGCGGCTCCGCCCGGTTCGAGGACGTGGACAAGGACCAGCACACCCTGACGATCCAGGCCTCGGGCAAGGAGGCGCGGGGCTCGGGCACGGCGGCGGCCACCGTCAAGGCCAGGCTGACCGGGGGCGACGGCTCGACCGGGGTGAGCGTCGAGACGTCGTTCAACGTGACGGGGCGTCCGGCGCAGTTCGGCCGGGGCGTGATGGCCGAGGTGGGCGCCAAGCTGATCGACAGGTTCGCGGCGAACCTGGCCGAGCTGCTGTCCGAGCCGAGCCCGCCGGAGGTGACCGCGCCCGAGCCCGAGGTCGCGGAGTCCACGGCTGAGCCGGAGTCCACGGTCGAGGAGGCGCCGGACGGCGAGCCCGTGCGGGAGAGGGCCGTGCGGGAGGAGGAGCGGCACCTGAGCGCGGTGCCCGAGCCGGTGACCCGGCCTGGCGGCACCTCGCGCACCTCGCGCACGCCCGACGAGGAGGCGCTCGACCTGCTGGAGATCGCCGGCACGCCGCTGCTCAAGCGGCTGGTCCCGATCGCCGGGGCGGCGGTGGCGCTGGTGTTCGTGGTGTGGCTGATCCGGCGTCTCATGCGCTGACCGGATACATAGGTAAAAAGACTTCAAGTACCGACATATCCCCGTTACTGCGGGCAGCCCCATACCCAGGCGCTGACTGGGGGATGGAATGCCTGACTGCACCGTGGTGGTCATCTCGTACAATGACGCGGCTCGGCTGCCGAGAGCCGTGCGCTCCGTGCTCGGCCAGTCGTTGCGCGACCTCGAAGTGATCATCGTCGACGACGCGAGCACGGACGACACGCCGCGCGTCGCCGCCGCGCTGACACGCCGTGATCCCCGGGTCCGCTACCTGCGCAGAGACGTCAACAGCGGCGGCTGCGGCGCGCCACGCAACGACGGCATCGACGCGGCCGCCGCCCCGTACCTGATGTTCCTCGACAGCGACGACGAACTGCCCAGGCACGCCTGCAAGAGCCTGCTCACCGAGATCGAGCGGACCGGCGCGGACTTCGTCTCCGGCCAGATCTCGCGGCTGTTCGAGTGGAACGGCCGGCTCAACCCGTACTACCCGTCGCTGTTCGCCAGGCGGCGGGTGGTGCACGGCATCCGCGAGGAGCCCGAGCTGTTCCTCGACTCCTTCAGCACGAACAAGCTGTACAACGTGGCCTGGCTGCGCGACAAGGTGCTGCGCTTCCCCGAGGACATCCTCTACGAGGACCACGTCTTCGCCACCGAGCTGTACGCGCTGTCACGCCGGTTCGCGATCGTGCCCTGGACGGTCTACCACTGGCACCGGGCCCGCGGCAGCGACTCGATCTCGCTCAGCATCGACGAGATGGACAACGTCCGGCAGCGGGTGATCGCCGCCAGGCTCAGCGACGACATCCTGCGCGCCTACGGCGAGGAGGACCTGGTGCCCGCGCGGCAGCACCGGTTCCTGCGCCAGGACCTGCGGGTCTACCTCAACCCGCTGCCGGCCCGCGACCTGACGTGGATCAAGGAGTTCGCCGGGGTCGTGCGGTCGTACCTGGAGGAGATGCCGGCCGGGGTGCTCGACCGGCTGGACCCGCTGACCCGGGTGTGCTGCCATCTCATCCTCGCCGGCCGGGCCGAGGACCTGCGGGTGGCGGCCGGCTCGCTGACCGGGCCGCGCGCCGCGCCCCGGGCCGCCGTGCAGTTCGACGGGCGGACGTACTGGGGCCCCACGGTCAGCCCCGGCCTGGACATCACCGCGCTGCGCCTGGCCGAGCTGCCCTTCACCGCCTCCAGGCTCAGGCACGAGGTGAGCGACCTGGCCGTCGACGGCGAACGGGTCAGGATGACCGTGCGCACCTACGACCCGTTCGGCGCGCTGCCCACGGACTGGTCGGCGTTCCTGCGGCTCGGCGCGCGGAAGATCCCGATCAGCCCGAAGCCGACCGGCACGGGCGGATACGTCAGCGAGATCACCTTCACCCCGTCGGGCCGCTGCGACCCGAGCATCGGCTTCACCCGCGCCCACGACGGGCACACCACCACCGACCGGCTCATCGTCGATCCCGCCATGGACGAGGTCGAGCTGAACGGCTGCCGCCTCAAGCCCGAGGGCTACGCCGCCTACCTGGCCGTACGCCCGCGCTCGCTGGCCCGCTCGGGCCTTCGGCTGCTCAGGCGCAAGGCGCTGAAGCGGCTCAGCACCCCGAAGAACAAGCTGCGCGTGTACAAGGCGCTGATCAAGGTGGTGCCGCGGCGTCCCGACCTGGCGCTGTTCGAGTCGGACGTGGGCAAGAGCTACGGCGGCAGCCCGCGCGCCATCTACGAGGAGCTGCGCCGCCGGGATCTGCCCATCGAGGTGGTCTGGTCGGTGGCCAGGAACCGGGCCAATTTCCCCGCCGACGCGCGCCTGGTCCGCCGGGGGAGCTGGAAGTACGTCTGGACGATGGCCCGCGCCGGCATCTGGGTCGACAGCCACGGCTTCCCGCTCGACTACCCCAAGCCGCCGGGCACCCGCTACCTGCAGACCTGGCACGGCCAGGGCATCAAGTCGATCGGCTTCGACGCGCCCGACCTGCGCTCGGACTTCGACAAGCCGCGGGCCCAGTGGCGGGCGGCGGTGGCCCGCTGGGACGCGCTGGTCTCGCCGAGCGCCGAGTTCTCCCGCGTCTTCCTGCCGTCCAACGGCTACACCGGCACCGTCTACCGGTACGGGACACCGCGCTGCGACGCCCTGGTCAACGCCGAGCCGGTGGGCGACGTGCGGGAACGGCTGGAGATCCCGCCCGGGCGGAAGATCCTGCTGTACGCGCCCACCTACCGGGACCGGCACAAGCGCAGCGGCCGGTCGGTCCGGGCGGACCTGGAGCGGATGGCCGAGGAGCTGGCCGACGAGTGGGTGGTGATCCTGCGCACGCACCCGGTCGAGCGTTACAGCCCGCCCGAGCACCTGCGGCACTTCGTCCGGCAGGCGTCGTCGTACCCGGAGATCAACGACCTGATGCTGGCCTCCGACGCGCTGCTCACCGACTACTCCTCGGTGATGTGCGACTACGCGCTCACCGGCAAGCCGATGGTGTTCTACATCGACGACTGGGACGAGTACCGGCTGTCGGAGCGCGGCGTCTACCACGACCTGCCGGCCATCGCGCCCGGCGCGTGCGTGTCCACCACGGACGAGCTGATCGCGACGCTGCGCGAGCTGCCCGAGACGCACGCCGCCTTCCAGGAGCGCTACGCGGCCTTCCGCGAGCTGTGGTGCGCCGACGAGCGCGGCGACGCCGCCGCCCGCGTCGTGGACGACTTCTTCTGCGGCCGCCGCCCCGCCGCCGCCGATCGGGAGCAGCCGCAGGTCGCCGAGGAGAGTGCCCGGTGAGCGTGGTCTTCGCCTGCCTGGACGCCGACACGCTCGGCGGCGTCCAGCAGGTGACCCACACGCTCGCCCAGGGCCTGGCGGCACGCGGGCACGAGGTGCACGTGATCGGGCTGCACCGGGCGGAACGTCCCTTCCGCTACGTCGACCGCCCGCGCTACCACCACCACGTGGTCAGCCCCGACCCGGTCGGCCGGGAGGGCCCGCTGGGCCGCCGCCGTTCGGAGCGCCGGCTGAAGCGGCTGCTCGACGGGATCCCGCCGGGCTACGCGGTGATGACCTCGCCCAGCGTGGTGACCGCGCTGAAGGACCGGCTGCCGGCCGGCTTCCGCCCGATCGGCCAGTACCACGGCTCCTTCGAGCACGCCGCCGGCTGCTGGCACCTCGGCTCGATCAGGAAGCACTATCTCGACCTCGACCAGGCGGTCTTCCTCAGCGAGGACGACGCGTGGAGCTTCTCCGAAGGCGCGTTGCTGCCCAACGCCTGGGCGCTGCCGAACCCGCTGGCGAACTGGCCTGAGGAGGTGTCCACGCTCGACGCGCCCCGCGTGCTCGGCGTCGGCAGGCTGGAGGGCGTCAAGCGGTTCGACCGGCTGATCAGCGCCTTCGCCGCGGCCCAGCCGCCACCGGGCTGGGAGCTGCACCTGATCGGCGACGGCGCGGAACGCGAGAGGCTGCGCGCGCACGCCGAGCGCGAGGAGATCGCCGACCGGGTGGTCTTCCGCGGCCTGGTGCCGGTCGCGGACATGCCGCGCGAATACCTCGACGCCTCGCTCGTCGCGCTGACCAGCGAACACGAGGGGCTGCCCGTGGTGCTGCTGGAGTCGGCCGCGCACGGCGTGCCCGCGGTGGCGTTCGACGTGTCGGGCGGCGTGCGCTCGGCCGGGCCGGTGCTGGTGCCGCCGGGCGACGTGCCGGCCTTCGCCGCCGAGCTGGCCGGGCTCATGGGCTCACGGCCGCGGCGGCGGCTGCTCGGCGCCGCCGCCCGGGCCAGGGCCGAGGCGTTCCGCCTCGACCCCGTCCTGGATCGGTGGGAGCGGCTGTTCGCCCACATCGACCGGTGAGCGAGTCCCGGGTCCGGGACTACACGGCCTGCTCGGCCACCTCGGCGTCGGAGTCAGGGCGCTGCTGCGGCACCCCGGCCAGCGACCGCTGCCCCGAGGTGAGCAGCGCGGCCACCGGGCTGGGCTCGCGCAGCCGGTTGAGCCTGTCACGGATGTGCTTGCGTGTCCTGCTGGCCTTGCGCTTCTGCATGGTCTTCTGGCAGGCCGTGATGTGCTCCTTGGCCGGCTTGGGCGCGCCGGTCAGCTCGTAGCCCATGGCCTGCAGCCGGTCGCCGAGCGTGTGCTCGCACAGCGCGATCTCCCAGTCGTCCAGCCGGTTGGCCCAGCTGCCCACGCGGCTGCGGGTGACCTCGCCGTGCGTGTTCTGGTGCCACACCTTGTGCAGCGGGACGGCCACGCTGGCCGCCTCGCGCGGGGAGATCATCGCCGGGGAGAAGTCCTCCTCCAGGAAGTGGCACAGCCGCTTCAGCTCGGTGGCCGGGTCGTCGGTCAGGTCCTCGTACTTCAGCTCGAAGTAGGTGTCCTGGGACATCGTGCGGCGCAGCTTGGCGCCGGCGTCCATGGCCTCGGCCCAGGTGGAGATCGCGTGGAAGGAGTCCAGGGTGTACCAGGGCATCTCCTTCAGCGAGGCCACGCAGTCGCGGCCGTCCCTGATGAGGTGGATGAACTGCGCGTCGGGGAACAGCCTGAGCAGCATGTCCACCTGCTTGACGTAGCTGGGCCGCTTGTCGCCCCAGCGCTTCTTGTCGAAGCGGTCGGCGTACATGCGGAACGCGGTGCCGATCACCGAGCCGAGCGAGCCCGGCCCCTCGACGGACTGGCGGACGAACTCGTTCTTGTCGATCTTGAGCTCGCGGAACTTGGTGCTGCGGTCGGTCGCGATCCATTCGGCCAGCGCCTTGCGGCGCTGCTCGGTACGCAGGTCGCCCCAGGTCCGCCGCCGGTAATAAGCGGGAACGAGGAAGCGCGTCTCTGGAGCCACGGCGATGCGGGGATGCGAGTGCAGCATGAGCTGGAGCATCGTCGTGCCGGAGCGCGGGCATCCGATGACGAAGACCGGTCGGTCGGACATTTCGTTCTAACCCCCGAAAACTTAGACGAGAACGTGCTCTCGGCTCTCCTGGGAGGCCACGCTGTGCCTGCGCGTGAAGAGCCACATCCGGTAGACAAGGAAGATCTCGTTGGCGAGGAGCAACACGCCGGCGGCCGCCGAGAGCGGGATCAGCGCCACCACGCCGATCAGGGGCGCGACGACGAACACCGCGGCGTGGAACTCGATGCCGCTGACCAGGTGCGAGCGCACCCGGTGCCGGGCCAGGAACCTGTTGAGCCGCCGCGGGAAGCTCGGCGTGCGGGGAATCCGCTCCAGCGGCTCCGGCCTCGGGTCCAGGCCCTCCTCCAGCTCCAGGCCGGCGTCCAGGTCCGATTCCGGCCGGCCCTCCCTGACGGCCTCGCGGACCCGCTTCATCTGCGGCGCGTTGACGTACCTGAACAGGTCGAGCACCGCCACCGCCGCACCCAGCACGACGTAGCTCACGTCCCCCGTGACCGCGTACTGCCCGTAGGCCAGGCCGGTGGCGCAGAGCATCACCCTGACCCGGTCCCCCACGTAGTCGAGCCAGAGGCCGAAGGGCGTGCCCGTGCCCTTGAGCCTGGCGATCTTGCCGTCCACGCAGTCGATCGTGAAGCTCAGATAGAACAGGACGGCGCCTGCCACGAGCTGGTTCATCGCGAAGCAGGCGGCCGAAACCATGCCGAGGACCAGCGAGAACACCGTGAGCCCGTTGGGCGTGATCCCCGTGCGGTTGGCCACGGAAAGGGCGACCCGGCAGGCGACCGGGTCCACGAAATACACGGTCCACCAGGAATCTCTCCGCTTGCGTGTCTCGTGGACGTCTTCCAGCGAATAGGTCCTCATGCATTCCAGCATGGCGACGCCGCGCGGTGGAACGATTACTTACTGGAACTACTGGGAGATGTCCATGCCGCTTCTTGACCAACCCGGCACGGTGAAGCGCCACGTGCCGGGCGCCTCGCCGTGCCGGAAGTGCGTCTTGAGCACCAGACCCTTGGTCTCGGCGCGCACGTGCAGCTTCCAGGTCGGGCCGCCGCGCGCCAGCAGGCTCGGGTCGATGTCGGCGACGAACCGGTGGTCGCGCAGGCGGCGCGCCTCCAGCGGCACCTTGCGCTTGCCGTCGCTCAGCCACAGGTACACCTTGCCCGGCTTGCGCTCGACCCGGTGGATCGACACCTGGCCGTGCAGCCGGAACGCGTCTCCCGTCCAGGCGCATTCGTCCACCTTGGCCACCAGCTTGAGCTCCTCGCGGGCGTCGAACACCTCGTCGGGGATGCGCAGCCGCCGGTCGCGGAAGTACGGGTAGTCGCCGTACCAGCCGACGTTGCGCAGGCCGCGGGCCACCACGCGGGTGCCGTCGACCCGGGAGCGGCGGAACTCGCGCACGTGGCACAGCTCGCGCACCAGGCCGCGGCGCAGCAGGTGCAGTTCGAGCCGGCGCAGCGACGGCGCGGCGGCCAGCGCCTGCGGGCTCAGCTCGGCCAGCCAGGCATTGCCCAGGTCCACCAGCGGCTCGTGCGCACCGCCCTCCTCCAGCGCCTGGAACAGGAACGCGATGTCCTTCTCCAGCACCAGCGCGTCGAAGGGACGCAGCAGCTCGGGCGCGCGCTCGTCCAGGAAGGCGCGTACCGACCTGATGGCGGCCAGCCGCTCGTGCAGGTTGGCCAGCTCGGCCCGACGCTGGGTGATCGAGGTCTCGCCCGACTCGCGCTTGCGCCAGTGGTAGACGACGTCGTCGAGCACGTCCACGGTGGTGGCCAGGACGTGGGCACGCATGGCGACGGGCACGTCCTCGTAGATCCCGGCGGGGAAGGACAGCTCCTGGGCCCGCCAGAAGTCCATCCGGTACACCTTGTTCCACACCGTCCTGTCCCTGACCAGCGACGTCCGGTCGGTGATGTGGGTGCACAGCTGGCGGCGCCTGAACACCTTCTCGTGCAGCGTGGACTCGGCCGTCTGACCGTCGACGATGCGCCGCACCCCGCCGCAGGCCAGGTCCGAGCCGGTCTCGCGGAGCGAGGCGACGAGCTGCCGGTAGGCGTCCGGCGGCACCACGTCGTCGCTGTCGGCGAAGGCCAGGTAGGTGCCCCTGGCCCGGCGCACCCCCTCGTCGCGGGCCGGGCCTGGACCCCGGTTCGACTGCTCGACCAGGACGAACCTCTCGTCGCGGCCGGCGAAGTCCTCGGCCACCTGCCTGCTGCCGTCCTGCGAGCCGTCGTCGACCAGGATGACCTCCAGGTCCTCGATCGTCTGGGCGGCCAGCGACTTCAGGCATTCCGTGATGTACGGCTCGACGTTGTAGAACGGGACGACGACGCTCAGCAGGGGGACCATGCCGATGTGCTCCTTGGGTCGCTGACGGGTTCGCTGATCAGCTCTTTACCGGACACGAGATCCGCTACGTTGTGCATTGTTCTGAGCACGAATAGTAAGGGGAGCAGATGCTGAGACGCGTCCAGAACCGTGATCTGCCCGAAATGCTCCGCTGGCGGAACCACCCCCGGGTACGCGCCGCCAGCTTCTCCACCCACGAGATCCCCGCCGCCGAGCACGCCCAGTGGTGGGCGGACACCAGCGCCGACCCCGGCAAGCAGGTGCTGATCTACGACCACGGCGAGCGGCCGGCCGGCGTGGTCTCCTACACCGGGCTGCATCCGGAGTCGCGCAGCGGCTATTGGGGCTACTACCTGGACCTCGACGGGCTGGAGCAGGCCGGTGCGCTGCTGGAGGCGTGGGTGGAGCTCGAACGCGAGGCCATCGACCACGCCTTCGGCCCGCTCGGCCTGACGGCGCTGCGCGGCGAGGTGCTGGCCGACAACGAGCCGGTCAGACGGCTGCACCAGCGCTTCGGCTTCAGCGAGGTCGGCGCCTACCAGCGGTGCGTCGACGGAATGGAGCGCGAGGTCATCGCGATCCAGCTGACCAAGGAGGGCCAGGAATGATCTCGATCGCGGGCCGGCCGATCGGCGTCGGGCAGCCGCCTTTCGTGGTGGCGGAGATGTCCGGCAACCACAACGGCAGCCTGGAGCGGGCGCTGGCCATCGTGGACGCGGTGGCCGACAGCGGCGCCCACGCCCTGAAGCTGCAGACCTACCGGCCGGACACGATCACCATCGACGCCGACGGCCCGGCCTTCCGCATCGGCGGCGAGCACGAGTTGTGGGGCGGCGAGCGGCTCTACCGGCTCTTCGAGCGGGCGCACACGCCCTGGGAGTGGCACGCGCCGATCTTCGACCGGGCCAGGCAGCGCGGGCTGATCGCCTTCTCCTCGCCGTTCGACCCGACGGCCGTGGAGCTGCTGGAGAAGCTGGGCGCGCCGGCGTACAAGATCGCGTCGTCGGAGATCGTGGACCTGCCGCTGATCAGGCTGGTCGCCGCGACCGGCAAGCCGCTGATCATCTCCACCGGGATGGCGTCCATCGCGGAGATCCACGCCGCCGTCGAGGCCGCCCGCGAAGCGGGCTGCGCCCAGCTCGCGGTGCTGGCCTGCACCGCCGCCTACCCCGCCGCGCCCGAGGAGAGCAACCTGCGCTCGCTGCCGCTGCTGGCCGGGCTCACCGGGGCCGTGGTGGGCGTCTCCGACCACACGCCCGGGCTCGGCGCCGCGCTGGCCGCCGTCGCCCTGGGCGCCTGCCTGATCGAGAAGCACGTCACCCGCTCCCGGGCGGAAGGCGGGGTCGACGCGGCCTTCTCGCTGGAGCCCGCCGAGCTGGCCACGCTGGTGACCGAGAGCGAGCGGGCCTGGCAGTCGCTGGGCAGCCCGGCCATCGGGCCGCGTGCCTCGGAGCGCGAGTCGCTGCGCTTCCGCCGTTCGCTGTACGTGATACGCGACGTGCGGGCCGGCGAGGCGGTGACCGAGCAGAACGTACGCTCCATCCGGCCGGCGGGCGGGCTGCCCCCGGCGGCGGCGGCCGACGTGATGGGCCGCCGCTTCACCAGGGACGCGCCCAAGGGCACCCCGCTGACCTGGGACCTCGTCTAGGGTCTGACTGTCACAGCGCGAGCAGGGCGTCGGCGACGCGTTCCCTGCCCTTGCCGTCGACCAGCCCGCCGCCCCGCCTGCCGTACTCCTCACGGCAGGCGGGGTCGGCGAGCAGGCGTGACAGCGTCTCGACCGCCGCCGGGCCCGGCGCGTCGCCGAGCCCGGCCGCCGCGCTCCTGCCCACCAGGGCCTCGTAGCCGATGAGCTGATTGTCGGCCACCCAGGTCAGCGCGGTGGGCACGCCCAGATAGAGCAGCTCCCAGCTGGCCGAGCCCGCCGCCGTGACCACCAGGTCGGCCTGGGCCATCAGCTCGGGCAGCGCGTCGGTGGGCGGGATGACCACGATGGGGCCGCGGGTCTCGAACGGTTCCTCGCTGATCACGATGGCCTCGAACGGGCGGCCCGTCGCGCACAGCGCCTCCACCCAGGCGGGCGCCACGCCGGCCGCGTCGGTGCCGCCGAAGAAGCACAACACCCTGGGCGTGCGCCCGTCGCCGCCGCCCGCGCCTCCGCCGCCCGTGTCCCGTGCGCCCGTGTCTCGGGCGACCCTGTCGCACTGGCGCACGCTGTCGCGCAGCAGGACGTAGTCGGCGCCCGCCAGCCGCTCGCCGGTGAACGGCCGCCGCTCGGCGTCGAGGTTCTGGTCGAGGTAGAGGTCGGCCTCCTGGCCGCGCGGGTCGCCGTCGACGATGGCCAGCACGGCCGCGCCGGCCTGCCTGAGCGCCGCGCCGGTGCCCGGGGCCAGCTCGTACGAGTCGAGCACCACCCTCGTCACGCCCAGCTCGCGCACCCGGGCGGCCAGCTCGGCCGGCGGCCGGGGCGCGGCGACGAGCGGCAGGTCGCGCTCGTCGAGCTGGGCCCGTGCCCACTCCGAGCCCGACACGTCGCCCAGGAAGATCACCTCGACGTCGCGCGACCGCAGCTCTTCGGCCAGCGCCACGCATCGCACCAGGTGGCCGGCCCCGCTGCGGGCGCCCGCGTCGCACCTGATGGCGACCGGTCCTGGCGCGCGCCTGGGCTCCTCGGTTCTGCTCCGCCCCGGGCGGCCGGTCAGTTCGATGGCCGGGACCTCGATCCTGCGGCGCGTGCCGCCGACCGCCGGGACTCCTACTCTGCGCCGTGTCACGCTTCCTGCAAGGCTTTCTGCTCGACGTGGGCATTGAGTCCGCGCACCTCGGGACGCGCGCGCAACCAGTCGATCAGCACCCTGGTCGGCACGGTCGCGTCGCCGAACTCGGCCACGAGGCGCGAGATCAGCCGCCAGTCGTCCTCGGTGTCGAGCGTGACCCGCAGGTCGGGCGCCGCGGGCTGGTAGGCCAGGCCGAGCAGCCGCCCGTCGCCGGGCTCGGAGTAGACGTAGGAGGTGACGTGGGTGCGGTGGTAGCCGGTGGCCTCCCGGTCCGCGCGGCGCAGCGCGGGCAGGCTCGCGATCTCGACGTCGAGGCCGCGCGGCAGCGTGCGCGCCAGGCTCGTGCTGAGGTAGTCGAGCCCGGGAACGGCCCGGTAGACCAGCGCCGCCTCCCTGATCACGGCCGGGTCGAGCAGCGGGCAGTCGGCGGTGAACCGCATCACCGCGTCGCCCGGGCGCTCGTCGAGCACCCGCATGAACCTGGTGAGCACGTCGTCGACCGGACCCCGGTGCCACGGCACTCCGAGTCTCAGGCACTCGGCGACAACCGCGTCGTCGGCCGACTCGGTGGTGGTGGCCACCACCAGGTCGTCGAGTGCGGCCGATTCGCGTACGGCGCTGACCACCCAGCTGAGCACGGAACGTCCGCCGAGATCGCGCAGCACCTTGCCCGGAAGTCTCGTCGAGCCCATCCGGGCCTGAACAATTCCCACAATGCGCACCGAAGCCCCATTCCCCCGTTGTGACCGTGCGTCATCAATTGCTCGCGCTATGCTACCGCCCAGCTTGGACGACTACACCGCGTAAACGCGATTTCAGGGGGCCGCGTGAGCATTCTCAGTGGATCGTCGATTCTGATCACCGGAGGCACGGGGTCCTTCGGCAAGGCGTTCATCCGTCACGCGCTCGACTCGCTCGGCGTGCGGCGGCTGGTCGTCTTCTCCCGCGACGAGCTCAAACAGTACGAGGCCCGCCAGCTCTTCGGCGACGACGAGCGCACGCGCTGGTTCATCGGCGACGTCAGAGACAGAGAGCGGCTGACCAGGGCCATGCACGGGGTCGACCACGTGGTGCACGCCGCCGCGCTGAAGCAGGTCGACACCGCCGAGTACAACCCGTTCGAGTACGTCCGCACCAACGTCGCCGGGTCACAGAACGTGGTCGAGGCGGCGATCGACTGCGGCGTGCGCAAGGTGGTGGCGCTGTCCACCGACAAGGCGTCCAGCCCGATCAACCTGTACGGCGCCACGAAGCTGGTGGCCGACAAGCTGTTCGTGTCCGCCAACCACTACGCGGCCGGGCACGCCACCCGCTTCGCCGTGGTCCGCTACGGCAACGTGGTGGGCAGCAGGGGCTCGGTGGTGCCGTTCTTCCAGCGGCTGGCCGCGCAGGGCGACAGCCTGCCGATCACCGACAAGCGCATGACCAGGTTCTGGATCACGCTCGACCAGGCCGTCAGGTTCGTGGTCGACTCCTTCGACCTGATGCAGGGCGGCGAGCTGTACGTGCCGCGCATCCCGAGCATGCGCATCACCGACCTGGCCGAGGCGCTGGCGCCCGACAGCCCGGTCTACGAGGTCGGCATCAGGCCGGGCGAGAAGCTGCACGAGGAGATGATCGGCCCGGACGACGGCCGCAGGACCCTGCGGCTGACCGACCGCTACGTGGTGCAGCCCACCATCGCCACCTGGGGCTACGTGCCGCCGCAGATCGGCGAGGAGCTGCCGGAGGGCTTCGCCTACCGCTCCGACACCAACGACCGGTGGCTGTCGGTGGACGACCTGCGCGCCATGGTGAGTGCCTGATGTTGCCCTACGGCCGCCAGTCGATCGACGAGTCCGACATCGAGGCGGTGGTCGAGGTGCTGCGCGGCGACTGGCTGACCACGGGTCCCGCGGTGGCCGCGTTCGAGTCGGAGCTGGAGCGCTGGACCGGCGGCGTGCCCTGCGTGGCGGTCACCTCGGGCACCGCCGCCCTGCACGTCGCCTACGCGGCCGCCGGGGTCGGGAACGGCGACGCCGCGTCGGACGAGGTGATCACCTCGCCGCTGACGTTCGTGGCCACGGCGGCCACGGCCGCGCTGCGCGGCGCCCGGGTGCTGTTCGCCGACGTGCAGCCGGACACCGGCAACCTCGACCCCGAGGCGGTGGCCGCGCTGGCGTCGTGGCGGACCAGGGCGATCACCGCGGTCGACTACGCCGGCCACCCCGCCGACTACGACGAGCTGCGCGCCGTCGCCAAGCGGGCGGGTGCCGTGCTGATCGCCGACGCGGCCCACTCCATCGGCGCGGCCTACAAGGACCGGCCGGTCGGCTCGGTCGCCGACCTGACGACGTTCTCGTTCTTCCCGACCAAGACGGTGACCACCGCCGAGGGCGGGGCCGTGGCCGTCAAGGACCCGCTCAGGCACGCCGCGGCGGCCAGGTTCAGGAACCACGGCCTGGTCAGAGATCCGGCCGAGCAGCGCGACCCGGAGCACGGCGGCTGGCACCAGGAGGTGCACGAGTTCGGGCTGAACTACCGGCTGCCCGACGTGCTGTGCGCGCTGGGCCTGAGCCAGCTGCGCAGGCTCGAACGCTTCCGCGCCCGCCGCGCCGAGCTGGTCGCCCGCTACCACCTGCTGCTGCGCGACGTGCCCGGGCTGACCCTGCCGGCCGAACGCGCCTACGTCACCCCGAGCTGGCACCTGTACCCGGTCAGGGTCGGGGGCGGGCGCCGCCGCGAGGTGTACGAGCGCATGCGGGCGGCGGGCATCGGCGTCCAGGTCAACTACATCCCGGCCTACTGGCACCCGGTGTTCGAGGACCTCGGCTACCGG
The DNA here is from genome assembly GCF_013283785.1 of Nonomuraea antri. Taxonomy (GTDB): domain Bacteria; phylum Actinomycetota; class Actinomycetes; order Streptosporangiales; family Streptosporangiaceae; genus Nonomuraea; species Nonomuraea antri. Next base: position 18,494 of record NZ_JABCPZ010000075.1, read on the forward strand.
CGCGGCATGTGCCCGCGGGCCGAGGCGTACTACGCGGAGGAGTTGTCGCTGCCGCTGTTCCCCGACCTGTCGGACGGGCAGCAGGAGCGGGTCGCGGAAACGCTCTCAGCCATCCTCGGCTGAGGGTTCGGCCAGGGGCTCCGGCCGGGTTTCCCGCTCGGCCAGCAGCAGGCCGCCGTCGTCGGAGCGGTCGATGAGGAACCGCCGCTCGGCGACGGTCACCACCGGCCGCTCCTGGGTCTTCAGCAGCGGCCGGATCGGCTTGCCCTGGTCGATGACGACCTCCCACCACGATTCGTCCCCGACGGCCTCGTCGATGCCGGCCAGCGGCACCCGGGCGCGGAAGTCGCGTCCGTCGAGGGTGACCGGGAAGTACATCTCCTCGCCGTCGTCCTTGCGGACGAGTCTGAGCACCGGCTCGCCGTCGCCCACGTCGCTGATCCGGCCGGCGAAGACCAGGTCGCCGTCGTCCACGCGGCATTCCCCGATGAGCGCCTCCGCGCGCCGCAGCCGGATCCCCCAGGAGCCCTTGGCGGTGCGTACCGGCACCAGCCACACGCCCGACCTGCGGCGCGGCGCCGGGACCAGGGGCGGCTGCCAGCGCGGCCCGCCCACCTTGCCGTCGAGCCTGAGCCCGGGACCGCGCAGGTGCACGCGCAGCTCCCAGTGCCCGCGCCGGGCGAGCTGGGCGGGCGTGAGCACGTCGGGGTCGAACGCGAAGCGGAACGGGAAGGCGTGCTCCGGCGCCTGGTCGCCGCTGTCCAGCTCGACGTTCTCCCAGGTGGCCGTGACGCTCTCGTCCGACAGCGGGACGATCTCGCCGGTCTTGCGCTCCTCCAGCCGGAGTCGGACCCTGACCCGGCGCAGCTCGGTGGCGTCGAACCGGCCGAGCGCCACCCGTCCGGCGCCGGTGAGCACGCCGTCCCGCCACTCCAGCGCCGTCAGCCTGGCTTTGACGCCCAGCTCGCCCGACACCTCCGACAGGTGTCCAGGCAGGTCCGGGTGGTGCCCGTACCAGCGTTTGCGCAGCAGGCCGGCGGAGCTGACGCGCGGCTGCAGATGCCCGGCGCGGGCCTGCTCGAACACCTCGGCCAGGTCGCCGAGCCGGCGCCGGTGCAGCAGGTGCACCTGCAGCCGGTGCTCGAACGGGATGCTCAGCCAGGACTCCGGCGCCACGCCGTCGAGATAGCCGACGATCAGGTCGAGCAGCGCGGGATCCGTCCGCTCGCCGAGCCTGGCGACGGCCTCGACGGCCACGCCCAGGTCGATGTCCAGGGTGTCGCCGTCGAAGTCCGGTTTGAGCTGCGGCGCCGCCGCCTCCAGCAGCGCGGACGTCTCCAGCACCGACAGCATCCTGTCACGCAGGTTGGCCGGCTCCAGGCGGCGCTGGGTGATCGAGGAGCCCGGCTCGTCGCGCTGCCGCCAGTGGTAGACGACCTTGGGCAGCACGTCCACGGCCGACGCCCCCACGTGGGCGCGGATGGCGACCGGCTGGTCCTCGTACATGCGCTCCGGGAAGCTGAGACCCAGTCCGTCCCAGAACGAGCGGCGATACACCTTGTTCCACAACATGCGGTCGCGCACCAGCAGCGGATGCCGGGTGATGTGCGTGCCCTTCATCGGCTCGGCGAACGCCTCGCGGTGCGCCCACGACGGCATGAGCAGGTTCCGGTAGAGCCGCATGACGTTTCCGCAGGCCAGGTCCGAGCCGGAGGCTTCGAGCGAGGAGACCAGCCGCCTGAACGCGCTCGGCGGCACCGTGTCGTCGCCGTCCACGAAGGCCAGGTAGCGGCCGGTCGCCTCGCGCACGCCGACGTTGCGCGCCCGGCCGACGCCCCGGTGCTCCTGCCTGATGAGGCGGATCCGCGGGTCCTGCCCGCGCCTGGACTGGACGAGGGCCGGGCCGCCGTCGTCGCTGCCGTCGTCCACGCAGATCACCTCCAGGTCGGTGAACGTCTGCGCGGCGATGGAGTCCAGGCAGGGGCCGAGGTACTTCTCGACGTTGCGGAACGGGACGATCACCGAGAGAACCGGCACGTGAGCTCCTCTTCTTGGGCCTGACGGCGCTGCTGAGCGGGGGCCTGCGGTCCGGGGGACGTTCAGCCGGACAGCAGGCGGATGACGCGGCGGGCGACCTTGCGCGGGCGGGCCAGGCGGCGCGAGAGCCGGTAGCCGAGCGTCCGGCGGTAGGCGGTGGCCCTGCGCTGCGTCCTGCGCAGCTTGGCCTTGGCCCTGACCAGCTCGCGCTCGCGGTAGGACAGCTTGGTCTCCAGCCTGGACACCCTGGCCAGGGCCGCGGTGAGCTGGTCGGCCAGCCGGTCGCGGGCGCCCAGCAGGTCGCGGTAGGTCGGCGCGGACTCCGCCAGCTCGGCCGGCCGGCCCAGCTCGGCGTCGAGCTTGCGTGCCAGGTCCAGGTCGCCCTGGTCGCACGGCTGCCCGGCCATGCCGCACAACGTCAGCGTGAGCTGGTCCGCCTCCAGCGGCCACGGCCAGGGGTGGTGGTGACCGGCGGCGAGCAGGCGTACCGCGAAACGCCACAGGATCCCGCACAGCACCACGCGCGGCTCGGGCCGCGCGCCGATGCGACCGGCCAGGCGGCTGCCCGCCGGGCCGCCGGATGCGGGGCTGATCGCGGAGAAGCGCTCGCCGTCCCAGACCAGGCTGTCGATGGCGCCCTCGCCGCCGTCTCCCACCCACGCGGCCAGGTGGCCGAGCAGGTCGCGCACGGCCTTGACGTCTTCACGGGCGCACGCCTCGACCAGGATCTCCGCCACGACACGACCGGCAGGGATCGGGCGTTCCTCGCCGTCGGGCAGGCGGCGGGTGCCCGACGTGGTCAGCTCGTGCACCACCGAGCCGTCCTCCCACGCCTCTTCGAGCAGCCCGAACGGGAGATCCAGCCCGCTCGCCTCGCAGTCGGGACGAACCGGCGAGACGTCGTCGTCTTCCTGCGCCGGGCGGGTGGCCACGGTCAGCCAGAGCGGGGCCAGTTCCTCGCCCAGCCGGTGCCTGAACACCAGCCGGGTCAGCCGCAGCGGGTCGGCCACCAGCATCCGGTCGCCGCCCCTGGCGCTGAGCGGGAACGTCAGCGCGTCGGGCAGGCCGCCGGCCAGCGCCTCCCTGGACAGCAGCGCCCGCGGCGCCCGGCGTTCCGGGTAGGCGGCGTAGCAGCGATGCACGCGCAGGCCCGCCGCCTCCAGGCCCCGGTCCAGCGCCCGCGGGCCGCCGGGGTAGCTCGGGTCGAAACCGTGCGGCGCCCACTGGTCGTCCGCGCCTTCCCGATCGGCGGGCCTGGCCTCGACGAACCTGTCGACGCCCAGGTCGTTGCGCACGCCGAGCACCAGCCGGCCAGCCGGCGCGACCAGCCCGGCCAGCGCGGCCAGCGACTCGCGCCAGGCCGCCGCCGGCGCCTCGGCCGAGTGCGTGCGCCGCAGCCCGTCGAGCGCGAGCACCAGCTCGTACGACTCGCCGGCGGTGAACTTCTCCAGCCGGCCGCAGTGCACGGCCAGCTCGGGGTGCCGCTCGCCCAGGTCACAGGCGTCCGGGTAGGACCGCAGCAGCAGGGACACCGAGCCGGCCCGCGCCACCACGTCGTCCACCAGGGTCCGCGGGTGCGGCCCGACCATCAGGACCCGGCCGCCGGGCGGGATCATCCGGCTGATCAGCTCCAGCGCCACGCCCCGCCAGTCGATGCCGCCGGCCGCGTCGGACATGTCCGACCAGAGCAGCATCTCTCCGCCGATGAGCCGGACGTTCCCGGGTGCCTCGTTCACCTGCATCGCCCCCGCCTCCACCGGACATGCTCCGGTGCCCCGTTCATGCGCATCGCACCCGCTTCCATCCGAACATTCGCCGTAGTTCCTCCGGTGTCGCCTGATACTCGAATCCCAGCTCGCGCCTGGCCGCCTCCATGGCCGCCCCGGGATCGACCCGGGCGCCGTGCAGCTCGGGCCAGAGCCGCAGCCGCCGCGCCGTGCCCCCGTACTCGGGGCGTTCGTCCTCGAGCTGCATCGGGTCTCCGTAGACGGCGATCTCACAGCCCACCGAGGCGCCGTAGAACAGCGCGCTGCCCAGCCGGTTGGAGGCCACCCTGCGGTGCCGCCGCAACTGCTTGAGCTGCCTGGTCAGGAAGTCGCGCCCGGTGGCCTCCCAGCGGGAACCGCGCTCACCGTGGCAGATGACGCGAAAACCCCGTTCCTGGTAAGCCCGCCTGATGTCGGGATTCGCATATTCCAGCCAATAAAGACAGACCGTCACCGGTTCCGTCTCAACTTCTCCGATTTCTGCGGCGAGCCGGGCGTGGTCGCCGCTGACGGAATGCTTTTCCCAGCCGTGAAAGGGATACCAGATCGTGCCCCTGCGTTCAGCGGTCCGGCCGAGATCGGGTTCCAGGTCGAGAAGGTAGATCCAGGGCGCGCCGATGAGGTAGTGCCCTCTCCTGCCCATCGACCAGCCGCGCCTGCGCAGCACGTCCGACCAGATGAAACGGGGGTAGCCGGGGCTGCACCAGTGATCGTTCGGCGGGAAACCGTGCAGGTAGTTCCACCCGTGCTGGAGGAATCCCTGAATGCGCCTCGGCGTGTCGTCGGACAGCCCGCAATATCGTCCGAGAATGCGGGAGTGTCCGTACCAGTGGTTGGATTCGTCCATTGTTTTCCCTGTAGTGGTTGGCGTGCCCTATCCCACGTTCGCAGCCCCGCGGGCTCGCTCCGCGCGGTTATACGCTTCCATTACCGGGGCCGGGTTCTTGGTTTCTGTTGGCTCTCTTTCACCGCTACACTACGTCGTGGCTTGAAGACAGAGAGTGAGTGATCATGAGTCATCTCGAGCGCCTGCGGGTCGTCTTCCGCTCGTCGTTGAGCCTCGCGCCCGACGCCGACGTCGACGGCCTCGAATACCGGGCCATCCCGCAGTGGGACTCCCTGGCCCACATGTCGCTGATCGCCGCGATGGAGGACGAGTACTCCATCATGATCGACACCGACGAAATGATCGACATGAGCTCGTTCGCCAAGGCGGCCGGGCTGCTGGAGAAGCATGGCATCGGCGCCGCTGCCGTCTGACGGCCGCGTCGCGCTGGTCACCGGGTCCACGAAGGGCATCGGCCGGGCCATCGCCGCCCGGCTGGCCGGCACCGGCCACACCGTCGTCCTGCACGGCCGCGACGCCGAGCGAGCGGCCAAGGCCGCCGCCGAGGTGGCCGCGGAGACCGGCGGCGACACCGACTCCGTGCACGGCGACGTGTCCGCGCCCGGCGAGGTCTCGGCCGCCATGCGTCGCATCTACCAGCGGCACGGGCGGCTCGACGCGCTCGTCGTCAACGCGGGCGTCCACGCGGCCGGCGTGCTCGGGCTGGTGCACACCGACACGATCGACCGGCTGTTCTCGGTCAACGCCGTCGGCGCCACCCACACCCTGCAGTCCTCGCTGCGGCTGCTGCGCCGGGGCGAGGCGCCCGCCGTGGTGCTGATCTCGTCCGTGATGGGCCTGCGCGGGGGCTTCGGCCAGGCCGTCTACTCGGCCGCCAAGGCCGCGCTGGTCGGTCTCACGCTCGCCGCCGCCAAGGAACTCGGCCCGGCCGGCGTCCGGGTCAACGCGCTGGCGCCCGGCTACATCCAGACCGACATGCTGGCCACGCTCGACGAACACGCGCGCGAATCCGTCGTCGCCGCGACCCCGCTGGGCCGGCTGGGCCGGCCGGGCGACGTGGCGCACGCCGCGGCGTTCCTGCTCTCGCCGGCGGCCGGCTTCATCACCGGCCAGGTGCTCGGCGTCGACGGCGGGCTCGTGCTGTGAGCCGGAGCGTCACCCCGGCCGTGCCCACGAGCCGCCTGCCCGCCCCGCTGGCCAGCCCGCGCCGCGCACCGCTCGCCGCCTCGCGCAGGGTCCTGCTCGCCGGTCCGCGCCGCGTCCTGCTCGTCACCTCAGGAAAGCCGTGATGTTCCCACACCCACAAGCCCGGCTCGTCGTCGCTGGAGATCAGGAGGGCCTCCGCGGCGACGAGCTGGTCAGCGCCGTTTCGCGCACCGCCGATTCGCTGGTGCGCCTGCGCCCCGGCCCGCTGTTCTGCGGCATGCGCAACGACCTGGCCTCCGTGCTGCGTTACCTGGCCGCCTTCCAGCTCGGCCGGCCCGTGGCACTGCTCGACCCCGACCTGTCGGCAGGCGCGCTCACCGAGCTGGCCGCCCGGTTCAGGCCGGCCGCCATGTTCGGCTTCGCGCACTCGGCCGACGGCTCGCCCGCCGCGCGCGGCGACGCGCCGCCGCCCCATCCCGACCTCGCCGTCCTGCTGGCCACGTCGGGCTCGACCGGCAACCCGAAGCTCGTCCGCCTGTCGCGCACGGCCGTGCTGTCCAACGCCGTCGCGATCGCCACCGCGCTGGCCATCGGCCCCGGCGAGGTCGCGCCGACCAGCCTGCCGCTCTACTACAGCTACGGCCTGTCGGTGCTGAACAGCCACCTGGTGGCCGGCGCGACCGTGATGCTGACCGACGCCGGGCTGCTCGAACGCTCGTTCTGGACCCATCTCGACGCGCACCGCTGCACCTCGCTGGCCGCGGTGCCCTACCAGTACGAGATGTTGCGCAGGCTGCGCTTCGACCCGGCGCAACACCCCGCGCTCGCCACGCTCACCCAGGCCGGTGGCCGGCTCAGGCCCGAGCTGGTCACCGAGTTCGCCGCCGGGGCCGAGCGGTTCTACGTCATGTACGGCCAGACGGAGGCCACCGCCCGCATCACCGTCCTGCCGCCGGACCGGCTGGCCGACAAGCCGGGCTCGGTCGGGCGGGCCATCCCCGGCGGCCGGCTCACCGTCCACGACGGCGAGATCGTCTACCACGGGCCGAACGTCATGATGGGCTACGCGGAGACCGCCGCCGACCTGGCGCTGGGCGACACGCTGGGCGGCACGCTGCGCACCGGCGACCTCGGCCACCTCGACGACGAGAGCTTCCTGCACGTAACCGGCCGGGTCAAGCGCATCGCCAAGGTGTTCGGGGTGCGGGTGAACCTCGACGACGTCGAACGCGCCCTGCGCGACCACGGCCCGGTGGCCGCCACCAGCGGCGACGACCGCGTCACTGTCTGGGCCGAGGGCCTCGACGCGGCCGGCCGCACCATGCTGGCCCGGCGGCTGGGGGCGGAGCTGCGGCTGCACTGGAGCGGGTTCGACGTGCGGGCGGTCGACCGGCTGCCGCTGCTGGCCACCGGCAAGATCGACTACTCCGCCCTGGAGGCCAGCACATGACCCCGCCCCCGACCCCATCCCCGACGTGCGCCCGTCGGCCGCACGCCGCCCGCCTTCTCCAGGGAGCCGGTGCCGTCGGTCCGGGCCGGTGCCGGTGGTGAGTGTGTTCCGGTTGACCGAGGCCGAGCGGGAGGCGCGGCTGGTGCCGGAGCTGGCTGCGTTGACCGAGCGGCATCGCGAAGCCTGCCTGCCGTACCGCCGCATCCTCGACGCCATCGGCGCCGCGCCGCCCTACGACCGGCTGGCCGACCTGCCCTGGCTGCCGGTGCGGCTGTTCAAGACGCACGAGCTGCGCAGCGTCCCCGACGACCAGGTCTTCCGGGTGCTGACCTCCAGCGGCACCACCGGGCAGCAGCCCAGCCGCATCCACCTCGACCGAGAGGCCGCCGCCGCGCAGCCGCGGATGCTGGCGGCCACGGTGCGGGCGGTGCTGGGCGAGCGGCGGTTGCCGATGCTGGTCGTCGACAGCAGGTCCGTGACCCGCGATCCCACGCTCAGCGCCCGGGGCGCGGGCGTGCTCGGCATGATGAACTTCGGCAGAGACCACACGTTCGTGCTCGACGACCAGGGGCGTCCCGACGCCGAGGCGGTCAAGGGGTTCCTGGCGCGGCACGGCGGTGAGAAATTCCTGGTGTTCGGGTTCACGTTCATGGTCTGGCTGTACCTGCGCGAGCTGGGCCTGGACCTGTCGAACGGCGTCCTGATCCACTCCGGGGGCTGGAAGCGGCTGGCCGAGCAGGCCGTGGACAACGCGGAGTTCCGCCGCCGCCTCCACCAGGAGTGCGGAATCACGAAAATTCATAACTTCTACGGCATGGTCGAGCAGATCGGGACCATCTTCCTCGAAGGCCCCGGCGGCGACGGCCTCTACTGCCCCGACTTCGCCAACGTGGTCGTCCGCGACCCGGTCACCTGGCAGGAGGCCCCGACCGGCGTCCCGGGGGTGATCGAGGTGGTGAGCACGCTGCCGACGTCGTATCCCGGCCACGTCCTGCTGACCGAGGACCTCGGCGTGGTGCACGGCGTCGACGACGGCGCCTGGCCGGGCAAGCGGTTCTCGGTGCTCGGCCGGCTGCCCAGGGCCGAGGCCAGGGGCTGCAGCGACACCTTCGGGCAGGCGTGATGCTGGAGATCCTGTTCCCCGCGTCCCGGCCCGTCCCGGTGGATCTCCTGGTCGACCGGCTGGCCGCCGAGCCAGGACCGGCCACGGGCGACGAGCGGGTGCGCGACTTCCTGGCCGCGTTCGGCCGCAGGCTGCTGCGTCCCGCGCTGGCCCGCCGCCATCCCGAGCTGGGCTCGCTGGGCTTCTTCCTGCGGGCGAGCGAGCTGACCCGCGCCGTCGAAGGGCTGCGCGGCGAGCACGTACGCGTGCCGCGCGGCCTGGTCTTCCACGTGCCGCCGGCGAACGTCGACACGGTGTTCGTCTACTCCTGGGCGCTGTCGGCGCTGATGGGCAACCGCAACGTGGTCCGCCTGTCGCCCCGGGCCGGCGCGGTGTCCAGGGCCATCGTCGACACGCTGAACGAGACCCTGGCCGGCGCCGATCCGGTGGTGGCCGCGACCCAGCGCATCGTCTCCTACGACCGCGACGACACCGTCACCGCCACCCTGTCGGCGGCCTGCGACCTGCGGGTCATCTGGGGCGGCGACCGTACGGTGGACGAGATACGCAAGCATCCGCTCGCCCCGCACGCCCGCGACCTGACCTTTCCCGACCGCTCGTCCTTCGCCGCGGTGCGGGCGACGGCCTGGCTGTGCGCGCCGCGCTCGATCCGGGTGGCCACGGCCGAGGGGTTCGTCAACGACACGTACTGGTTCGACCAGGCGGCCTGCTCGTCCCCGCGCACGGTGTACTGGGTGGGCGCGCCGGGCGACTGCGAGGCGGCGCGCGGCGACTTCGCCGCGCTGCTGGCCGAGGCGGTGCGCCGGGCGGGCTGGACGATCGAGCCGGCCATGGCGGTGGAGAAGCAGGTCGGCACGTACGGGCTGGCCGCCGAGGGGCACGCGGAGTTCATCGACGACCCCACCGGCCCGGCCACCCACGTCGGGCTGGCCACCAGGCAGGCGCCGCGCCGCTGGCTGGGCACGGGCACGTTCACCCACGCCAGGCTCGACAGCCTGACCGACCTGGTCCCGCTGGTCGCCAGGCGCGACCAGACGATGACCCACTTCGGCTTCCCGCGCGCCGACCTGGAGGCCCTGGCCAGGGCGCTGGGCGGGCGCGGCGTCGACCGGATGGTGCCGATCGGCGGCGCGCTCAGCTTCCACCGCGTCTGGGACGGCGTCGACCTGCCCACCGAGTTCACCCGCCTGGTGACCGTGACCCGATGACGCTCGCCGGGGAGCAGGCGCCCGCCAGGCCCGCCGCCGCGCGACCGGCGCGCCGGTGGCCCGGGTGGGTTCCCGTCCTGCTGCTGGCCGCGGGCACCGCGGGGGTGCTGCTGCACAGCGGGGTTCCCGGCCGCGATCTCGCCGCGTTCGCCCTGTACGTCGGCGCCGGCGTGCTGCTGCCCGGCACGCTGCTGTGGCGCCGGCTGACCGGGGGCGGGCGCACGCTGCCGGAAGACCTGGCCGCCGGGCTGGCCCTGGGATACGCGGTCGAGGTGCCCGTCTACCTGGCGGCCCGGGCGGCGGGTCTCCCGATGCTGGTCGCGGCCTGGCCGGTGGCGGTGGTGGCGGCGTTCGCCGCGGCGCCCGGGCTGCGCGGGCACTGGCGGGGCCGGGCGAGCAGGGAACGGGTGCCGCCGTGGTGCTCGTGGGCGTTGTGCGGCGTCGTCGGCTTTCTCGTGGTGTGGAGTGCGTTGTCGCTGTACCGGGTGCCGGTGACCGGCGCGTACGTCGACATGCCCTACCACCTGGCCCTGACCGGCGAGATCAGGCACCACCTGCCGCCCGAGGTGCCGTCCGTGCTCGGCGAGCGGCTGTTCTACCACTGGTTCGTCTACGCCGACATGGCCGCGACGAGCTGGGTCACCGGGGTCGAGCCGGTCCGCCTGGTCTACGGGCTGTCGGTGTTGCCGATGATGGCGGCGATGGTCGTGCTGGTGGCGGTGATCGGCCGGCGGGTGTCCGGGCGGTGGTGGGCCGGGGTGGCCGCGGTCGGGGTCACGTACTTCCTGTTCAGCCCGGTGCTCAGGGAGGGCGTGGCGTTCACCGCGCGTTCGCTGTTCACCGCGTGGGCGAGCCCGACGCAGACGTTCGGCGCGCTGCTGTTCGCCCCCGTCGTGCTGTTGCTGATCAGCGATGGGCGGCGGGGCCGGTGGGTGGCGCTGGGCGTGCTGCTGGTGACGCTGACCGGGGCGAAGGCCACGTTCCTTCCCATCCTGCTCGCGGCGGCGCTGTTCACGTTCGTGCTGCGCCGCGAGCGGGTGTGGCTGATCCCGGCCGCGATGGCGCTGGTCTGCCTGCTGGGCGCGCAACTCGTGCTGTTCGGCCGGGGCGCGCAGGGCATGGCGGTCACCCCGTTCGCCGCGATGCGGGTGTCGTGGGGCGAGATGGCCGGGCTGAGCGGGCCCGAGGTGGTCGCCGCGCCGCTCACGCCGCTGATCGTGCTGGCCTGCGTGCACCTGTTCTGCCTGGCCTGCGTGTGGAGCGGGGTGCTCGGGCTGTTCGGGCGGCGGCCTGATCCCGGGGTGGTGTTCCTGCTCGGGATCGGGCTGGCCGGGATCGGCGCGATGCTGCTGCTCGGGCATCCGGCCGAGGCGCAGCTCTACTTCCTCGAAGCGGCCCGGCCGTACCTGTCGATCGCGGCGGTGTGCGGGGTGGTGGCGGCGCTGCGGCACCGGCGGGTGCCGTGGGCGGTGGCCGGCGGGCTGACCGTGCTGGGGGCGGCGGTGTCGGTGGCGGCCGCGCGGCTCCCGGTGCCCGGCGGGGCGCTGCAGCAGGTCGCGCTGCCGTACCTGCTGCCCGCCGGGCTGGCCGGGCTGGTGCTGACGTTCTGGCGCAAGGGGCTGGTGCTGGGGCTGATCGGGCTGCTCACCGGCTACGCGCTGCCGACGTCCGCGCGAGACGTGGTCGCGCAGGCCACGCCGCGGCCGCCGGCCGGGCAGCTCATCCCGGCCGGGGCGCTGGAGGCCGGGCGCTGGCTGCGCGACCACTCCTCGCCGGACGACGTGGTGGCCACCGACCTGCACTGCCGTCCGACCGGCAGCAGGAACTGCGACAGCAGGCACTTCTGGATATCCGGGTTCACCGAGCGGCGGGTGCTGGTGGAGGGCTGGGCGTACGCCGAGAGCACGCTGTCGCGGGTCAGGCTGTTCGAGCGGTCCTACTTGGCCGTGCCGTTCGCCGACCAGGCCAGGCTGGCCGCCAACGACGAGGTCTTCCTGCGCCCGTCCGCGGCGGCCGTCACGCGCCTGGCCACGAGGTACGGCGTCCGATGGCTGTTCACCGGCGTCAACCCGGCCCTGGACGGGTACGCCCGCCTGCGGTTCAGGAACGGCGACTCCTCGGTCTACGAGATCGCCCCCACCCGGGCCGAGTCCGTGAACAGGTAAAGCTCTGTCCCGTTCACGGCATGGCGAAGCGCAATCGCCCGCGCCGCACTCGACGTCCCGAGCACCATTTCGATGGACCCGAGGCCACAACCGATCAGGAACCCTATGGACACGCGTGCCGCCATGGACCCGAGCCCTGACACCCACCCACTCGTAGGGGCGGCCAGGCTGGCGACCGTCGACATCGTCATCCCGGTGCTCAACGAGGAACGCGCACTGCCCGGCTGCGTACGCACGCTGGCCGCGTTCCTCGACGACTCCTTCCCGCTGCCGTGGCGCATCACGATCGTCGACAACGGCAGCACCGACGGCACCTGGCCGATCGCCACCGCGCTGGCCGGTGAGCTGGAGCGGGTGCACGCCCGCAGGCTCGACATCCGCGGCCGGGGCGCGGCGCTGAAGGCGGCCTGGCGGGAGAGCCCGGCCGACATCGTCGCCTACATGGACGTCGACCTGTCCACCGATCTCGGCGCGCTGTTCCCGCTGGTGGCCTCGATCGCCAGCGGGCACTCCGAGATCGCCATCGGCACCCGGCTGTCGCGCAGCGCCCGCACGCTGCGCTCGGTCAAGCGCGAGGTGGTCTCGCGCACCTACAACGCCCTGCTCAGGTACGGCTTCGGCGCCGGTTTCAGCGACGCCCAGTGCGGCTTCAAGGCCGTCAGGTCGGACGTGGTCAGGCCGCTGCTGGACCTGATCGAGGACGACGCCTGGTTCTTCGACACCGAACTCCTGCTGCTGGCCGAGCACAACGGGCTGCGCGTGCACGAGGTGCCGGTGGACTGGATCGAGGACACCGACTCCAGGGTCCGGGTCGCCAAGACCGCGTGCGACGACCTGAAGGGCCTGGTCAGGGTGGCCTGGACGATGTCCACCCGGGGCGCGGCGGTGGACGTGCGCCGGGCCGAGCTCACCCCGACGCACCCGGACGCGGTGCTGGCCAGGCCGCGCGCGGTGACGCTGGCCAAGTTCGCCTCGTTCGCGCTGATCGGGGTGTTCTCCGCGCTGCTCTACGCGGCCATCTACCTGCCGCTGCGCGAGGTCTGGTCGCCCGCGCTGACGAATCTCGGCGCGCTCGTGCTCACCGGCCTGGTCAACACCGAGGCCAACCGCCGCTGGACGTTCAACCGGCTGGGCGGGCGCAGGACCACGATGCACTTCCGGGCCATGGTGACGTTCCTGGCCAACTACGCCCTGACCACGCTGGCCGTGCTCGGCCTGCACGCGACCGTGCCGAGCACCGGCCACGTGCTGGAGGTGGCCGCGGTCGTGGCCACGTACTGCCTGCTCACGCTCATCCGCTTCACCGCACTGGACCGCTGGGTCTTCTCCCCTACGAGGAATTGACGTTCACACCATGGAAACCACAGAGATCCGCCGTCTCGTCGCGCTCGAGGACACCCACTGGTGGTACCGGGAGCGACGGGCCATCCTGCGCAGGGAGTTGCGCGGCATGGGACGTCCCGGTCAGGCGCTCGACATCGGCGCCGCGGGCGGCGGCAACACCCGGGTGCTGGTCGAGGCCGGCTGGGACGCCACCGCGACCGACTTCAGCCACACGGCCGTGGACGTCGCCAGGGAACGCGGGCTCAAGGCCGTCCAGGCGGACGCGCGGGCGCTGCCGTTCGAGTCGTCCGGGTTCGACCTGGTCACCGCGTTCGACGTGCTGGAGCACGTCCAGGAGGACCATCTGGTCGCCGAGGAGATCGCCAGGGTGCTGCGGCCGGGCGGTCGGGTGCTGATCGCCGTCCCGTGCGACATGTCGCTGTGGTCGGCGCACGACGACGCGGTCGGGCACGTGCGCAGGTACGACCGCGAGACGCTGACCGCCGCGGTCGAGAAGGCGGGGCTGAGCGTGGAGCGGGTCTGGAGCTGGAACGTGCTGCTGCGCCCGGTGGTGGCCTGGCACCGGCGCCGGTCCACCGGCAGCGATCTGCAGGAGACGCCGGCCCTGGTCAACGCGGGACTGTCGGCGGTGGTGGCGGTCGAGCGCTACCTGCCCGTCAGGTCGTTCCGCGGCGTGTCGCTGTTCCTGCGGGCCCGGCTCGATCGACGGGAGGCGTGAAATGTCCCTCATCCATGACCACCAGGTGTTCGACCGGCGGCAGCTGCTGCGTGACGCGTGGCGGCTCTACGCGGGCGCGCCGGCCGCGCTGCGGGTCAAGCAGCGGCTGCGGGTGCTGGTCTGCCCGTTCGAGGAGACCATCGGGTTCGTGCCGGAAGGCTCCACCGTGCTGGACGTCGGCTGCGGCTCAGGCCTGACGCTCGGCCTGATGGCGGCACGCGGACGGCGGATCGACGGCCACGGCTTCGACCCGTGCCCGGTCGCGATCGGGCTGGCCAACGACATGGCGGCCGGGATCGGCGACACCGGGTCCACGCTGAGCTTCGAGTACCGCGACGCCCGTTCGCGCTGGCGTGACCGCACCTACGACGTGGTCCACATGCAGGACGTCATCCACCACGTCCCGGCACCTTCGCAGCGCACCGTGTTCGACCGGGCGTGCGCGTCGGTGCGGCGCGGCGGCGTGTTCATCTACAAGGACATGAGCGCCCGCCCGCTCTGGCGCAACGCGGCCTGCCGGCTGCACGACGTCGTCATCGCCCGTGAGTGGATCAAGCCGGTGCCGATCGCCAGGGTCGAGCGCTGGGCGGAGGAGAACGGGCTCAGCCTGGAGGTGTCCAAGACCGCGCACCGCGCGGTGTACGGCAACGACCTCAGGGTGTTCCGCAAGCGGCTGTGACGCGAGACCGGCGGGCGGGCCGGGGGTCTCGTAATCGGAGCGCGACGCGGAAGCCCTAGGCTTTGCCGTGTGCTGATTCACGGCTTGCTCGCGACGTCGCTGGCACTGACCGCAATGCCCGCCGCCGAGGCCCAGGCTCAGGCGAGGGTCGACTGCGCCAAGGCCAAGTGCCTGGCGCTGACCTTCGACGACGGCCCGGGCGAGACCACGCCGAAGCTCCTCTCCGTGCTGCGCAAGGCCGGCGCGAAGGCCACGTTCTTCCTGGTGGGCAAGCAGGTGGAGCGGCGGCCGCAGGTGGTGAAGAAGACACTCGCCGACGGGCACGCGATCGGCAACCACACCTACTCGCACCCCTCGCTGCCCACGCTCTTCGACCACGAGATCACCACCGAGCTCAAGGTCACCCAGGCGCTGATCGAGGAGGCCACCGGTCACACGCCGACGATGTTCCGGCCGCCGTACGGGCACACCGACACCAAGGTGCTCGAAGCGGCCGACGACGCGAACCTGGCGCAGGTGTTGTGGACCGGCACCACGCTCGACTGGAAGCTGCGCGACGCCAGGAAGATCAAGGCGGCCGTGCTCAGGCTGGCCAAGCGCGACGGCGTGATCCTCATGCACGACACCGTCCCGCAGACCGTGCAGGCCATGCCGGAGATCGTCAAGGAGCTCAAGAAGCGGGGCTACACGCTCGTCACGGTTCCGACGCTGCTGCGGGGTAAAGGCCCTCGTCCGGGAGTGAGCTACTTCTAGAGCGCGACGGCCTCCTGGCGGGTGTCGTAGCGCTGTCGCGAGGCCGCCACGCAGGCGCTGTGCTTGATCGACCAGTTGGTGAGCGTCAGCATCGCCTCGTACAGCTCCAGGGCCATCGGCGTGGCCTGGTATTCGACCTTGGGCGGCACCGTCGGGTAGACCGTGCGCTCCAGCAGCCCGTCGCGTTCCAGGTTGCGCAGCGTCAGCGTGAGCATGCGCCGGCTGATGCCCTCGATGAGCCTTTCGAGGTGGGTGAACCTGACCGGCCCCTCGGACGCCGCGACCACGATCTGGATCGCCCACTTGCCCGCGATCTTGTCCAGGATCTCGCGCGGCGGGATCGGGCACAGGCCCTGCTCGATCATCGCTCTGGCGTCGTCCAGCGTCCTGAGCTGCTCTGGTACAGCGGTGTTCCTCTGGGACATCAAAGTGCCTTCTTCCGGTAGACCTCGATGGTCACACATCATGGCCACTGTTACAAATCGTGCACTAAGGAGCATGGCCATGAAGAACAAGTGGGCCGCGTTCGCCTTGCTGGCGGCCACCCAGTTCGTCCTGATCCTCGATCTGACCATCGTGAGCATCGCGATGCCGCCCATGGGCCGGGAGCTGGGGATGTCCGCGCAGGACCTGTCGTGGACGACCACCGCGTACTCGCTGGTGTTCGGCGGGCTGCTGCTGCTCGGCGGGCGGTTGTCCGACTACGTGGGCCGCCGCCGGATCTTCGTCGCCGGCATGGCGTTGTTCGCCGTCTCGTCGCTGGTCGGCGGGCTGGCCGAGTCGGGTGCGCTGCTGATCGCGGTGCGCGCGGTGCAGGGCCTGGCCGGCGCGCTGGTCGCCCCGGCCGCGTTGTCGCTGGTCATGACCATCTTCAAGGACGACCCCGCGCTCAACAAGGCGATGGGCCTGTGGGGCGCGGTCGGCGGCGTCGGCGGCTCGGCCGGGGTGGTGCTGGGCGGGCTGCTGACCGACTGGTTCGGCTGGCGGTCGGTGTTCCTGGTGAACGTGCCGATCGGGATCGTGGTCTCGCTGCTGGCCTTCCGGCTGCTGCCCGCGGCCAGGTCCGAGTCCCGGGTCGCCGGGTTCGACCTGGCGGGGGCGATCACGTCCACCGGTGGGCTGGCGCTGCTGACGTACGCGCTGGTGGACGCCGCCGAGGCGGGCTGGACCTCGGCCAGGACGCTGGGCATCGGCGCGGTGTCGATCGCGCTGCTGGCCGCCTTCCTGATCGTGGAGAAGCGCTCGGCCGGCCCGCTCGTCCCGCTGAACGTCTTCCGCAGGAAACAGCTGCGGGCGGGGAACGTGCTGATGTTCCTGGTGGCCGCGGCCATGCAGCCGGTGTTCTTCCTGCTCACGCTCTACACCCAGCTCGTGCTCGGCTACAGCGCCACCCAGTCCGGCCTGTCCATCGTGGCCATCTCCGTGACGATCGCGCTGACCGCCTCCACCCTGGGCGGGCGGGTGCTCACCCGGTACGGCCTGCGCACCACGGCAGCCACCGGCATGGCGTTCATCACCGCCGGCGCGGCGCTCTACCTCCGGGTCGACGTCGGCGGCGATTTCCTGGTCGATCTGCTGCCGTCCGAGCTGCTCACCGGATTCGGCTTCGGCCTGCTGATCGTCGCCGCCACCGTCGCGGCCACCGCCGAGGCGTCGCCGGCGGAGTCGGGCATGGTGTCGGGCCTGTTCAACGTGACCACGCAGGTGGGCATCTCGGTCGGCATCGCGGTGCTGGTCTCGATCGCGGCCGGGGTCAGCGGCGGCTCGACCGTGGCGGCCGACCTCGTGGCCGGCTACCGGATGGCCTTCCTGGCCGCCACCGTGCTCTCGGCCGTCGGCCTGGTCGCGGCGCTCACGCTGCTGCCCAGGCACACGCCGGTGAGCCGGGAGCCGGTCGGCGTGTGAGCCCCACCGGGGAAAGCGGGTGAGCCTCACCGGGGAAAGACGGAGGGCCGGGAACCGTGCGGTTCCCGGCCCTGCCGTGTCATTCCCACTCGATGGTGCCCGGGGGCTTGCTGGTCACGTCGACCACGACCCGGTTGACGTCGCTCACCTCGTTCGTGATGCGCGTGGAGATGCGCGACAGGACGTCGTAGGGCACCCGCGCCCAGTCGGCGGTCATCGCGTCTTCCGAGGTCACCGGACGCAGCACGACCGGGTGCCCGTACGTGCGGCCGTCGCCCTGGACGCCCACCGAGCGCACGTCGGCCAGCAGCACGACCGGGCACTGCCAGATCTCGCGGTCGAGCCCGGCCCGCGACAGCTCTTCGCGGGCGATGGCGTCGGCCTCGCGCAGCAGGTCGAGACGGTCCTTGGTGACCTCGCCGACGATGCGGATGCCCAGGCCGGGGCCGGGGAACGGCTGGCGCCAGACCATGGCGGAAGGCAGGCCGAGCTCTTCGCCGGCCCGGCGCACCTCGTCCTTGAACAGCGCGCGCAGCGGCTCGACCAGCTTGAACTGCAGGTCTTCCGGCAGGCCGCCGACGTTGTGATGCGACTTGATGTTGGCGGTGCCGGTGCCGCCGCCGGACTCGACCACGTCGGGGTAGAGGGTGCCCTGCACCAGGAACTCGACGGGGCCGTCGGCCATGATGGCGCGCTGCTCGTCCTCGAAGACGCGGATGAACTCGCGCCCGATGATCTTGCGCTTCTCCTCCGGGTCGGAGACGCCGGACAGGGCCTTGAGGAAGCGGTCTTCGGCGTCGACCACGCGCAGCTTGACGCCGGTGGCGGCGACGAAGTCGCGCTCGACCTGCTCGGCCTCGCCCTTGCGCAGCAGGCCGTGGTCGACGAACACGCAGGTGAGCCGGTCGCCGATGGCCCGCTGGACGATCGCGGCGGCCACCGCGGAGTCGACGCCGCCGGACAGCGCGCAGATGGCGCGGCCGTCGCCGACCTGCTCGCGCACGGCCTCGATGGAGTCTTCGACGATGTTGAGCATGGTCCAGGTGGGGCGGCAGCCCGCGGCGTCGAGGAAGTGCTTGAGCACCGCCTGGCCGTGCTCGGAGTGCAGCACCTCGGGGTGGAACTGCACGCCGTACAGGCCGCGGCCGGGGTGCTCGAACGCGGCGACCGGCGTCTCGCGCGTGGAGGCGGTCACCGCGAAGCCCTCGGGGGCGGCCGAGACGCTGTCGCCGTGGGACATCCAGACCCGCTGGGTGGCCGGCAGCCCGGCGAAGATGACGCCTTCGCTCAGCACGTCGAGCGAGGTGCCGCCGTATTCGGCGACGCCGGTGCGCGCGACGGTGCCGCCGAGCGCCTGGGCCATGGCCTGGAAGCCGTAGCAGATGCCGAACGTGGGCACGCCGGTGGCGAACAGCCCGTGCGGGACGGCGGGCGCGCCTTCGGCGTAGACCGAGGACGGGCCGCCGGACAGGATGATCGCCTTCGGGTTCTTCGCCATCATCTCCTCGACCGGCATCGTCGAGGGGACGATCTCGGAGTAGACGTGGCACTCACGCACCCGCCTGGCGATGAGCTGCGCATACTGCGCGCCGAAGTCGACCACGAGCACTGTGTCGAATTCAGACACCGAGAGAACCCCCAAAAAGGCGAATGCGGTACTCCCAGTGTATCGGGCCGGGCATTACTCCCGGCCGGAGCCCGCCGGATCGGCGGCGTCGATCGTGGGCAGCGGCGGAAGCCGGCCGGAGAGCAGGGTCTCGGTCTGCCGGCGCAGGCGATCGGCGTACTCGGGGTGGGTCAGGAGCAGGAACCGTTCCTCGTGGATGGCCTCGACCACCAGGTCGGCCACCTGGGAGGGTTCGATGCCGCCTTCGAGCACGTGATCGATGATCTCCTGCGACTCGGTCTCGTCGCTGCTGCGGAGATTGGACAGGTCGGGCGGCCGGACCCGGGCGGAGTCGTTGATCCGGGTCTTGACCCCGCCCGGGCACAGCGCCGTGACGCGCAGTTTGGACCCGGTGACGGCGAGGTCCTGGGCGAGCGACTGCGAGGCGGCCAGCGCCGCGTACTTGCTCACCGAGTACGTGCCGAACCACGGCGCGGCGAACAGCCCGGCCACCGAGACGGTGTTCACGATGTGCCCCTCGGTGTCCTGTTCGATCATGCGTGGCACGAACGCCCTGATGCCGTGCAGCACGCCCCACAGGTTCACGCCGAGCAGCCAGGAGAAGTCCTCCTCGGACCTGGTCCACAGGTGCCCGCCCTGGAAGACGCCGGCGTTGTTGCACAACACGTGGACGGCGCCGAGCTCGCCGAAGGTCCGGTTGGCCAGGTGCCTGACGGCCGCCGCGTCGGAGACGTCGGTGACCTGGGTGAGCACCTTGGCGTCCCCGGCCAGCGCGGCCGTCTCCGCCAGACCGCCCGGATCGACGTCGGCCAGCATCAGCGACATGCCCTCTGCGGCGAACCGCGTGGCCAGGGCCCGTCCGATCCCGCTGGCCGCGCCCGTCACGACGGCGACCTTCCCGGAGAGTTCCCGCACCGCAGACCTCCCTAGCGCTCGCTCGGCGCCTCCGACGCTACAGGATGGCGTCGATCAGTCCCAGAGGCGGCGAACCCAGGTCGAGCAGGGCCTTGTGGAAGCGCTGCAGGGTGAACCCGGCGCCCCACTCCTTGCGCGCCCGCTCACGCAGGTCCATGATCATCAGCTTGCCCCAGGTGTAGCGCCCGTACGTCGGGTCGAACGAGGCGCGCCTGGCCTCCGACAGCGCGGCGGGGCCCGCCAGGTGGGTGTCGGACGCGAAGCGCCTGGCGCCGTCCTCGACCGTCATCTGGCCGGTGTGCACGCCGATCGCGCAGGCCAGCCGGGTGACGCGGATCAGCGCCTCCACCCAGACGCCGATCTCGAAGCGCGGGTCGTCGGACTCGAAGCCCTCCTCCACGCACAGTTCCTCGGCGTAGTGCGCCCAGCCCTCGATGAACGACATCGACTGCAGCAGCCGCCGCACGTCCGAGGGGGCCCGGCGCAGCGCGCGGGCGTGCGAGAAGTGCCCGGGGGCGACCTCGTGCACGTTGATCGCGGGCAGCGTGGTGGCGCTGAACACCTCCAGCCACTCCTCCTGCTCCTGCGGCGACCAGGACGCGTCAGGCGGGGTGATGTAGTACCAGGACGGGCCCTCCGGCTCGCCCGGCGAGTTCCACGCCATCATCGCCATCGCCCAGCGGCGCGACTCCGGCGCCAGGCCGACCTGGCATTCGCCGTCGTGGTAGGGCACCAGGTCCTTCTCGCGGGTGAACGCGATGGCCTTCTCGGTGCCGATCCTGGCCGCCTCGATCACGCCGTCGGCGTCGGGGTGGTCCTTGACCAGCTCGCGGACGACGTCCAGCGGGGCGCGGCCGGTGTGGCCGAGCTTGGCGCACGATTCGGCGAGCAGGGTCATGAGCCTGTCGCGCTCGGCGTCGGCGCGCTCGGCCAGCTTGCCGAGGTCGACGTCGAGCCCCTCGCCCGAGCCCATCAGATCGGCCAGCGCCCGGCCGCCGAGCGCGGCGTCCCGGTCGCCTTCGGCGGCGGCCCGTTCCACGTGCGCGACCAGGCGGGCGTGGGCGCGCAGCGCGGACTCGTCCGTGACCCCGGCCGCCAGGCCCTTGACCGCGCCGAGCAGCGACGTCGCCACCGGCGCGGTGAGCTGGTCGAGCGAGTCGACCGCGCCCGCGACGGCCTCCGGCCACAGCGCCAGGTGCGCGGCCTTGGCTGCGGCCCGCTCCGGCTCGGGCGCGTAGTCGCGGTCGTAGCAGGCCAGGTCGAGGTTGGACAGGTGGACGAGCGGGTTCTTGCGGTGCAGCTCCAGCTCGCCGAACTGGGTGCGCAGGCTCTCTTCGAAGACCTGCTGGTGCCTGGCGTCGTGCGCGTCGGCGGGCGCGGCGCCCGCACCGAGCCGCGCCAGCCCGTCGCGCACGCCCTGGGGGGACAGGTCCTGGATCTTGCCGTCGTATTCGTGCCTGCCACCGCCCTCGCGTGCCTCCGCGACCATCAGGTCGGTGATGGCGCGGAGTCTGGCGTCGAGTTCAGTCATGCCGCCGACGCTAACGCACGCCCTTGATCTTGAGGACCCCGACGGCGCCGATCAGGCTGACCACGATGCCCACGACGAACAGCGACGCGTACCCGCCCTGGGTCACCACGAAGGCGGCGACGGCCGGGGCCAGGATCTGCGGCCCGGCGTTGGCGATGTTGATCACGCCCATGTCCTTGCCGGCGTCGGCCGCGTCCGGCAGGACCTTGGTCACCAGCGCCATGTCCACGGCCAGGTAGATGCCGAACGCGATGCCGTGCGTGACGTTGTAGACGATCATGCCCTCGAACGTCGGCAGGAACAGCGGGACGGCCAGCGTCACCGCCGAGCTGAGCCCGGCGATCAGCGCGAACAGCCGGAACCTGCCGATCCTGTCGGAGATCGGGCCGATCACCAGAACCGCGGCCAGCGTGGCCACCTGCCCGATGAGCATCAGGACGGCCATCTTCGGCACGACCTCGGCCTTGGGGATCTTGATGAACTCCTCGAGCAGGAACAGGTTGAAGGTGAAGATGATGAAATATCCCAGCATGACGCCGAAACGGGACACGAAGGCCCAGGTGAAGTTCGCGTTCCTGAGCGGCTTCACGAACGCCGCCATGAACTCGCCCAGCCGGAACGGCTCGCGCGCCAGACCCGCCGAGGACGTGTCCGGGCTGGCGAACACGATCAGCACGGCCGCCACCGCCAGCACCACCATCACCACGTAGTACGCGCCACCGGCGGCGAGCTGCGGGAAGCTCATGAACATCAGCGCGCCGGCGATCGTCGCCACCGGCGTGCCCAGCCCCACCAGCGCCGAGAACGTGCCGTAGCGGCGCGGCGGCACCCGGTCGGGCAGGATCGCCGTCACGGCGGCCTGGTAGCCGTTCATGATGGTCTGGACGCCGGCCCAGCTGATGCCGAGCATGAGCACGCTGGCCGCGTTCGCCTGGGCCAGCAGCGCCAGCACGCCGATCGCCACGCAGCCGAGGATCCACGGCGAACGGCGGCCGAAGCGGGAACGGGTGCGGTCGGAGATCTGGCCGAAGACCGGGTTGGCGATGGTGGCCATGAGCGGGCCGATGGAGTTGGCCAGGCCCAGCGCGGCGACGTCGTTCACGCCGGTGATGCGCTGCACGTGCACGGGCAGGACGAACGCCCCCACGCTCATCCACAGGAACATGACGGCTACGTTGGCCAGCGGAAGTGTCAGGTAGAGCGGGCCCAGGCGGCGGGTTTCCGTTTTGACCATGGGGGGACCTTTCCAGAGCGTGGTGATACGTATCACCGACGATTGCTCTGGACTGTAGGTCGCCGGTTCCGCGCTGACAAGGGACGCGTCCAACTTGTTACGACCGCCCCGGCGGCCGGCACGCAGGCACTGCCGCAGGCCGGCTCAGGCGCTGCCGCGGGACCGGTTCGGGCGCTGTCGCAGGCCGGTTCGGGCGCTGTCGCGGGACCGGTTCAGGCGCTGCCGCAGGCCGGTTCAGGTGCTGTCGCGGATCACCAGCCGGGGCCGGAACAGGTTCATCACCGCGCCGGGCACGGCCTCCCTGACCCCGCGGACCAGCTCGTCCATCAACGCCACCAGCTCACCAGGGGTGGCGGTCGCGTCGAAGTGCACGGTCGTCAGCCTGGGACGCATCAGCCGCGCCAGCGGCAGGTCGTCCGCGCCCACCACGGCCACGTCTTCAGGAACCCGGATCCCCGCGTCCTGCAACGCGCTGATCAGCAGCATCGCGTACTCGTCGTTGTAGGCGAAGATCCCGTCGGGCAGGTCGGCGCCGGCCGCCACCCGACCGGCCTCCTCCTCGGAGAACGCCAGGTCGATGCGCTCGGCCTCGGGCACGACCTCTCGCACCCCGGCCCACCGCGCCAGCCCCATGCGGTCGATGCCCTCTTCCCTGGGCACGATCGCGGCCAGCCGCCTCCTGCCGCGCTCCACCAGGTGACGGGCCGCGGTGGCGCCGACGGCCCGGTGGTCCATCACCACGGCCGGGACGAGCTGCGAAGGCTCGTCGGCGAACCCGACGATCGCCCGCGTGCCCGAGGTTCTGAGCAGGTCGACCGCGGACTTGGTCAGCCGGTCGGCGTCGACGAGCACCGCGGCCGGGCGCAGCCCCACCCAGCTCTTGGCCGCCGCCACGCCCTTCAGCCGCCGCTCGCCGTACTGGACGAGGGTGTAGCCGCGGGCTCTGAACTCGTCCTCCATGGCGTCGAACAGCTCCTGGGCCAGGCGGCCGACCCTGGCGCGGGAGAGCGGGATCAGCACGATGCCGCTGCGGCCGGTGCGCAGCGTGCGGGCGCTGGCGTCGGGCACGTAGCCCAGCCGCGCGGCGGCGTCGCGCACCCGCTGGCGGGTCTCCTCGCTCACGCGGGCGTGCGGGTTGTCGTTGAGCACGTAGGAGACCGTGGCCTGCGAGACGCCCGCGGCCCTGGCCACGTCGACGCTGGTCGGCGGGCGGCCTGCTCTTGTCCCTTCCATCGCTCGGATGGTATCAAGCGCTTATACGTATAAGCACCGGAAGGATTTTCCCTCATGAAGCTGCACACTTGCGAATGGGGCGACGGCGACCGCGTGGCCGTGCTCATCCACGGCATCATGGCCGACCATCAGTGCTGGTGGCGGGTGGGTCCCGAGCTGACCGCGCGCGGATACCGCGTCATCGCCGTGGACCTGCCCGGACACGGGCTGAGCCCGCGCGCCGACGACTACCCGCCGGACCTGTTCGCAGAATCCGTGCTGGAATCGGTGCCCGCCGCTCCCGAGCTAGCCATCGGGCACTCGCTGGGCGGCCTCACGCTCGCCCTGGCCGTGGACGCGCTCAGGCCGGCCCGCGCCGTCTACTCCGACCCGGCCTTCCGGCTGCCGGTCACGGAGGGCGGGGTCCCGATGGCCGAGACGTTCGCCGGGCTGAAGGACCAGACGGCCGAGCAGATCGCCGCCGTCCACCCCGGGTTCTCGGCCGACGAGGTCGCCGTCGAGGTGCAGATGCTCAAGAACTGGGACCCGCGTACCGCGCTGTCGGTCGGCCGGGCCACCGGCACGGACTTCACGCCCGCCGCCGCCGTCCCTTCCCTGGTGCAGGTGGCCGACCCGAGCTTCCTGGTCTCGCCCGGCTTCCAGGACGAACTACGCGGCAAGGGCTTCGAGGTACGCGTGGTGAAGGGCGCCGAGCACACCATTCACCGGCACCTGTACGAGGACTTCCTCACCGGCCTGGACGGCTGGATCTAGCGCTCGCGCAGCTCACGCTCGTACGGGGCCGGGTCGAGACCCTTCTGGACGGCCCAGCCGTCGTCGTGGCAGGTGGCCAGGTGCCGCTCGTGCGCGTCGCCGATCAGCGACACCACCGTGCCGCCCTCGCCCCGGGCGCGCAGGCGCTCGACCAGTTCCAGCGCCGCCCAGAGCGCGGTGCCCGACGACGCGCCCACCGGCAGGCCCGTCACCTCCCTGATGCGCCGGGCCGCCGCGACGGAGGCGGCGTCGGGCACCGGGATCACCCGGTCGACGAGGTCGCCATGGAAGCCCGGCTCGACGCGCGGCCGGCCGATGCCCTCGATCCTGGACGGCATGCCGGTCGCGTAGTCGGAGGCGTCGAGGGTCCAGCCGGGGAAGTACGCCGAGTTCTCCGGATCGGCCACCGCCACCCGGGTGCGCAGGCCGTGCTTCCGCGCCCACC
>NZ_JABCPZ010000076.1 GCF_013283785.1 Nonomuraea antri
CCCATCGGCCGTTTCCGTTCCCCAAGCCTTCCCTCCCCTCGGCCCTCCCCATGGTCAGGCGGGCGAGGCTGGCGATGGTCCGACTGGTTGCGGCGAGAGGCGTCTTGCATGAGGTGACACGGCGGGCGTAGTGGTCGACCCAAGCGGTCTACTTCGATCGACCACCACGCCCGTCCCGGAGATGGGCCTGCCGCACGCACACCCTCTTCGAGCACATCACGCCCCCCGTTCAAGCCCCCTTGCCGTGAAGGCATCCGAAGCCAACCGTGAGCGATGCTTTACCTACAGCAACCGCACACCCGAATCCCCACGACCGAGGCCACCCCACCCCTCAGACCGCTTCTCACAATCCCGGACACCTCCCGCGATCCTGCGCCATCCCATGAACAAGAGCAGGAGGACAACGGCGTAGGAGATGACGAGGCGCTTGTAGGAGACCTGGCTGAGGATCCGACTTCGATGGCCCATGGGGGCGCAGGGTCCGTGGGGGGTGCATCATCAGGTGAACGAAAAAACGCCCCTGCCCGTCGATAGTTCGACGAGACAGAGGCGGTTCTGTTTGTGTGGAGCTATGGGGATTCGAACCCCAGACCTCCTCCATGCCATGGAGGCGCGCTACCAACTGCGCTATAGCCCCTGGTCACCGCCTCGAGTCCTCCCGTTGCGGCGCTCCGAGAGCATATAGCCATCTGGACCCATTCGCATAATCGCGCCCGCCCCGCCTACTCGTTCAACCCTCCGCCCGATCTGCACACAGACGCCCACAGGCGTTCCCTGGACGCTCATGCACGTTCCATGAACACCCACAGACGCTCACCCCGCCCACTTCTTGGCCGACACCCTCTCGCCCGACACCCGTTCGCCCGACGCCATCTTGGCCGACACCCGTTCGCCCGACGCCATCTTGGCCGACACCCTCACCCGATACCCCTTGCACGATCTCGCCCGATACCCCACTCGCCTGATGCCCCTCGCACAACGCCCTGCCGGTTCCCATTCGGGAAGTTGCGACTTCGCCGCCACGCTGTCGCGTTGTCATCCGGCTAGCCAGGCCGAAAGCTGCCGTGCGTACTCGATTTGTCGTCTGACGCCTGTTGCTCACCGTCATGGCTCCCCCGCACGCCCCGATTCGTCGTCCGAACGCCTGTTGCCTCACCGCCGCGACTCCCCCGCACACCTCTCCTACTTCTGGCTAGGGACGGCGGGGCCACTCCTAGCCACCTCCTCCGCCAGGACGCCCGTCAGAACGGCACTCGTCTCACCACCAGCGACCCACCTCCCGTCTCCACGACCAGCCCCAAGGGAGGCCCCAGGCCGAGAACGCCATAGGCTCCGGCAGCCCCATCCAGCCGCACCAACGCGCCGCTCAGCCGCGAGTCCTCGTTGCATGTGATCCGTATGGCGCTCTGGTGCGGGTCCCGCCGTCTCGGGTTCTGGCCAGGAGGACGGCGAGGCCGTCCAGGTGGCGGTTCAGGCCGAACTCGAACAGCGAGTCCAGGTCCAGGTTCAGGTCCGGGCTCATCAGGACGCCGGCCAGCGTCGGGTACGCGCCGTCGGCGAACAGGGCGGTCAGGTCGGGTTCGCGGGTTTGGATCCACTCGTCGTCGGTGAGGCCGGTGTCGGTGCGGGCCTGTTCTTCGGGTTCGAGGCTGGCGGCCGTACCGCGGACGAAGTTGGCCAGCGACACGGTGACGTGCAGCATGGCGTTGGGGTCGAGCCCGAGGCCGTGCACGGCGCGCAGCAGCCACTCGGTGTGCGCCATGCCGCCAGGGACGAACTCCGGCCTGGTCAGCGAGATGGCCTGGGCGAGCCAGGGGTGGCGGCGGTAGATGCGCCACTGCAGGCGTAGCGACAGCTCCACCTGGGCGCGCCAGCCGCGGGGTGGCCGGGCGGGCAGCGGATCCCCGGCGTAGGCGGCGTCGGCCATGAGGTGGACGAGTTCGTCCTTGCCCGCGACGTGCCGGTACAGCGACATCGCGGAGACGCCGAGTTCGGTCGCGAGGCGGCGCATGGAGACGGCGGGCAGGCCCTCACCGTCGGCGATCTGGATGGCGGCGCGGACGATGCGCTGCCTGGCGAGGTCCTGCGGAGGGCGTGCGGGCGGGTCCTGGTCGCGGCCGGTGACCACGGTGCCTACCCCGGGTACGGCACGGGCCAGCCCTTCCTCCTGCAGCCGGCTGAGCACCTTGGTCGCGGTGGCCATGGCGACCCCCCAGTCTCGGGTGATCTGCCGGGTGGATGGCAGTTTGTCACCTGCGGCCAGTTCGCCGGTGGCGATGCGTTTCCGCAGTTCCTCGACGATTCGGAGGTATGGCGCGTCGGATCGGTCCGTCGATGCCGTCGATGGTCTCGAGGACATGCCTGGTCTCTCTGGCATTCCTGCATCACTCCCGTCTCGTTCGTTTCGGTCGTTCGCCAACCCCTGCCACGCCTGGCTCCGGGCACCGGGCCTGGGTTCGCAGCTCGGTCCCGGGCCTGGTTCCCGGGTTCCGGTTCCGGGTCCTGGTTCCCGGGTCCTGGTTCCCGGGTCCGGGGCCCGGGGTTCCGGGCCCGCGTTCCAGGTCCGCGGGTTCCAGGTCCGCGGGTTCCAGGTCCAGGTCCAGGTCCGGGGTCCCGAGTCCGAGGATCCGGGTTCCGTGTCCGCGGTTCCAGGTCCGCCGTTCCAGGTCTGCGGGTTCCAGGCTCAGGTCCGGGATTCCAGGCCCGGGTCCGCGGCTCCAGGTCCGGGGTTCCAGGTCGGCGGCTTCAGGTCCAGGTCCGGAGCGCCAGGTCCGGAGCTCCGGGCCGGGGATTCAGGTCCAGGCGCTGGCCCCGGAACGAGGCTCGCGGCTCGGTCCCGGCCCAGGCCCCAGGTTCCGGTTCCAGTTCCGGTTTCGAGCCTGGATCCCAGGGTTGGGGTTGGTCCCAGCCATGATCCCGATCCAGGTCCGGGTGCGGTTCTGGTGCGGTTCTGTCCTAGTGCACCTCCTGCCATCCAACCACGTGGCGGCCACTCGGTGCACTAGTGCGGGACTCCCGAGTATTGCCTGGAAAGTGGCGCGATCCTATGGTTCGCGTACGACGTACACCACCG
This sequence comes from Nonomuraea antri, assembly GCF_013283785.1. GTDB lineage: Bacteria > Actinomycetota > Actinomycetes > Streptosporangiales > Streptosporangiaceae > Nonomuraea > Nonomuraea antri. The sequence continues at coordinate 3,074 of NZ_JABCPZ010000076.1, forward strand.
CACTGGAGAGCGAGCCGCACTATGCGCAACCAGAACATCCTGATCTCCGGCGCCGGCGTGGCCGGACCCGCACTCGCCTACTGGCTGGCCAGGTACGGATTTCGTCCCACAGTCGTCGAGCGGGCCCCTGCGCTGCGCCCCGGCGGTCAGGCGGTGGACTTCCGTGGCGCGCCGCAGTTGGACGTGCTCGACCGCATGGGCATGCTGCCGACCGTCAGGGCGGCGGCGACCGGAATGGGTGACATAGTCATCGTCAACGCCGCGGGGCGACGGTTGTCGAGCCTGCCCGCCGAGGTGTTCGGCGGTGAGGTGGAGATCCTGCGCGGCGACCTGTCGCGCATCCTGTACGAGGCCTCATTGCCCGGCACCGAGTACATCTTCGGCGACTCCATCACCACGCTCACCGAGACCGGGGACGGCGTGCACGTCACGTTCGAGCGGTCGCCGACGCGGACGTTCGACCTAGTCGTCGGCGCGGACGGGGTGCGATCGAAGGTACGCGAGCTGGCGTTCCCGCCGGTGGAGCCCGTCCACCTGGGCCTGTACGGCGCGATCTTCACCGTGCCCGACGAACTCGGCACCGGCAGCCAGGGCCGGATGTACAGCGTCCCCGGTCGCTGCGCCACGATCCAGGGCACCCGGGCCTCGCTCGACTTCGCCTCTCCTCCCCTGGACTACGACCACCGCGACCCGGCCGCGCAACGAGCGCTGATCTCACGCGCGTTCGACGGGCTCGGCTGGCGGGTGCCCGAACTGCTGGCGGCCATGGACGAGGCCGTCGACTTCTACTTCGCCCCCGCCTGCCAGCTCGTGCTCGATCGGTACGCGGCGGGACGCGTCGTCCTGGTCGGCGACGCGGGTTACGCACCCGGGCCCGGCGGGATGGGTACGGGGTTGGGAGTGATCGGGGCGTACGTGCTGGCGGGAGAGCTGACCTCGGCCCGGGGTGACCATCGGGCGGCGTTCTCGGCGTACGAGACGCTCATGCGCCCATATATCGCTACGTGCCAGAGCCAGGCCAAGGGGGCGGACAAGTACCTGGTTCCGCAGAAGAGGTCCCAGATCTGGACGCGTAATCAGATGATGCGGCTTTTGCCGTACATGCCGGGGAAAAACATGATCAAAAGGATGACCGAGCGCGCCGCCAGTGCCATCACGCTCAAGAACTACAACGACAGCAGCAACCTGCATATCACCACTCCGGCCGCCGCCCATCGGGGCGTCCCTGCCGCCGCCCATGTCAGCGCTCACACCGACGTCCATACCCGCGCCCGGACCGACGTCCATGCCCGGGCCAATGCCGACCGCAGGCTGACGTCGACGCCTCACGCTGACTCCGCCACCGCTACAGCCACCGCAAACGCCTCCGCTTCCGCTTCCGCGACGGCCACGCCTCCTCGTGTGGCGCTCTCAGGTCATTGAACGCGCGCGCGTGGGTTCCGGCCGCCCAAGACAGCGCAGGACACAAGCAACCGTCTGGCCAGGTCACGGCCACGGTCGCGATCACAGCCGCGGCCACGGTCGCGGTCAGAGCCGCAGTCACGGCTGCGGCTACGGGTTACGGCCGCGGTTCGGCCCATCGACCGACCAACCAGTCGCGCGCCATCAACCACCGGGTCCTGTTCGGCGCGACACCCACGGCGGTCTGGGCGAACGGCGACGGCTGGGCGAACGGCGACGGCCGGGTGACCGCTCGGCCGGCCACGGTCTCCGCGCGGTCGGCGACGGTCTCCGCGCGCTAGGCAACGGCTGGCTGGGCGCTGCGGGCTCGGGTGAGTGTCGGCGGGCGTTGGTTCCGCCGACGTGAGTGGCGCACCTGGCTGCTGGAGCGAGGCCCGATCGGTGGGTCGTCGTGCCGACAGGAGCCGCCGACACCCTGGTCGCCCAGCGGTCACCCGGCGGCGCGGCTCGGCCAAGAACGGTCACCCGGCAGCGCAACTCGCCCCAGCGGTCACCCCACCACAGCGGTCGCCCCGACAGCGCCCGCCGACAAAGGTTGCCCGACGGCAGTTGCCCGGCAGCGGTTACCCGACGGCAGCTGCCCAACAGCGGGTTACCCGTTGGCACCGCCCGACCCGCGCTGCGCCGACCGCACCCTGCCGACACGACAGCGCCCGGTGACAACGGTTGCCCGTCAGCGGATACCCCTCAGCACCCGCCCGACAGCGCCGACCGCATTCTGCCGACACGACAGCGCCCGGTGACAACGGTTGCCCAACGGCGGTTGTCCAACCGCCGTTGGCGACAACGGTTGCCCGTCAGCTGTTGCCGACAACGGTTGCCCGTCAGCGATTACCCCTCAGCACCCGCCCAACAACGCTGGGCTGACAGCACCTGCCCGACAACGGTCACCCGCCGCCACTCACCTGCCGCCACTCGGCCCAACGCTCCCCAACCGCCCAAAACCACCCCGAACCCGCGCCAAACACAAACCCGCCTCAACAACACTCCACAGCCGAGCCACCCGCAACCGAGCCACCCAGCCGCGCGACCCGTCAGACCTCCGCGTCCGGACGGTCGTCGCTGCTGATCGGCTCAGGCAGCGTGCCCGCGTTGTGCTCCACCAGCCGCCACCCCCGCCGCCCTTCCTCCAGCACCGACCACGAGCAGTTCCCCAGCCCGCCCAGCGCCGACCACAGCGGCTCAGGCAGCCCCAGCAGCTCGCAGATGCCCAGCCGCAGCGCGGCCCCGTGCGAGGCCACGACGAGCAGGCCGTCGTCGTCGAGTCTGGCGGCCCAGCGCCGCATGGCCCCGGCCACCCGGGCGGCCACCTCGGTCACCGGCTCGCCGTCGGGCGCCTCCCAGGCCGCGTACTCCTCGGGCCACTGGGCGGCGATCTCGTCGCGGGTCAGGCCTTCCCACTGGCCGCCGCCGCGTTCGCGGAAGTCCTTGTCGACGGCCACGTCGAGCCCGACGAGACGGCCGAGCGCGAGCGCGGTGTCGTTGGCCCGCCGCAGGTCGGAGGAGACGATGAGGGTCGGCCGCAGCGACGCGAGCAGGGAGCCGGCCCTGGCCGCCTGGGCGAGGCCGGTCTCGTCGAGCGGGATGTCGGAGTGCCCCTGGAAGCGATGTTCGACGTTCCACAGGGTCTGCCCGTGCCTGAGGCAGACGATGCGCTTGCTCAAGTGCGCGCCCGCTGGATGTTGGACTGCAGCACGCTCTCGGGAAGGCCGATGGCCGGGCAGTCCTTCCACAGGCGCTCGAGCGCGTAGAAGGTGCGGTCTTCCTCGTGCTGGACGTGTACGACGATGTCGATGTAGTCGAGCAACACCCAGCGGCCCTCGCGCTCGCCCTCGCGGCGCACGGGCTTGGCGTCCGCCTCGATGCGCAGGCGGTCTTCGATCTCGTCGACGATGGCGCGTACCTGGCGGTCGTTGGTGGCGGAGCAGAGCAGGAAAGCGTCGGTGATGACGAGCTGCTCGCTGACGTCGTAGGCGAGGATGTCATCGGCCAGCTTGTCGGCGGCCGCCTCTGCGGCGATGCGGACGAGCTGGACGGCTCTGTCAGATGCGGTCACGATGCGGGTCTATCCTCCTGAGTTGACTGCCCTACCTTGAGGTTACCCTTCCGGACCGACACCCCACCTCTGAGTATCGGCGAGTGTCCCGAACCTTCACCGATTCGTCCGGTTATTAGGGCAAATATGACGACTTGGTGAGCGGGCACTTGCGCACACCCACCGCCGCCCGCCCCTCGGTAGGGTCGAGGCCGTGGGCGGGGTGAAGATCAAGGGCATCTCGTACGTCTGCGACGGCGTGCCCGCCGAGGCCGTGCGGCGCGATCTGCGGGCGATCAGGCGAGATCTGCACTGCACCACCGTCATGCTGATCGCCTCGGACCACGCGGCCCAGGTCGCCGCCGCCGAGGCCGCGCTGGAGGCCGGGCTCGACGTCCATCTCCGGCCGGACCTGTCCGGCCGCTCCCGCGCCGAGCTCCTCGCCAGGCTCGCCCGCACGGCCGTCGCGGCCGAGGAGCTGCGGGCGCGTCATCCGGGCCGGGTCACGCTCGTCCTCGGCACGGAACTGTCGGTCACCACGTCAGGCATGGTCCCCGGGCCGGGCGTCCTCGTCCGGCTGCGGGTCCTGATCCGCTGGGGGCACCTGTTCAGACGGCGCATCACGCGCAAGCTGAACGCGCTGCTCGGCGAGGCCCTGGCCACCGCCCGCAGGGACTTCCACGGCCCGATCACGTACGCGGCCGGCTACTGGGAGGACGTCGACTGGTCCGCCTTCGACCTCGCCGGCGTGAACCTCTACCGGATGGGCCCGGACCCGGCGGCGTACCAGGCACGGCTGCTCGGCCTGCTGCGAGACGCCGGCAAGCCGGTGGTGATCACCGAATTCGGCTGCGGCGCGCACATCGGGGCCGATCTGCGCGGCCCGGGCTCGTTCATGATCGTCAACTGGTTCGCGAACCCGCCCCGGGTCAGGGACGGCCACGTACGGGACGAACGCACCCAGGCGCGCTACCTGTCCGAGCTGATCGAACTTTACGACCGGCACGGCGTGCACGGCTGTTTCGTGTTCACCTTCGCCATGCGCGACTTCCCCCATCGCCCGGATCCGCGCGCCGACCTGGACATGGCCGGGTTCGGCCTGGTCAAGACAGATCCGGCCGACCCGGGACGCTGGACGCCCAAGGCCGCCTTCCACGAGGTGGCCCGCCGCTACACGCCCCACGCAACGCCCCCGGACCCGCAGTGAGCGCACCCACGGCCACCCAACGGCCGCGAACAGCCCCCTAGCTGTAGAGACCGCGCTTGTTGATGTACTGGACGATCCCGTCGGGCACCAGGTACCAGATCGGCTCCCCCTTGGCCACCCGCTGCCGGCACTCCGACGAGGAGATGGCCAGCGCCGGGATCTCCAGCAGGGTCACGCGCCCCTCGGGCAGCCCCGGGTCGTGCAGGGTGTGCCCAGGACGGGTACAGCCGACGAAGTGGGCCAGCTCGAACAGCTCGTCGGCGTCCTGCCAGCCCAGGATGGCCCCGAGCGCGTCGGCGCCGGTGATGAAGTACAGCTCCGCCTCGGGCCCGTAGATCTCGGAGATGTCACGCAGCGTGTCGATGGTGAACGTCGGCCCCGGCCGGTCCACGTCCACCCGGCTCACCGAGAAGCGGGGGTTGGACGCCGTCGCGATCACGGTCATCAGGTAGCGGTCCTCTGCCGCGGAGACCTCGCGCTCGGCCTTCTGGTACGGGCGTCCCGTGGGCACGAAGACGACCTCGTCGAGGTTGAAATGGTGGGCCACCTCGCTGGCCGCGACGAGGTGACCGTGGTGAATGGGGTCGAACGTACCGCCCATAACACCCACGCGTCGCTTCCCCTGGACACCAGGCGCGTTCATCATGAAACGGACCTTACGCGGACTCAGTATCCCAACATGATGCCACCCCCCTTCGTTGATGACCGCGCATCACTTCCGTGGCGGACGTAGCATGCCGGGCATGACGACCACCCCGGACCGCAATCGCGTCCAACTGCCCGGCATCTCGTCCCGAGCCTACGAACACCCCGCAGACCGGTCCGCCCTGGTCGCTCTGCGTAAGTTGAGTGGGTTCGACACCGTTCTCAAGCAGATGTCCGGCCTCATCAGCGAACGACGACTGCGCCTGATGTACCTCGCCTCCGCCGTACGCGTGAGCGAGACCCAGTTCCGCTCCCTGTACGACATGGGCCGCGACGCCGCCTACATCCTCGACCTGCACCGGATCCCCGAGATCTACGTCCAGCAGGACCCGCAGGTCCAGGCCAAGGCCATCGGCTTCGACGACCCGTTCATCGTCGTGACCACCGGGCTGCTCAACCTCATGAACGAGGAGGAGCAGCGCTTCGTCATCGGCCACGAGACCTCGCACATCCTGTCGGGTCACGCGGTCTACCGGACGATGCTCGACATCCTCACCCGCCTGGCCACCCGCGTCGCGTGGATCCCGCTCGGCTACATCGGCCTGCGCGCGATCGTGGCGGGCCTGGAGGAGTGGTACCGCAAGTCCGAGCTGTCCTCCGACCGCGGCGGCCTGCTGACGGGCCAGAACCCCGAGGCGGCCAAGCGCGCGCTGATGAAGCTGGCCGGCGGCGACTACACCCACGAGATGAACATCGAGGCGTTCCTGGAGCAGTACCAGGAATACGACACCGCCGGCGACCTGCGCGACGGCTTCCTCAAGGTGCTCAACCTGCTCGGCACCACCCACCCGTTCGCCGTGGTGCGCGTGGCCGAGCTGGACAAGTGGCACCGCGGCGGCGAGTACGAGCGCATCCTCGGCGGCGACTACCCGCGCAGGGAGGACGACGCCGACGCCAGGGTCACCGACGAGATCAAGGCCGCGGCCGAGTCGTACCGGGCCTCCTGGGCCCAGTCGCAAGACCCGTTCATCGGCGTGCTGCGCGACGTGGCCGAAGGCGCCGTCAACGCGGGCGAGCGCATCTTCAACCGCTTCTCGCGCCGCGACGGCGGCCAGGGCTGACCCCGCCAAGCAGGTCGGCGCAGGTCAGAGCAGGAGAGCGATCGCGCGCACTGCCGCCGCGCACAGGGCGACGAACCCGCCCAGCACGGCCAGTGCGCGCAGCCCCTCCCTGCGCAGCTCGGGCAGCCGCCCGCCGATCCGCTCGATCTCGCGCCCGCTGACGGCCCCGCACAACATGCCGAACACCACGCCGGCCACGGTGACGGGCGCGGGCTGCTGCCACCAGTCCGAGGTGATCTGACCGCCGCCGGTCGCCCACAGCGCGCCGCCGGAGGCCACGGCCACCGGCACGCCCGGCCACACCACGGCCGTCGCCGCAGCCCCGGTCAGGGCGAACGGGAACGACAACACCCGCAACGCGATCCTGGTGCGCCGCGCGCTGCGGTTCCTGACCAGCCAGTGGCTCATCCACAACGACCTGGTCACCACCACGAACGCGGCCGTGATGGCGATGGAGGCGATCGGCCAGATCACCGACGTCACCACGCACGGCACGGCCAGCACCGCCAGCAGCAACAACGCGCCGTTGCCGGCCGGCAGCGTGGTGGGCGCCTCGGTACGCAGCCCGCTCCTGCGCCCGGCGGTCGGCTTGGCCTGCTGCTTGGCCGGGGTCCTCGGACGAGCGCGCGGCCCGGTCGACTCGCCGCTCGTGCGCCCGCGTACGGCGGGCTTGGCGTCCGTGCTCGTGCGTGGACGAGCGGCGGTGACCTTGCCCTCCGGATTCGTCCGGCCACGGGGGGCGGGCACCTTGCCGTCCTGGTTCGTCCTGGCACGGGCGGCGGGCTGCTTGCCTTCGGGGTTCGAGCGGCCACGTGACGTGGCGGCCTTGCCGTCCTGGTTCGTCCTGGTGCGCGGGGCGGGCACCTTGCCGTCGGCGCCGCCCGGGCGGGCGCGTCCCTCGTCGGCGCGGCTGCGTACCGCCGTGCCCTTGCCTTCCTCGGCCACCACCGCGGCGGCGGCGCGGGCCGGGGCCGGCGGCTCGGGCTCGGGCGTGCTGGTGGCCTTGGCCAGCCGAGACAGCCGGTCGGCGAGGATCGCGGCGGTGGGCCGCTTGCTCGGCTCGCGGTTGAGCGCGGCCCGCACCAGAGGCAGCAGCGCGACCGGCACCCCCTTGAGGTCGGCCTGGCCGTTCAGCACCGCGTACATCTGCGCCTCGGCGGTGCCGCGGCCGAACGTGGGCCGGCCGGTGGCGGCGAACGCCACCGTGGCGCCCCAGGCGTGGACGTCGGCGGGCGAGTCGACGTGCTCGTCGGCGAAGATCTCGGGCGCGGTGTAGCCGGGCGTGCCGAGGAACGTGCCGGTCATGGTCAGCCGGGTGGCGTCGAGCACCTGCGCGATGCCGAAGTCGATGAGCACCGGACCGGTCGAGCCCATGAGGATGTTGCCCGGCTTGAGGTCGCGGTGCACCACCCCGGCCGCGTGGATGATGGCCAGCGCGGCGGCGATGCCCTGCGCCATGTCGACCAGGTCGGCCACGTCGAGGGGGCCGCTCTGGCGTACCAGGTCGAGGAGGGTGGCGCCCTCGATGTGCTCCATGACCAGGTAGGGCCGGTCACAGCTCAGATCGGCGTCGAGCACCTTCGCCACGTACGGGCTCTCGACCCGGCGCAGCGCGCGGACCTCACGCTCAAGCCTGATGCGGGAGGTCTCGTCCTGTGCCAGGTCGTGCAGCACCTTGAGTGCGACGCGCTCGCCACGGCGGGCGCTGGCGAGGTAGACCTCGCCCATGCCGCCACGGCCCAGCCGCTCGACCAAGGTGTACGGCCCGACCTTGCCGAGCTTGCTCACCGTCCCTCCCCGCTCGGCGCGCCCATAAGGGACACAACCCTAGCGCTGGGGCGACGGTTGACGCCTGCGGCACGCCGGAACCCGCGCGGGTTTATCGCCGCGAACGGTCGGAGAGCATGCTGTCGAACTCGCCGGTGGGCTCGTCCGACAGATCCTTGCGCCCCTTCCTGCGCCAGTTGACGTGCCCGCGGGCCTCCAGCCAGAGCAGCAGGCGGTCGGCGCCGAACAGCACGGCGGCCGAGAAGACGAGAGCGATGACAATCTCCATGCCTCCCAGTCAAACCACCCGGTACGGGGCCGGTCAGGCCGACACGCCGGTCAGTCGCAATCGCAGCTCGCCATCACGGTGCCCTCTGACGTGCGCAGTTGCCCCTCACCGGTGTAGACCCACTTGGTGGAGGTCAGCTCGGGCAGGCCCATCGGGCCGCGGGCGTGCAGCTTCTGGGTGGAGATGCCGATCTCGGCGCCGAACCCGAACTCACCGCCGTCGGTGAACCTGGTGGACGCGTTGACCGCCACGGCCGCCGAGTCGACCAGCGACACGAAGCGGCGCGCGGCCCGCTGCGACCGGGTGACGATGGCGTCGGTGTGGCCCGAGCCGTACTTCCTGATGTGCGCCACCGCCTCCTCCAGCGAGTCGACGACGGCGGCGGCGATGTCGAGCGAGAGGTATTCGGTGAAGAAGTCGTCGTCGGTGACCGGCACGACCTCGCCGTGGCTGGCGATGCGCGCGTCGCCGTGCACGGTCACGCCCGCCTCGGCCAGCGCGGCCAGCGCCCGCGGCACGAACGCGCCGGCCACGTCCGCGTGCACCAGGAACGTCTCGGCCGCGTTGCACACCGACGGCCGCTGCGCCTTGGCGTTGACCAGGATCTGCACGGCCAGCTCCACGTCGGCGTCGGCGTCGACGTAGACGTGGCAGTTGCCGACGCCGGTCTCGATCACCGGCACGGTGGACTCCTCGACCACCGAGTTGATCAGGGACGCGCCGCCGCGCGGAATGAGCACGTCGACCAGGCCCCGGGCGCGCATGAGCGCCTTGACCGAGTCGCGGGTCTGGCCGGGCACGAGCTGCACCGCGCCGGACGGCACCTCGGTCTCCGCCAGCGCCGCCTGCATGATCTTCACCAGCGCCGTGTTGGACGAGTACGCGCTCGACGACCCGCGCAGCAGCACCGCGTTGCCGCTCTTGAGACAGAGCGCGGCTGCGTCGACGGTGACGTTCGGCCGGCCTTCGTAGATGATGCCGATCACGCCCAGCGGCACCCTGAGCTGGCGCAGCTCCAGGCCGTTCGGCAGCGTGGAGCCCCGGACCACCTCACCCACCGGGTCGGGCAGGTCGGCGACCTGGCGCACGGCCTCGGCGATGGCGGCGATCCTGGTCTCGTCGAGCCGCAGCCGGTCGATCATCGCCTCGGACGTGCCCTGGGCCCTGGCCCGCTCGACGTCCTCGGCATTGGCCTCGACGATCTCGGCGGCGTGCGCGACCAGGGCGTCGGCGACGGCACGCAAAGCCCGGTCCTTCGGCGCCCGCGGCAGTGGGGCCAGCTCGGCGGCGGCCTCTCGTGCCGCGTGGGCAACCTCCAGGAACTCCGTTGTCATGGCTCCGCTCCGCTCCGCTGCTCCGGGCTCTTCGAGCCCCGATCTTCCCTCGTCACTCCAGTGATCGCCGCCCGGCGGCGCTCCTCGATCGGGAGCGGGACGTCGCGCGCCCCTCGCCGGCGGGTCAGCCGTGGCTCTCCAGTATGACGATGTCGTCGCGGTGAATCAGCTCGCGTTCATATTCCGGACCGAGCGCGCTGGCCAGCTCCCGCGTGGAGCGCCCGAGCAGGCCGGGGATCTCGGTGGCGTCGAAGTTGACCAGCCCCCTGGCCACCACGCCGCCCCGCGGCCCGCACAGGTCGACCGGGTCGCCGGCGGCGAAGTCGCCCTCCACCGAGGTCACCCCGGCCGGCAGCAGCGACTTGCGCCGGCCCACGATCGCCTCGACCGCGCCCTGGTCGAGGATGAGCCGGCCGCGGCCGGTGGTGGCGTGGGCGAGCCAGAGCAGCCGGGTGCCCGGGTGGCGGCCGCCGGGGTGGAAGTAGGTGCCGACGTCGGCCCCGGCCAGCGCCTGGGCGGCGTGCGCGGCGGCGGTGAGCACGACGGGCACGTCGGCGCCGGTGGCGATCCTGGCCGCCTGCACCTTGGTGATCATGCCGCCGGTGCCGACCGCCGCGCCGTTCTTGCCCAGCTCGACGCCGACCAGGTCTTCGGGACCGCGGATCTCGGCCAGCCGCCGCGACCCCGGCCGGCTGGGCGGGCCGTCGTAGAGCGCGTCGACGTCGGACAGCAGCACCAGCGCGTCGGCGTGGATCAGGTGGGAGACGAGCGCGGCCAGCCGGTCGTTGTCGCCGAAGCGGATCTCGTCGGTGGCGACGGTGTCGTTCTCGTTGACGATGGGCATGATGCCCAGCTCCAGCAGCCTGGCCAGGGTGCGCTGGGCGTTGGCGTGGTGCGCGCGGCGCATCATGTCGTCGGCGGTCAGCAGCACCTGGCCGACGCGCAGGCCGTACCTGGCGAAGGAGGAGGTGTAGCGGGCGACCAGCACCCCCTGGCCGACGGAGGCCGCCGCCTGCTGCGTGGCGAGGTCGCGTGGTCGCGCCGACAGCCCGAGCGGGCCGAGGCCCGCCGCGATCGCGCCCGACGACACCAGGACGATCTGTGTCCCGGTGCGCCGCCGCGAGGCCAGCACGTCGACCAGGGCGTCGACCCGGTCCACGTCGATCGTGCCCTGGGGGGTGGTGAGCGAGGAGGAGCCGATCTTGACGACGACCCTCGACGCTGAGCTGATCCGATCTCGCACGCCCTGAACCCTATCCGAGGGCCGCCGACTCCCCTGTCGCGATGTCCAGGTAAGCGGTCTCGCCCTTGAACTCCATCCACTGCGCGAAATAGTCGCGGCCCAGGTCGTTCAGCGTGGCGTCGTGGATGGGGAACGCGCGGGCCGGCCGCACCGCGCGGACGAAGTCCAGCGCCTCGGCCAGCTTGAGCCAGGGCGCGGCGGCGGGCACGAGCAGCGTCGTCACCGGCGAGCTCGGGACGAACAGCGAATCACCCGGGTGATAGACGTCGCCCTCGACGAGGTAGCCGACGTTGGCGCAGCCGGGCAGGCCGTCGTAGATCTCGGCGTGCCTGCCGCCGACGACCTCGACGCCGAACCCGGCCGCGGTGAAGCGCTGCCCCGGCTCGACCGGGACCAGGGCGTCGCCGAGCTCGGGGACCTCGGCGGCGGCCGCCTGCGGCAGGTGGACGCGCAGCGCCGGCTCGCGCAGGCGGGCCGCCGCGAGCTTGTCGGCGTCGAGGTGGTCGGGGTGCTCGTGGGTCACCAGGACGTCCGTGGCCCCGTCGAGCGCCTCGGCCTCGGTGAACACGCCCGGGTCGATGACGAGCACCCGGTCGCCGACCTCCAGGCGGACGCAGGCGTGGCCGTACTTGATCAAACGCATGCGGCCACTGTGCCAGGCCCGCCCACACCCGCACAGGCCGGGGCTGCCGCCGGTCAGCCGGCGTATTCGGGGGTCATGGCGGCGGCCATGGCCAGGTGCGGGGCGGCCTGCTCGGCCTTGCCCTGCCGCTGCAGCGTGCGCCCGAGCAGGTGCCGGACGTAGGAGTCGTCCGGCGTCTGCGCGGCCAGCTCGGTCAGCGCGGCGGCGGCCCGGCCGAGCTGGGCGGAGGCGTAGTAGGCGCGGGCGGCCAGCAGGCGCAGGCCGCGGTCCTCGCCGTGCTCGGCCAGCAGCGGCTTGAGCAGGGTGAGCGCGCCCAGCGGGTCGCGCCGGTCGAGCAGGGACTCGGCGTGCCTGAGCCGCTCGACCTCGGCGGGCAGCCGCCGCTGGACGTGCCCGGCGGCCTCGGTGAGGAACGCCAGGATCGTCGCGGACGACTGCGCGCCGGCCAGGGCCAGCCCGTTGACGACGAAGGTGGGCGAGGTGGCCACGCCCCGTGCCTTGCCGACGAGCAGCAGCTCGCGCACCTCGTCGGCGCCGTCGCCGTGGGCCAGCAGCCCGGGGCCCTGATCGAAGCCGGCCGCCCGGGCCGCGTGCGCCAGCACGTCGGGGCTGCCGATGTCCTCGCCCCTGCTGAACACGGCCGCGAGCACCTGCTGTGCCACGGCGTCCTGCAGCGCCGCGCCGCCGTGCTCGTGGGCCAGCACGATCAGGCGGTGCGCGTCGTGGCTCCTGGTACGCCAGGCCGAGCCGGTCCACGGCGCGATCCCCTCACCGGCGGCGACCTCGGAGACGCGCACCCGGTTCCCCGCCGGGGTCAGCCCGGGCGCGCAGGCCCGCAGCGCTTCGTCGGCCGCCGGGTCGCGCAGCAGCTCCTCCATCGGGGTGGCGACGGCGGGCGCCGACGGGTCGATGAGGTACGGCCGCCACACCACCTCGACCGGCTCACCGTCCCAGGCCGCCAGCGCGCTCTCCAGCCGCCGCCTGCCGATGCCGGCCCACGCGCAGATCATGTCCGCCCAGATTTCGATTCGCATAGCGAACAAGATAATCGACAACTGTCGTTTAAGCAACACCTGTCGGCCTGTGCGGTAGAGTGGCGGCCGTGAACGTGGACGATCCGCGCGTGCAGCGCACCCGGGCCAGGCTGCGGGCCGCCATCCTCGACCTGTCGGCCGACCACGACCTGGCCGACATCACCATGTCGGCGGTGGCCAAGCGGGCCGAGATCAACCGCGCCACGGTCTACCAGCACTACCCCGACCTCGACAGCCTGGTCACCGACGCGATGGAGGACGCCATGGTCCGCATCGTCCAGGCGGCCGGGCTGTGCCCGTTCGACGCCCCGCGCGACGTCGTGCCGCCGCCGCTGGCCGAGCTGTTCGAGCACGTGGCGGCCCAGGCGCCGCTGTACGCGCGGATGCTCGACGCGCACGGCAGCGCCAGGCTCGCCGTGGGCCTGCGCGAACGGCTGACCACCGAGCTGACCAGGCGTTTCGCCGAGGGCAACCGGCCGTCGGGCCACGGCGACGTGCCGGTCGAGCTGCACGCGGCCTACCTGGCGGGGGCGCTGTGCGGCGTCGTCGCGCACTGGATCACCGCGCCGCGTCCGCGGCCCGCGCACGAGACAGCGCTCGCCTTCTGGCGGCTCTTCCGCGACTGAGGCGCTTCTCCTGCGACCAAGGCGCGCCTTCTGGCTCCTCTTCCGCGACCGAGGCGCTTCAGTCGACGACTGAAGCGGCGGCGTCAGACGACCCCGTCGCGGCGGGCCAGCGCGGCGGCCTCCACCCGGGAGGCCACGCCCAGCTTGGCCAGGATGTTCGACACGTGCACGCCCGAGGTCCTGGCCGAGATGAACAGCCGCTCGGCGATCTGCCTGTTGCTCAGCCCCTCGGCCACCAGCCGCAGCACCTCCAGCTCGCGCGGCGACAACCCGGGATCGCCCGCCAGGCTGACCCGCGCCGCCGCGGCCGCCGCCGCGACCTCACGCCGCAGCGGCGGCGAGCCGATCCGCTCGGCGATCGCGGCCGCCTCACGCAGCGAGTCCCCGGCCGCCGCCCGGTCCTGGCCGGCCGCCCTGACCAGGGCCTGCGCCAGCGCGTACGGCTGACCGACCGCCCGCCACGCGGCCACCGCCGCCGCCCACGAACCCCCGCACTCGGCCTCGAACGTGGCCCGGTGGGCCCGCTGCACCAGCCCGGTCGTCGCGATGCCCGCGGGCGCCACGTGTATCCGGCCCAGCCTGGCCGCCACCACCAGCAGCGGCCAGGCGTAGCGGCGGCTGAGCGTCAGGTCGTGCTCCGTCAGCACGTGCTCGACCAGCCGCCCGGCCCGCCCGGTGTCGGCGCGGGCCAGGGCCAGCTTCGCTTCGAGCAGATCGGGCTCCAGGCACGAGTCGTAGCCGCGCGAGCGGCCCCGCATGAGCGGCCTGGCCTGGCCGAGCAGGTCCTCGGCCGCGTCGGGTTCGCCGTCCAGGAGCGCGACCGCGCCCCTGACCAGGAGGACCCAGGCCCGGTGGATCGGCGGCGGGTCGAGCGCCAGGGCCGCGTCCAGCACCGCGCGTGCCTCCTGGTGACGGCCGAGCGAGACCAGCGTCTCGCCCAGGTTCGAGGCCAGGTGCGCGCCGCGCGAACGCACCATGCCCAGGTGCTCGGCCTGGGCCAGTCCGCGCCTGGCCGCCGCCTCGGCCCCGGCGTGCTCGCCCGCGGCCTCCAGCACGTCGGCCTCGCCGGCGTAGGAGATCAGCAGCGTGTCGTCGTCCGGCGCGGACGCCCTGGCCCGGGCGTACAGGGTGGCGGCGGCGTCGAGGTCGCCGTCCAGTGCGGTGAGCGCGGCCAGGGTGACCAGCGACGGCGTGTCGCCGAGCGCCAGCGCGGCCGTGGCGTGGGCGCGGGCCTCGGCGTCCTGGCCGTTCCAGTACAGGGTGGTGGCGAGTGCGCCGATCAGCCTGGACTCGCGCGGGGCCAGCCGGACGGCCAGGCGCAGGTCGTCCAGCCCGTCCTCGCCGAGCAGGTCGCGGATCGCCACGCGCAGTTCCAGCAGGCGGGCGGCACGCAGCGGGTCGTCGCCCACCTCGCCGAGCGCCCGGGTGGCGAGCTCCTCGGCGCGGACGGCGTCACCGGCGTGCAGCGCGTCCCTGGCGGCCAGGGCCAGGACCTCGGCGTGGTCGGCGGGCGCCGGGTGGGCCGGATCCCACAGGTCGAGCACGCGTTCCCAGCGGCCCGCCCGCCAGGCGGCGTCGAAGGCGCGCCGCCGGTCGCCCGCCGCGTACCAGTGGTCGGCGGCCTGTTCTGGCCAGGCCTCGGCGCAGCGGGCGTGCAATCGGCGCCGCTCACCCGGCAGCAGGTCCTCGTAGACCGCGTCGCGGATCAAGGCGTGCCTGAAGACGTACGCGTCGCCGTCGACGAGCAGCAGCCTGGCCGACACGACGGGCCGGAGTGCGTCGTCCAGGGCCAGGTCGTCCAGTCCGGCGACGGATCTGAGCACCTCGTGCGGCGTGCTGCGGCCGGCGACGGCGGCCACGCGCAGCACGTCGAGGCTCGCCCGCCCGAGACGTTCGGCCCCGGCCAGCAGCAGCTCGCGCAGCGAGGCCGGGGTGCGCGCGGCCGCGCCGCCCGCCTCGGCCAGCGCCTCGACGAACAGCGGGTTGCCCTCGCTGCGCGCGGCGATCCGCGCCACCTCGCCGGGATCGGCGTCGGGGCCGAGCAGCGCGGCCACGTCGTCCGTGGCGAGCGGCGGCACCCTGATCACCGTCGCGCCGGGCAGCCGCAGCGGCTCGCGCGAGGTCGCGACGATCAGCGGGCCCGGCCGCGTGAGGTTCCGCAGCAGGAACGCCAGCAGGTCGCGGCCGGCCCGGTCGGCCCAGTGCAGGTCCTCCAGCACGAGCACCAGCGGGCGGCGCTCGGCAGCGCGCTCGACCAGCAGCAGCGCCTCCTCGAACAGCCGCGCCCGGCCCAGGTCCCGGTGCTCGCCGGCCTCGCCTAGCTCGGGCAGCAGCCGGGCCAGCCCGTGCCGTCCGCCGCCGGGCACCAGCTCGGGCCCGTAAGCACGCACCAGCCTGCGCAACACCGGGACGAACGCCGCATAAGCCACGTTCCCCGGATCGGCGCCGCCCGCCACCACCAGGGCGTCGACCTGCCGGGTGAACTCGGCGACCAGCCTGGACTTGCCGATCCCGGCCTCGCCCACGACCAGCGCCGCACCGGGCGTCCGCGCCCAGGCGCCGGCCAGCGCGGCCAACTCCGCCCTCCGTCCGACGAACACATCGCCCATTATCGGCGGCCGCTTTACGTAGGCCGCTACGCATCCTGCCCGATGTGCGGCGACCGGCTGGTTTGCCAGCGTCGTCGGCATGATGACGCGTTCGATGATCCACATGATGATCGCCTCGGTGAGCGGGCTGCTCGGCTTCTACCTGCTGTTCTCCACGGTCCCGCTGTACGCGGCACAGGGCGGCGCGGGCGAGTTCGGCGCGGGGGCGACGACCGGCGCGATGATGGCCGCCACGGTGGCGGCCGAGCTGGCGGTGCCGTGGCTGCTGGCCAGGCTCGGCTACCGCCGGGTGCTGGCGCTCGGCCTGCTGCTGCTCGGCCTGCCCGCGCTGGTCCTGCCGCTCTCGCCGGCGCTGCCGCTGGTGCTGGCGGTGAGCCTGCTGCGCGGCGGCGGTCTTGGCGTGCTCGTGGTCGCCGGCACCGCGCTGGCCGCCGAGCTGACCCCGCACGAGCGGCGCGGCGAAGGTCTCGGCCTGTACGGCGTGGCCGTCGGCGTCCCCTCGGTGCTGGGGCTGCCGCTGGGCCTGTGGGCGGGCGACGCGCTCGGGTTCACCCCGGTGCTGGTCGCCGCCGGGCTCGTCCCGCTGGCCGGGCTGCTGGCCGTACTGCCGGCTGGGCTGCCGGCTGGGCCCGCGCTGCCCGACACCAGGCCCGTACGCACCAGGACCCCGGGTCGCCTGGCCGGGCTGAGTGGCTTGGCGGGGCTCACCGTGCTCTTCGCCTCGGTCACGGTGGCCACCGGGGTGCTGGTGACGTTCCTGCCGCTGGCGGGCTCGCCCGAGCTGGCCTCGCTGGCGCTGCTGGCGCAGTCGATCGCCACGCCGGTGGCCCGGTACTGGGCGGGCAGGCACGGTGACAGGCACGGCTCGGCCCGGCTGCTCGGGCCCGGCGTCCTGGCCGCGGCCGCGGGCGTCGCGGCGCAGATCTGGGTGGACGCCCCGATCACGGTGGTGGCGGGCATGGCGTTGTTCGGCGCCGGGTTCGGCGTGCTGCAGAACGCCACGCTGACGCTGATGTTCGAGCGGGGCGAGACGGGCACGGTCAGCGCGCTGTGGAACCTGGCCTACGACGCCGGGATGGGCGTGGGCGCGCTGGGCTTCGGCCTGTTGCTCCCGGCCGTCGGCTATCCGGCCGGGTTCGCGGCGATCGCCGTACTGATGATCGTCACGTTGCCGCTGCGGGGTAGGCCGTGTCGATGAGCCCGCGCAGGAAGGCGGGGACGTCGTCCAGCCCGTACGCCTTGAGCGTCTCCGGGCTCTGCGTGAGCAGGTAGGTCAGCGCGGTGTTGACGCACATGGTCACCATGGCCGCGGCCGATCGGGTGGCCGGCAGCCCGGCCGCCCGCTGCGACTCCAGGTGCAGCGCCAGATCGGCCTGGGTGAGCTCGGCCAGCGTCTCCCGCACGCGCGGTCGCCGCGCCGCCTCCGCGTGCAGCTCGACGTAGGCCAGCACGCGGGAGCGGTTGACCGTGCGCGCCCGCTCGACCAGCTCGGCCAGCAACGCGACCAGCCCGTCGCGGCCGTCGACGCTGATCGACTGCGCGTGCCGCAGATCGGCCCAGTAACGCTCGACGCAGCGTTCGGCGGCGGCCTGCAGCAGCGCGTCACGGCTGGCGAAGTAGTTCTTGGCGGTGCCTTCGGGCAGGCCGGCCCGCTGGTCGACGGCCCGGTGGGTCAGCCCTCTGCCGCCCTGCTCGGCCAGCACCTCGATGGCCGCGTCACGCAGCAGGTCGCGCCGGTCCCGGTTCTCCGCCATGGCCTTCATTATGGCGACTTGCCCGATCTACCACAACAGTGGTACCACAGTTGGGGTAGATCAAGGAGAGGATGACCCATGAAGGGAACCGCCGCCATCGTCGGCGCGGGCATCGGCGGGCTGGCGACCGCCGTCGGGCTGCGCCGTATCGGCTGGCAGGTGACCGTGCTGGAGCGCTGGACGCGGATCAGGCCCGAGGGCACCGCGCTCGGCCTGCGTCCCGACGCGCAGGCCGCGCTCGCCAGGCTGGGGCTGGCCGACGAGCTGCGCCACCGCACGATCCCCTACCGGCACGCGCAGATCCGCACCCCGGGCGGCCGCCGCATCGCCGACCTGCCGCTGGAACGCATCGAGCGGGCGGGCGGGGCGCCGGTGCTGATGTTGTCCAGGACGTCGCTGATGGAGCTCCTGCTCGCCGCCGCGCACGACCTCCCGGTGGAGACCGGCACGAAGATCGCCGACCCCGAGGCGCTGCGCCGGGACCACGACCTGGTGGTGGGCGCCGACGGGCTGCGCAGCACGGTCCGCGCCGCCTACTTCGGCACCGGCGTACGCCCCCGCTACAGCGGCATCGTGGCCTGGCGCGGCGTCGCCGGGTTCGAGCCGCCCGCCCACGGCGAGACCTGGGGTCCCGGCCAGGTGTTCGGCATCACGCCGCAGGAGCCGGGTGTCAGCAACTGGTACGCCGCCGTCCAGACCCCGGAAGGCCACCGCGAGACCCTGGACGACCTGCGCCGGCGCTACGCCGGCTGGCACGACCCGATCCCCCGGATCCTGGCCGAGGCGAGCGAGGACGGCGTGCTGCGGCACGAGATCCACGACCTCGCACCGCATCTGAAGTCGTTCGTCACCGGCAACGTCGCCCTGGTCGGCGACGCCGCGCACGCCATGACGCCGGCGCTCGGCCAGGGCGCCTGCCAGGCCCTGCTGGACGCGGCCGCGCTCACCGCCTGCCTGGAGTCCGCGGACGAGGTGGCGGGGGCGCTGCGCGCGTACGACGCCCAGCGCAGGAGGCCGGCGCAACGCGTGGTGACGCTGTCGCGCCGCATGACCCGGCTGGCCGGCCACCGCCTGACCGGGCCGCGCAACACACTCATGCGCCTGCTGCCCGCCTGAGCGAGTCGTCGGGGACAATCCTCCCCATGACTGACCTCAGGTTGCCCGCCGGGTTCCGGGCCGGGCCGGCCTCGCTCGCCGACGCCCCGGCGATCCACCGGCTGGTCGCGGCCGCCGAGCACGACCTGCTCGGCCGGCCGGAGACCGGCCAGGACGCCATCACCGCCGACCTCGCGCGTCCCGGCCTGGACCTGGCCGCCGACACGCTGCTCGTGCACGACCCGCATGGCAACCCGGCCGCCCGCGCCTGGGTGAACCGGGGCCGGCGGTGCGCGATCGACGTCCACCCCCGCCATCGGGGGCTCGGGCTGGGCGGCGCGCTGCTCGGCTGGGCCGAGGTCAGGGCACGCCGGCTGGGCAGCCCGCGCCTCGCCCAGACCATCCAGGACGCGGATCACGCGGCGACGCTGCTGCTGCGCTCGCGCGGCTACACGGCGTTCGTCACCCAGTGGCTGCTGCAGATCGCGCTGCCCACGGCGCCGGCGGTACCGGGTCCGCCACCGGGCATCACCGTGCGGCCGTTCGAGCCGGGCGACGAGCAGGCGGCGTACCTGCTGACCGAGGACGCCTTCGACTCCTGGCAGCAGCGGCGCAAGTCGTACCAGGAGTGGGCGCGGCTGACCGTCGGCCGCCCCACCTTCGCGCCCGCCGCCTCACCGCTGGCCTTCGCCGGCGGCGAACTGGTCGGCGCGGTGTTGTCCCTGGACGCCCCCGGCACGAACGAGGGGTACGTCGACCGGGTGGCCGTCCGCGCCGATCACCGCGGCCGGGGCATCGCGGGCCTGCTGCTGCGTACCGCGTTCCACGCCTTGCACCAGGGCGGCCGGCGCGGCTGCACGCTCTGGACCCATTCGGACACCGGCGCGCTGTCGCTGTACGAGCGGGCCGGTATGACGGTCAGGAGCAGCTCCACCGTCTACGGCAAGCCGCTCACCGACGCGTGACGGGCGAGGGCGGCTACCCCAGCCGGTTGTCCGTGCCGCGCGGCCCCTGGCGCACCGACTCCGCGTGCAGCGTCGGCTGCCAGTCGAAGACGTAGCCGCCTTCCATGGGCCCGATCACGACCTCGGCCCCGGCCTTCGCCCCGGCCTTGACCAGCTCTTCCTCGACCCCGAGCCGCTCCAGCCTGTCGGCCAGGTAGCCCACGGCCTCGTCGTTGGTGAAGTCGGTCTGGCGGATCCACCGCTCCGGCTTCTCGCCGGTGACCTGGAACATGTTCTCGTTCACCCGGCGCACCTTGAACCCGGTCTCGCCGAGCTGCTTGGGCCGGATCACCAGCCTGGTCGGCTCCTCGACCGGCTTGTTCGCCCGGGCCGCGGCCACCCACTCGCCCATCGCGAACGTGAACTCGCGCAACCCGTCGTGCGTGGCCGCCGAGATGGTGAACACCTGCAGCCCCTTGGCCTCGAACTCGGGCCTGACCAGCTCGGCCAGCTCCCGCGCGTCGGGCACGTCGGCCTTGTTCAGCACGACCATGCGGGGCCGGTCTTCGAGTTTCCCGTACGCCGCCAGCTCGGCCTCGATCACCTCGTAGTCGGTGACCGGGTCGCGGCCGGGCTCCATGGTGGCGCAGTCGATGACGTGCACGAGCATGTCGCACCGCTCGACGTGGCGCAGGAACTCGTGCCCGAGCCCCTTGCCCTGCGAGGCGCCGGGGATCAGCCCGGGCACGTCGGCGACCGTGAACACGGTCTCGCCCGCGGTGACGACCCCGAGGTTCGGGATCAGCGTGGTGAACGGGTAGTCGGCGATCTTCGGCTTGGCCGCGCTGAGCGCCGCGATCAGCGACGACTTGCCCGCGCTGGGGAACCCGACGAGCGCCACGTCGGCCACGCTCTTGAGCTCCAGCATGACGTCGAGCCCGTCGCCGGGCTCGCCGAGCAGCGCGAAACCGGGGGCCTTGCGCTTGGTGCTGGCCAGCGCGGCGTTGCCGAGCCCGCCGTGCCCGCCCTGCGCGATCACGTATCGGGTGCCGGCGCCGACCAGGTCGACCAGCACCTCGCCGGTCTGGGCGTCCTTGACCACGGTGCCGTTGGGCACCGCCAGGATCACGTCGCCGCCGTTGGCGCCGTCGCGGTTGGAGCCCTGCCCCTGCTTGCCGTTGTCGGCCTTGCGGTGCGGACGCCGGTGGTATTCCAGCAGCGTCGCGGTGTTCGGGTCGACCTCCAGGACGACGTCACCGCCCCGCCCGCCGTTGCCGCCGTCGGGCCCGCCCAGCGGCTTGAACTTCTCCCGGTGGATGGAGGCGCAGCCGTTTCCCCCGTCACCGGCCCTGATGTGCAGGACCACCTGGTCCACGAAGTCCGGCATTACCTTCTCCCCCAGTACGTACAAGAAAAAAAGCTAGGGGTGGATCGGATCGATCCACCCCTAGTGCAACTTCGAGAGCCGCGAAATTACTCCGCGACCGGAATGATGCTCACGGCCTTGCGACCGCGCTTGACACCGAACTGCACGTGGCCCGCGGCCAGCGCGAACAGCGTGTCGTCGCCACCGCGGCCGACGTTGTCGCCGGGGTGGAAGTGGGTGCCGCGCTGACGGACGATGATCTCGCCCGCGTTCACCAGCTGCCCACCGAAGCG
Source organism: Nonomuraea antri (assembly GCF_013283785.1). GTDB lineage: Bacteria > Actinomycetota > Actinomycetes > Streptosporangiales > Streptosporangiaceae > Nonomuraea > Nonomuraea antri. Next base: position 24,540 of record NZ_JABCPZ010000076.1, read on the forward strand.
CTTGACGCCCAGGCGCTGAGCGTTCGAGTCACGGCCGTTCCGGGTGGACGACGCGCCCTTCTTGTGTGCCATCTCTCAAACTCCCGATCAGGCCTGGTCGATACCGGTGATCTTCACCTGGGTGTACCGCTGACGGTGACCCTGGCGCTTCTTGTAACCGGTCTTGTTCTTGTACTTGAGAATGCGGATCTTCGGGCCCTTGGTCTCACCGAGGATCTCGGCGCTGACCGTGAACTTGCCCGCCTCCGTGGTCACATCGCCGTCGTTGACGACGAGCACCGTCGGCAGCGAAACCGAAGAGCCGACCTCGCCGGCGACCTTGTCCACCTCGAGGACGTCACCGACGGAGACCTTCTGCTGCCTGCCGCCGCAACGAACGATCGCGTACACCGCGGAACCCTTCTACTGACTCACTGTTGCGTCACCGGCCGCTCCCGCGGAGCGACCGGCCGAATGCTGCGCCATGTTCATTCGGCCTGTCTCAAACCGACGAACCGAGTAGGCGCGCCAACAGGGCACGTCACCTGACGCACCGATTCACCAGGATACCGGATGAACGGTTTCCCAGCGAACCGGCCGGATCGTCGGACAGCCCACCTAGTCGGTGGACTTGGCTCGGCGGGAGCGTCGCCGCCCCCTGCCGGAAGTCTGGCTTGCCTGGTCGTCCTCTCCCGGGACGTCTTCAAGCGCACCGGTCACGGTATCACGGCTCGCGGAGTCTTTCGCCGCGGAAACCTTGTCGGAGACCGCCTTCTCGATCGCCATCTTGCCCTGCGTGCCGCGCGGCTCGGGCTTGGCCTCCACCGGCTCCGTGGAGACGATGAGGCCCCGGCCGTTGCAGCACTCGCACGGCGTCGAGAACGCCTCCAGGAGGCCCTGTCCGACCCGCTTACGGGTCATCTGGACCAGCCCCAGCGAGGTCACCTCGGCGACCTGGTGCTTGGTCCTGTCGCGCGCCAGGCACTCCAGCAGCCGGCGCAGCACCAGGTCACGGTTCGACTCCAGCACCATGTCGATGAAGTCGATCACGATGATGCCGCCGATGTCGCGCAGCCTGAGCTGCCGGACGATCTCCTCGGCCGCCTCCAGGTTGTTCCTGGTGACGGTCTCCTCGAGGTTGCCGCCCTGGCCGGTGAACTTGCCGGTGTTGACGTCGACGACGGTCATCGCCTCGGTACGGTCGATCACCAGCGAGCCGCCGCTGGGCAGCCACACCTTGCGCTCCAGCGCCTTGGCCAGCTGCTCGTCGATCCGGTACGACTCGAAAACGTCGCCGTTCTCGTCGGTGTCCCACTTCGACAGCCGCTCGCCCAGGTGCGGCGCGACGTACTTGACGTACTCGTCGACCGTCTCCCAGGCGTCGTCGCCCTGCACGACCAGGGAGGTGAAGTCCTCGTTGAAGACGTCGCGCACCACCCGGATGGTCAGGTCGGGCTCGGCCGACAGCAGCTCGGGCGGGCTGGCCGACTTGGCCTTCTTCTGGATGTTCTCCCACTGCGCCGACAGGCGGGCCACGTCGCGCGCCAGCTCGTCCTCCGAGGCGCCCTCGGCCGCGGTGCGGACGATGACCCCGGCGTTCTCCGGCATGACCTTCTTCAGGATGCTCTTGAGCCGGGTGCGTTCCTTGTCGGGCAGCTTGCGGCTGATGCCGGTCATCGACCCGTCGGGGACGTAGACCAGGTACCGGCCGGGCAGGCTGATCTGCGACGTCAGCCGGGCGCCCTTGTGCCCGATCGGGTCCTTGGTGACCTGCACGAGCACCGACTGGCCCGACTTCAGCGCCGACTCGATGCGCTTGGGCTGGCCTTCGAGCCCGGCCGTGTCGAAGTTCACCTCGCCGGCGTACAGGACGGCGTTGCGCCCCTTGCCGATGTCGACGAACGCGGCCTCCATCGACGGCAGCACGTTCTGGACCTTGCCCAGGTAGACGTTGCCGACGTAGGACTGGCTGGCCTCGCGGTTGACGTAGTGCTCGACGAGCACGCCGTCCTCCAGCACCGCCATCTGCGTGCGGTCGCCCTGGCGGCGCACCACCATCATCCGGTCGACCGACTCGCGGCGGGCCAGGAACTCCGACTCGGTGATGATCGGCGGACGCCTGCGGCCCAGCTCGCGGCCCTCGCGGCGGCGCTGCTTCTTGGCCTCGAGCCTGGTGGAGCCGCGCACGCTCTGCACGCCGTCGGTGGCGGTGTCGAGCGCGGCGCGACCTGCGCGCGGCGCGCGGATGCGCACGACGGTGTTCGGCGGGTCGTCGCTGGACGGCTCGGCGCCGTCCTCGGTGCCGCGGCGACGGCGCCTGCGGCGGCGGCGCGAGCTGGAGGTCTCCTCCTCCTGCGCCTCCTCGGCCTGCTCCTCGTCGCCTTCGTCCTCTGACTCGTCGCCCTCTTCCGACTCGTCGCGCTCACGCGACTTGCCGCGGCCCCGGCCGCCCCTGCGCCTGCGGCGGCGCCGGCCGGTGCCCTCTTCCTCCTGCTCGTCGGTGTCGAGGTCGGCGAGGTCGCCCTCGTCCTCGGCGATCTCCTCGACCGGCTCCTCGTCGGCCTCGCGCGGCTCACGCGTCTCGCGGACCTCACGGACCTCGGCGGCGGGCGGCTGCACGGGCTCGGGCAGCCTGGCGGGCTTGGCCTGGGTGGGGTCGGGCGCCTGGAACAGCGGCGCGAAGATGGCGGCGGGCCGCTGGAACGTCATGCCCGGCTGGTCCTGCCTGCGCGCGGACAGCCCGAACGGGTCGGACAGCAGGCTGGGCCGCTCGACCTCCTCGTCGAGGTCTTCGCCGGCGGGCTCGTCGTCGAGCGGCTCGTCCTCGGGCAGGATCTCCAGAATGTCCTCGTCGGCCCTGGCCTCGGGCTCGGCTTCCTGCCGCGCGGCGGGGGCGGCCTCTGCCAGCACCTCGGCGGACTCGGGCTCGATGGCCTCGGCGATCACGGCGTCGGCGACCACGGGCTCGGGCGCGATGGCCTCGGGCTCGGGCTCGGCCTTCTTGCGGGTACGGCGGCGCTTCACCGGCGCGGCCTCGACCTCGCCGGGCGCGGCCACCTCACTGACCTGCGGAGCCTCGGCGGGCTCCGCGACCGGAGCCTCGGCAGGGGCCTGCGCCGGGAGCGCTCCCGCGACCTCCGCGCCGGCCTCGGCCTCCGCGGCCTTCTTCGTGGTACGGCGGCGCGGCGTGGTGGCGGTGGACCGGGTCCTGGTGGCGCGCTTGGGCTTCTCCGCGGGCGCCTCCTCGGCGACCTGCCCAGCGATCGGCCCAGTGATCGGCCCAGTGATCGGCTCAGGCGTGGCGACGGGCGCGCCGGTCTCCGCGACGGCCTCGGCCACCGCGTCGGCCACCGCGTCCGCCATGGTCTCGGCCACGCTCTCGGCCACCGCCGCTTCCGCGACCGCCTCGGCGACGGCGTCGGCCACGGCGGCCTCCACCGTGCTCTGCGGCTCGGCAGCGCTCTGCGGCTCAGCCGGGCTCTGCGCCTCGGCCAGGCTCGTGTACTCCTCGATCGGGGCGGGCTCACCGGCGGCGCGCTGCGCGGCCGTGCTCGGCAAAGGCTTGCCCGGCGCCACGGTGGGCGCGGCCTGTGCCGCTGGGACCGTGACCGGAGCGGACGCCGGCTCCTCCGGCAACTCCGGCGGCGGGCCCGCCGGGCGGCTGGAGCGGCGACGCTTGATCACCTTGGGCTGTTCAGTTGTCTCCCCGTCAGGGCCAATGGCCCCGCCGTTGGGCTCGTTCTCGAGCATGCGGGCGCTCTCCCGTCAGCTCCCGGGCGCGTCACCGCGCCGCGCAGGAGCTCTCGTGTCTCGTTGTCCGCCTGCGCCCCCGGTGAGGAGGCGCAGGCGCCAAGTCCTGTCAGCGGTCGTGCCCCGCGTGCGCGGGTCACGCCCTTAACCGCCGACGTGCTCACCCGCCGGTCCCGCCTCGCCGCCGCGCGTGTCGCGGTCCAGGCCGAGCGGGTCGGCAAGCGCACCGGTACCGGCGTCGAGCGGCCCCTGCGCCAGCCTGGTCACCTCGGGAGGGACCGGCGGCGCGAAGTCGGCCACAAGGCGCAGCCCTGTGAGCACATCGTCGGGTCGAACGGCAGGCGTTGTGTGCCGAACAACCATGCGCAGTATGACACACGTCTGTCCGGCCGCCTGAGCTGCGGTTCTGTCTGTTCCTTCGGGCACCTCGAGCCTCAGCACGGCCTCCCGCGCGTCGAAGCGCCTGGGGCCCTTTTTGGTGAGGCGCTCCACCTCGACCGTACCCGCCGCGAGGAACTTCTCCACCGCCGCCTCGGCGAGCCGATGATCGGCGCCGGGCAGCCGTACCTCCCACACGGAGGCCTCCAGGCGGTCGGCCAGCCCCCCGGGGCCCGCCTCCACCACGTCGATCACGTCGAGGCCCGGCGGCAGCGACCCGTCGAGGTCGGCACGCACCTGGTCAGGGTCGCACGGCGTGGTAACGCCGATCTCAAGGTATTCGGCCTCGCTGGCGACACCGGTCGGCGCCGCGCCCGCGTAGGAGATCTTCGGGTGGGGCGAGAAGCCCGCGCTGAAGGCCACCGGGATGCCGGCACGGCGGACCGCCCTCTCGACGGCCCGCGAGATGTCGCGGTGGCTGGTGAAGCGCAGGCGGCCGCGCTTGGCGTAGCGCACACGCAGGCGCTGCACCGTGGGCGCGGGCGGGGGCCCTTCGGGAACAGGTTTCAGAGCTGTGTCGTCCTTCCGTGTCATAGTCAGGTTCCTACGTCTCAGGATAAGCCGCGATGGAGCCTGAACGTGTACGGCGAGGCACGGCTCGCCCACGTGGGGTGCTAGACCACCGTCAGCGGCAGCAGTTTCCGCCCCGTGGGACCGATCTGGATCTCCGTGCCCATCGTGGGGCAGACGCCGCAGTCGTAGCACGGGGTCCAGCGGCAGTCTTCGACCTCGGCGCCGGAGACCGCCTCCTGCCAGTCCTGCCAGAGCCATTCGCGGTCGAGCCCGGCGTCGAGGTGGTCCCACGGCAGGACCTCGTTCTCGGCCCGCTCGCGCGTGGTGTACCAGTCGACGTCCACGCCGGCCTGCTCGGCCGCCGCCATCCACCGCTCGTACGAGAAGTGCTCGCTCCAGCCGTCGAAACGGCCGCCGGACGCCCAGACGGCGCGGATGACCGCGCCCACCCTGCGGTCGCCCCGCGACAGCAGGCCCTCCACGATGGACGGCTTGCCGTCGTGGTAGCGGAAACCGATCGCGCGGCCGAACTCCCTGTCGCCGCGCAGCGAGTCGCGCAGCGCCTTGAGCCGCCGGTCGACGGTCTCGTGGTCGGCCTGCCCGGCCCACTGGAACGGGGTGTGCGGCTTGGGCACGAAACCGCCGATGGACACGGTGCAGCGGATGTCACGCGACCCGGTGGCCTCGCGGCCGGCCTTGATGACCTTCTTGGCCAGGTCGGCGATGCCGAGCACGTCCTCGTCCTCCTCGGTGGGGAGGCCGCACATGAAGTAGAGCTTCACCTGACGCCAGCCCTGCGAGTAGGCGGTGGTGACGGTGCGGATCAGGTCTTCCTCGGTGACCATCTTGTTGATCACCTTGCGCATGCGCTCGGAGCCGCCCTCGGGGGCGAAGGTCAGCCCGGATCGCCTGCCGTTCCTGGAGAACTCGTTGGCCAGGTCGATGTTGAACGCGTCGACCCTGGTGGACGGCAGCGACAGCGAGGTGTTGGTGCCCTCGTAGCGGTCGGCCAGGCCCTTGGCCACCTCGCCGATCTCGGAGTGGTCAGCGGACGACAGCGACAGCAGGCCGACCTCGTTGAAGCCGGACTCCTTGATGCCGTTCTCCACCATGGCGCCGATCGTGGTGATCGACCGCTCCCGCACCGGACGGGTGATCATGCCCGCCTGGCAGAAGCGGCAGCCACGGGTGCAGCCGCGGAAGATCTCCACGCTGAACCGCTCGTGCACCGTCTCGGCCAGCGGGACCAGCGGCTTCTTCGGGTAGGGCCACTCGTCGAGATCCATGACGGTGTGCTTGTGCACCCGCCACGGCACGTCGGGCCGGTTCGGCGCCACCCGCTTGATGCGGCCGTCGGGGTGGTAGTCGACGTCGTAGAACTTCGGCACGTAGACGCCGCCGGACTCGGCCAGCCGCATCAGCAGCTCGTCGCGCCCGCCGGGACCGCCCTCGGCCTTCCACTCCCGGATGACCTCCGAGATGGCGATCGAGATCTGCTCGCCGTCGCCGAGCACGGCCGCGTCGAGGAAGTCGGCGATCGGCTCGGGGTTGAACGCCGCGTGCCCGCCGGCCAGCACGATCGGGTCGTCGTCGCCGCGGTCGACGGCCAGCAGCGGAATGCCGGCCAGGTCGAGCGCGGTCAGCATGTTGGTGTAGCCGAGCTCGGTGGAGAACGACACGCCGAGCACGTCGAAGGCGCGCACCGGCCGGTGCCCGTCGACGGTGAACTGCGGCACGCCCTCGGCCCGCATCAGGGCCTCGAGGTCGGGCCAGACGGCGTAGGTCCGCTCGGCCAGCGTGGCGGGCAGCTCGTTGAGGATCTCGTAGAGGATCGCCACGCCCTGGTTGGGCAGCCCGACCTCGTACGCGTCCGGGTACATCAACGCCCACCTGACGTCGGCGGAGTCCCAGTCCTTGACGGTCGAGTTGAGCTCACCTCCGACGTACTGGATGGGCTTCTGCACCTTGGGCAGCAGCGCTTCCAGGCGTGGGAAAATCGACTCGACAGGCATACCGTCCAGGGTAGCGGGGCTCGGACGGTGGCAGGTCCGCCTCAGACGGTGGCGGGGCCGGGGATGTCGATGTCGTTGCCGCAGAGCACGATGATGTGGTGCCCTTCGTAGCAGGTCAGCTCGACGGCGATGACACCGCTCGCCAGGTTGTGCACTCCGACGACGTGACTGGCGGGCAGCAGGAAGCGCTCGTCGCACTCGTCGCAATGGGCCAGGAACATGTCTCAGTCTAAAACGAGTACTGGCGCACCCTGATGGCCTGGAGCAGCCCGACCGCCATGAGGTTCGCGAAGGTGGCGGTGCCGCCATATGACACGAACGGCAGCGGCAGCCCGGTGATGGGCATGATCCCGATCGTCATGCCGACGTTGATGAACGTCTGGAACGCGAACCAGCACACGATCGTGCCCGCCACCAGCGTGCCGAACCTGTCGTCGCACTGCCGGGCGATCTTCAGCCCGCGCAGCAGCACCACGCCGAGCAGCAGCACCACCACGATCGAGCCGAGGAAGCCGAACTCCTCGCCCGCGACGGTGAAGATGAAGTCGGTGTGCTGCTCGGGCACGAACCGCCCGGTCGTCTGACCGCCGCCGAGCAGGCCCTTGCCGTAGAGCTGCCCGGAGCCGATCGCGATCAGCGACTGCGTGCTGTTGTAGCCCACGCCGCGCGGATCGACGCTCGGGTCGAAGAACGCGGTGAACCGCGCGATCTGGTACGGCTCCAGCAGTTGCAGGTAGAAGACCGCGGCCACCGAGGTCGCCGACACCAGCGCGAGCAGCGCGATCCACCGCTTGCGCACCCCCCCGATCACCAGCCCGGCCGCGGTGATCACCACGAGCACCATCGCGGTGCCCAGGTCCGGCTGCAGCATGACCAGGCCCACCGTCAGCGCCGCGGCCAGCAGCGCGAGCAGGATGTCGAGCCCGCGCGGCCTGTCGGTGCCCTCGGCCGGCTGGGCCAGCAGCATCGCGATGATCAGCAGCAGCCCGACCTTGGCGAACTCCGACGGCTGCACCGCGAACCCGCCGCCGAGCAGGATCCACGAGTGCGAGCCGTTGATCGTGGCGCCCAGCGGCGTGATCACCAGCCCGAGCCCGACCAGCGAGATGAGGAACACCAGCGGCGCGTACGCCCGCATCGCCCGATGGTCGACGGTGGCCACCAGCGCGCACAACACCAGCCCGATGCCCTCGTTGAGCAAATGCTTCTTGACCAGACCCGTGGCCCCGGGGGCCCAGGTCCTGGTGGACGACCACACCAGCAGCGTGCCGATCACGCACAGCCCGGCCACCGCGGCCAGCATGACGCCGTCGAGCCGCCGGACGCTGGACTGCTGGCTGGTGATCCGCCGCAGCAGCGAGGGACGCCTGATCGCCGACGTGCGGTCAATCACCCCCCACCACCGTCCCGTCCGGCTTGAACGTGGGCGGCTTGGTGCCGAGCTGCCCGCCGGGCACGGCGGCCGGGCCCTTGATGCCGTAGATGCCCTCGTAGATCTCCCGCACGGCGGGCGCGGCCGTCTGCGCGCCCATCCCACCCTGGGAGACCATGACCACCACGACGAACTGCGGATTGTTCGTCGGCGCGAACGACGCGAACCACGAGGTGTCCTTCTTGCCCCACACCTCCGCGGTACCGGTCTTGCCGCCGATGCGCACCCTGTCCATCGGGAAGCCGCTGAACGCCCCGGCCGCCGTACCGTCGGAGGCGACCTGGCTGAGCGCGTTCTTGATGTAGAGCCGTTCCTTCTCGCTGATCGGCAGCTTGCCGACCACGGGCGGCTCGAACGTCCTGACCACCTTGCCGTCGGGACGCACCTGCGCCCACCCGATGCGCGGGCTGCGCAGCTTGCCGTCGCTGACCAGCGCCATGTACGCCCTGGCCAGCTGCATCGGCGTCACCAGCACGTCGCCCTGGCCGATGGAGAAGTTGGCCGAGTCACCGGGCCGCAGGATGAAGCCCTCGGTGCAGTTCTCCAGCGCCAGCCGCTTGAGGAACTCGGCCCTGGCCCGGTCCTTCTCCTCCGGGTAGCCCTTGCGCGAGCGCTCGCAACTGGTGTGGCTGGTCTGCTCCCACAGCGTCTTCTTCCACATGCGGTCGGGAATGCGCCCGGCCGACTCGCCCGGCAGGTCGATCCCTGTCTGGTCGCCGAACCCGAACCCTCTGGCGGTGTTGGCGAACACCTCTCTGGCCGTCTTCTTCGGGCTGCGCCCGCCGTCCTTCAGATACTGCTCGTACGCCGCCCGGTAGAAGATCGTGTCGCACGACTTGACCAGCGCCGTGTGCAGGTCGAGCGTGCCCAGCGGGATGCCGCGGAAGTTGTTGAACGCCCGGTCGCCCACCATGACCGAGCCCGGGCAGGCGTACTTGCCGTTCAGCGGGTAGCCGGCACGCAACATCGACGCCACCGACGAGACCTTGAACGTCGATCCCGGCGCGAACTGGCCGTTGATCGCCCGCGACACCAGCGGCTTGCCCGACTTCTCCGACAGCAGCCACTGGTAGCCGCGCGCCGAGATGCCGCCGCCCCAGACGGCCGGGTCGTAGCCGGGCTGGCTGGCCAGCGCGACGACCCTGGCGGTACGCGCGTCGAGCACCACGGCCGCGCCGCCGTCGGCGCCCGGCGCCTTCATGGCCTTGCCCAGCGCCCGCTCGGCGATGGCCTGCACGCGGGCGTCGATGCTGGTCACCAGGTGGTCTCCGGCGACCGGGCGCACCTGCTGCTCGACGCCGAGCGCCTTGCCCATCCGGTCGACCTGCACCCGGCGCAGCCCGGACTTGCCGCGCAGCGCGTCGTCGTAGACGTACTCGATGCCGTCGCGTCCGGCCAGGTCGACGCCGGAGAAGCTGGCCTTGAGCCCCTCGCGCTTCTCCAGCTCGGCCTCGGTGACCGGCTGCAGGTAGCCGAGCATCTGCGCGGCCGCCCGGCCGCCCGGGTAGTGGCGCACGGAGTGGATCTCGGCGGTGACGCCGGGGAACTCCTCCTGCCGCTCCAGGATCTGCAGCGCCTGGCGGGTGTCGACCTTCTCGTCCAGCGGCACCGGCTGGTAGGGCGAACCCGTCCAGCACGGCTTGCCCACCTTCGGCCCGCACGGCGTGATGCGCTGCTCCAGCTGCTTGACCGGCTTGCCGAGCACGTCGGAGAGCTTGCGCAGCACCTTCGCGCCGCCGTCGCGCATGCGCAGCAGCTCGCCCCGGTCCACCGAGACGACCAATGCCGCCTTGTTGCGCACCAGCGGCCGGCCGTGACGGTCGAGGATCTGGCCGCGCACCGCGGGCACGATGACCGCTCTCGTCCTGGTCTCCGTGGCCCGCGTCACGAACTCGTGGCCGCGGACGACCTGCACCTGATACAGCCGTACGCCCAGCACGACCAGCAGTGTCAGCACCAGCACGTGCAGCACCAGCAGCCGGGCCCGCATCCTGATCATCGCGCGTACCCCGGCCGTCTGCCTCGGGTGGCCAGCCAGATCACGACCGGCGACAGGAGCAGCGTGTAGACGATCGTGACCGGCACCTGCTCGGTCAGCGTGGTCACCGTCACCCGCGGGTCGGAGATCAGCCCGCTCACCCCGGCGGCCAGCAGCGGCGCCATCAGCACGCACAACACCACGGTGGTCGCCGGGCCGCCCGCGCCCCGGCCCGCCACGTAGCCCACGAGCGCGAGCACGAACGCGTAGTGCCCCACCAGATGCGCGGTCGGCGGCACGATGTCGACCAGCAGCCCGGCGAAGAAGCCGAGCACCGCGCCGGCGGCCGGGCCGCGCGACAGCGCCGCGCCGACGACCGCGAGCAACACCAGATCGGGCTGCCCGCCTGCGGGCAGCGGCACCCGGTTGATCAGCATGACCTGCGCCAGCAGCGCCACGACCACGAACAGCGCGCCGATCATCGCGCTCCCTCCTTGGGCGGCAGCACCGCGTCACGCGGGTCGCGATCGGGCCCGTCGACCACCACGCCGACCACGTCGAGCGCCGACAGGTTCGCGTACGGTCTGGCGTAGGCCGTCCTGGTGAGCTCGCCCGGCGTCGACTCCACGTGCTCGACCACCCCGATCGGCACGCCAGGCACGTACGGCCTGCCGTTCTGCGAGCCGAAGCTGACGATCCGCTCGCCCCTGGTCAGCGGGGCGCTCGCGTCGAGCAGGCGGAACTTCACCAGGCGCCCGCCCTCGCCGACGCCGTGCACGACGCCGATCTCCTGGCCGCCCTCCAGCCTGCCGCCGACCGCCGAGGCCGCGTCGCTCAGCAACACCACGGTCGAGGTGGTCGACGAGGCGTGCACCACCCGGCCGATCAGCCCGTCGCCGTTGAGCACGGTCATGTCGGTGCGGACGCCGTCGTCGCTGCCGGCGTCGATCTGGACCGCGTCCTCGAAGCCCGGCTGGCCGCGCCGCGCGACCACGTTGGCCGGCACGATCTTGTAGCCGCCCGTGCCCGCCAGGCCGAGCAGCCGTTTCAGCTCGGTGGATCTGGCCGCGTCGAGCTTGCCCGCCTGCAGTCCGTCGCGCAGCCTGGCGTTCTCCGCCTTGAGCCTGGCGATGTGCTCCTGCGCGCTCGGCGCGGCGGCCAGCGCCTGCACGAAACCCCCCACCGGCCGGACGACCGAGCCGCACAGCCCCTCCGCCGCGCCGAACAGCCACGACCCCGCGGAACGCAGCGGGCGCAGCGGCGAGCTCTCGCCGGTGCGGTGGTCGACGGTCAGGATGACCAGGGCCGCCGTGAGCAGCACTCCTAGGATCAGCCGGGCGCGGCGCGAGTCTCTCATCAGTGTCGTGACTCCGGAACCAGGACCTGTTGCAGCGCGTCGAACTCCTCGGCGCACTTGCCCGTGCCGATCGCCACCGAGTCGAGCGCGTTCTCGACCAGGTGGACGGGCATCCCCGTCTCGGCCTTGACCCGGTCGTCCATGCCCTTGAGCAGGGCGCCGCCGCCGGTGAGCGCGATGCCGCGGTCCATGATGTCGCCCGACAGCTCCGGCGGGCACTTGTCGAGCGTGGTCTTGACCGCGTCGACGATGGCGTTGACCGGCTCTTCCGTGGCCTTGCGTATCTCCTCGCTGGAGACCACGATCGTCTTCGGCAGGCCGCTGATGAGGTCGCGGCCGCGGATCTCGGCGTGCGTCTCCTCGCCGTTCGGGCAGGCCGAGCCGATCGCCATCTTGATCTCTTCCGCGGTGCGCTCGCCGAGCATCAGCGAGAACTCCTTCTTCGCGAACGAGATCACGGCCTGGTCGAGCTCGTCGCCGCCGACCCTGATCGACTGGCTGGTGACCACGCCGCCCATCGAGATGATCGCCACCTCGGTGGTGCCGCCGCCGATGTCGACCACCATGTTGCCGGTGGGCTCGTGGACGGGCAGCCCGGCGCCGATCGCCGCGGCCATCGGCTCTTCGACGATGTAGACCTTCCTGGCGCCGGCCTGGTAGCCGGCCTCCTTGACGGCCCGCTGCTCGACGCTGGTGATGCCGCTGGGGACGGCGATGATGATCCGCGGCTTGGCGAAGTGTCGACGTTTGTGCACCCGTTGGATGAAATATCGCAACATGCGCTCGGTGACGTCGAAATCGGCGATCACGCCGTCCTTGAGTGGCCGCACGGCGACGATGTTGTCGGGCGTCCGGCCGATCATCCGTTTGGCCTCGATGCCTACCGCCACGATTTTCCCCGTGGCGGTGTTGATCGCTACGACTGACGGCTCGTTGAGCACGATCCCACGGCCACGCACGTAAACGAGCGTGTTCGCGGTGCCCAGATCGACCGCCATGTCACGGCCGAGAAACGCGAGCTTGCTGCCCATGGGGAACGGAGCCCTCCGTTACGTCGTTCGCCAATGACTACGGATCGAATTCGAATCGTAACGTGACGTACCCACAGGTGAGCGCGATGAGCCTATTTCGCCCGTCAAAAATCTCAGCCCCAAGCCCAACCGCAACTTTGCCCGGATTGCACCGGAACATCCGTCTCGTCGCCGAGGGCCCGGGAACGCCACGTGCCCGCACGGCCGTCAGCCGTGCGGGCACGTGGAACAGCCTGGTAATCCCCTAGAAACGGTCCGGGAAGAAGATCTTGATTTCCCTGGCGGCCGACTCGGGAGAGTCGGAGCCGTGCACGACGTTCTCGCCGATCTCCAGCGCGTGGTCGCCGCGAATCGTGCCGGGGGCCGACTTGACCGGGTCGGTCGCGCCGGCCAGCGCGCGGAAGGCCTCGACGGCCCGCGGGCCCTCGAGGACCAGCGCGACGAGCGGGCCGGAGGTGATGAACTCGACGAGCTCGCCGAAGAACGGCCGCTCGGAGTGCTCGGCGTAGTGGGCCTTGGCGGTGTCGGCGTCGAGGGTGCGCAGGTCCATCGCCACGACCTTGAGGCCCTTGCGCTCCACACGGGCGATCACGTCACCGATGAGGCCGCGCTTCACCCCGTCGGGCTTGATCAGGACAAGAGTGCGCTCGGACACTTGAGGTTCTCCTTTGAACAGGTTTGCGATCGTGGGCCGGCTGCGCGGATCGGACTTGCGCCACGCGTCGCCGTAGCCGGGGCTCAGCTTACCGTCCGCCGTCGCCGCGCTCTTCCCACTAGGGTCTGGCGGTGTCCTCGGGCGAGGGCGCCTGCGGCGGAACGGTGGGCAATGTCCCGCTACCCGAGCCGTCGTCAGGGCCGCGCTCTTGGGCGGGTTCCACGTCCCTCGGGCCGCGCTGGGCGAAAGCGCCCTTCAACGGCACGGACGCGGTGATGCGGGGAATCGCGCCGGTCGGCATGTCCTCGTCAGCGATCACCGCAGCAGACTCGCCGCCTTCGTCGGGGACCGCCGCAGCAGGCTGGTCGCCCTCACCGGGGACCGCCGCGGTCACCATGCCCGGGTCTGTGATCACCGTGGCCGGCGTGCCTGAACCGGAGGCCGCCCCAGCCGGAGCGCCAGGATCGGCGGTCGCCACGCGCTCGGCGGCACCACCACCTCCGCCGCGCCGCGACACCGTCGCGATCAGGACGATCACCGCCACCAGCAGGAACCCGCCCACCAGCGCCACCAGATGCAACGCACCCACCAGCCCGTCGACCAGCTCCTGAACCGTGGCCGCACCGGACAGCAGCGTCATCTGCACCCCGGTGCCGAGCAGGTACCCGGCGAGCACCCCGGCCAGGCACAACCCGAGCCCGAACACGGCCACCGCCACCCCGACCCCGTTCAGCGCCGCCGCCATGGCCACCGCCGCGCCCACCGTGAGCAGCGTGAACGGCACGATCAACACCATCCCGTCGGCCGCCGGCACCAGGACGCGGATCAGGCACAACCCCACCACCATGGCCAGCAGCCCGAGCGGGGTGAGCCACCAGCCCGCCGTGCTCGCGTACCTGCACACGGCGACACCCGCGCCCACCGCCAGCGCCGCCGCCACCGTGAACGGCACCCACAGCCCGCGCAGCCCCGGCCCGCCGAGCCCGCCCATCTCCATCAGCGTGATCTGCGCGGCGCTGGGCACCAGCACCACGCCCAGCGCGGCCATCGTGTACGCGGCGGCGCGATGCCCGGGCACGCCGACGTGCGCGGCCGCCAGCACCCCCGCGACCGCGACCACGGCCAGCACGATCACCGGCAGATGGCCCAGGTCGACGACCGCCGTGAAGATCGCGATCACCGCCACCCCCGCCGCCGGCCCGAGAGACAATCCCGGCCCGGCGACCGGCACGCCCGGCAACCCCGCCGCACCGACACCATCGCGAGCGCCTTGACCGGCGCCGCCACCGTGGCCGTCGCCCTGGAGCATGCCGAGCAGCAGATAGGCCGCGGCCAGCGCCAGCGCGATCCCCGTCACCAGCGGGTACGGCTGCAGCGCCACCTTCCAGTCGCTGACCTGGTCGAGCGGCCACAGCGCCAGCGCCTGCGCGGTCAGCAAGCTCGCCGCGAGCCACCCGAGCCACAGCCCGCGCAGCACCGCCCCCCGGTGCCAGACCGCGACCAGCGTCGCGGGCAGAACCAGGCCGGCCCCCACGCCGTGCAGCACCCGTACGACGCCGACCACCGTCCCGGACGCCGCATACCCACCGGCGGCGTCGGCGACGGTGAGCAACGCCAGCCCGCCGACCAGCAGGTGAACCGCGCGCACGCGCCGCAGCAAGAGGGCGGCGAACGGGACGGTCAGCATCACGGCGGGCAGCGCGAGCCCGTGCGCGAGCATCAGCCCGGCCCGGTCGATGTCGCCGGGCATCAGCTTGGCGACGACGGAGAGCGTGTTGGGGATCGTGACGATCGCCAGCGGCAGCGCGGCCACGACGACCAGTGCGAGAACCACGTCGAGCAACCGCGGTGACCTGAGCGGGGACCGCTGAATCGGGGGGACGGCCATGTAGGCCGACTTTAGCGGGAAGTCACGCCTTCGACACGGCGAGCGACGAATATCGCGGTGAACCACAGCGCCATGAAGATCGCGCCGAGGAAGAACATGGCCGGGACCAGGAACCCGGTGCAGATGGCCAGCACCTGCACGACCGTGCCCGCGACGTACCCGTACGGCTTCTTCAGCAGCCCGATGACGACCACGCACAACACGGCCAGCCCGATGCCGGCGGTCACGGCCAGCGCGGGCGTGATGCCGACCACGGTGATCGCCACGGGCGTGATCAGCCCCGCGACGATGGCCTCCATGCCGAGCACGCTCGCACCGAGCCTGCGCATGCCTGGGGTGACCTCGAAGTTCATCGCTCCACCTCGATCGCGATCTCCTGCGCGACACCCATCATCGCCCGACCAGCGCCCCACGTCCCCGAACGCCCGTCACCGCCCCGCCCAGCACCCGTCACAGCAGGACCCAAGTCCCGTCCAGCACACTCCACGACAGAACCGACGTTCCGTCCGGCGCGCGTCACAGCGGAGCCCTCGCCCCGACCCGGGCGCGTCACCGGTCGGCCTTGAGCAGATGCCTGGCGTCGCCGGCCGTGATCACCGACCCGGTGATGAGCACCCCGGTGCCGCTGAACTCGCCTTCCGCGTCGGCGGTGCCGATGCCCAGGTCGATGGCGTCGTCGAGCCGGTCGACGACGTGCACCCGCTCCTCGCCGAACAGCGGCTCGGCCAGCGCGGCCAGCTCCTGCGGCGGCATCGACCTGGGCGAGGAGTTGCGGGTGACGATGATCTGGTCGAGCACCGGTTCGAGCAGGTCGAGGATGGTGTGCACGTCCTTGTCCGCCATGACCGCGACAACACCGATCACCTTGGCGAAGTCGAACGCCTCGTGCAGCCCGTCGAGCGTGGCCTGCATGCCGCCCGGGTTGTGGGCGGCGTCGAGCACGACCGTCGGGTTCCTGCGCACGACCTCCATTCGTCCCGGCGAGGACGCCTGGGCGAAGGCCTGGCGCACCAGCTCGACGTCGAGCGGGTCGTCCCCGCCGGTCAGCGCCTCGACGGCGGCCAGCGCGCAGGCGGCGTTGCTCGCCTGGTGCGCGCCGTACAGCGGCAGGTAGACCTCGTCGTAGACGCCCTTGAGCCCGCGGATCGTGAGCAGCTGGCCGCCCATGGCGACCTCGCGGCTGAGCACGCCGAACTCCAGCCCCTCGCGCGCCACCACCGCGCCGACGTCGGCGGCGCGCCGCATCAGCACCTCGGCCGCGGCCAGATCCTGCTGCGCCAGCACGGCCGTGGCGCCGGGCTTGATGATGCCCGCCTTCTCGCCGGCGATGCTGGGGATGTCGGGGCCGAGCCTGTCGGTGTGGTCGAGCGAGATGGGCGTGATGACGGCGACCGTGCCGTCGGCGACGTTCGTGGCGTCCCAGGAGCCGCCCATGCCGGCCTCGACCACGGCCACGTCGACAGGCGTGTCGGCGAACCCGGCGAAGGCCATCGCGGTCAGCAGCTCGAAGAACTGGATCCGCCGGCGCCCCTGCGAATCGGTCAGATCGACGTACGGGGCGATCTCCTCGTACACCTCGGCGAAGCGCTCCTCGCTCAGCGGCTCGCCGTCGACGGTGATGCGCTCGCGCACGGACACCAGATGCGGGCTGGTGAAGCGGCCCACCCTGAGGTTGCGCTCCTTGAGCAGCGCCTCCGTCAGACGCGCCGTGCTCGTCTTGCCGTTCGTGCCGGCGATGTGCACGACGGGGTACGCCCGCTGCGGCGAGCCGAGCAGGTCCAGAAGGGCCGCGATCCGGTCCAGCGTCGGCTCGAAGTCCCATTCGACGCCGCGGTCCATGATCGCGCGTTCAACCGCACGATAATCCACCCCTCAACCCTACTGACCGCTGTCAGCGCTCCAGACGGCGGGCAAACATATCGTGAATCGTATAGAACATTGGGAGTACACCCTGTCGCCAACCCATGTCACCTTGGGAAACAAGCCTGCCCCACCCCCCGGCAGGCCGCTAAAGGAGGCATCGTGGAAGGCGAGAACACTCGCGGCAGCACCAGAAGGACGCTGTTCAAAGCGGCACTCATAGCAAGTCCGGTACCCGTGCTGCTCGGCGGCGGCGTGGCCCTGGCCCGCGATTCCATAGCGAACGGCCAGCCCCTCGAGCCCACCCCGTTCTGCGACGACGGTGACGACCCCACCATTCCGCAGACCGAAGGACCGTACTTCAAGCCGAACTCACCCCAGCGTGCGACCCTCCCGGGGTCCGGCACCCTGCTGACCGTCAGCGGCTACGTCTTCGGCTTGGCGTGCCAGCCGCTGGCCAACGTCCTGCTGGACTTCTGGCAGGCCGACAGGAACGGCGCGTACGACAACTACACCTACAACTTCCGCGGGCACCAGTTCACCAACGCCCAGGGCGCGTTCAAGCTCACCACCATCGTCCCCGGCCTCTACCCGGGACGCACGCGCCACATCCACGTCAAGGCCCAGGCCCCCGGCCGTCCGGTCCTGACCACGCAGCTCTACTTCCCCGGTGAACCCCGCAACAACACCGACACGATCTACGACCCTCGACTTCTCATGAACGTCCGCACCGTCGGCAGCGGACGCGAGGCCACCTTCGACTTCGTCCTGAACGTCGCGGGCTCCACCACCTCTCCCACGGCGACGGCGACGTCCACCACCACGACGAGCCCGTCTCCGGGCGGCGGAACCTGGCGGGTTGGGGTGACCTACCAGGCGGGGAACCAGGCTACCTACGGTGGCGCGACCTACCGGTGCCGGCAGGGGCACACGTCGCAGGCAGGTTGGGAACCCCCCAACGTGCCTGCTCTGTGGGCCCGCGCCTGACCACTGGTCCCCGAACACAAAAGAGGGCCACCCCGGCTGCTGGGGGTGGCCCTCGTTCGCGTTCAGAGCCCGAGGCCGCCGCTCAAGGCCGCCGAGGCGCAGTCCACCGGCCAACCTGAAGCCAGGTGGGCCGGGTAAGGGTCAGGGTCAGATCAGAGAAGTCCCCGCCAACCGCACCGCCCCGCCGGCGCCCTCAGGCGCGGCCAGCCGCACGTGTGAGTAAGCGTGACGCCTCTGGAGCCGACGGACAGCCCCCGCTGTGACACAGGCGTTCTGGGACGCGAGACAAGGCACCACAGTCAAGCCCCTCCGCACAGGTCTTCCGTGGGCGGCCGGCCCAATGAAGACGCCGGCATTGGTCATTGGCACGCGAGCTCCGCGGCCAGCTCGCTGCCACCCACGCGCAGTCACCGGAGCCACAGTCCAGGACCCCGGAAACACAAAGGGCCGTCGGCCGACAGACCCCGGAAATGCGGAAAGGGCCCGCACGCACCCGAAGGATACGTGGGGCCCTCCCCAAAAGATTGTCCGGCGGCGACCTACTCTCCCACACCCTCCCGAGTGCAGTACCATCGGCGCAGAGAAGCTTAACTTCCGGGTTCGGAATGTAACCGGGTGTTTCCTTCCCGCCATAACCGCCGTAACACTATGAAACAAACAACAGGAAAACCTGTTTGCTGTCTCAGAATTGCCTAGTGGACGCGAGCAAGATGCTTTGTGGTCAAGTCCTCGGCCTATTAGTACCGGTCAGCTCCACACGTTACCGTGCTTCCACCTCCGGCCTATCAACCCGGTCGTCTACCGGGAGCCTTACCCACTCTCATGGTGGGAGACCTC
>NZ_JABCPZ010000077.1 GCF_013283785.1 Nonomuraea antri
GCCCCGCCCACCCCTCGTCGACTGGCTCGCGGTCACGTCGCTCATGCTGGGCATCTTCGCCATTGTCACCAGCGAAATCCTGCCCATCGGCCTGTTGACCGCCATCGGCGCCGACTTCGGGATCTCCGATGGCACCACCGGGCTGACCATGGCGCTGCCCGGCGTCGTCGCCGCGGTCGCCGCGCCCGCCGTCACGCTGACGACCGCGCGCCTGGATCGCCGCGTGATGTTGTGTGTCCTGATGGCGGTGCTGGCCGTGGCCGACGTGCTGGCCGCGGTGGCGACGTCCTACTGGGTCATGCTGATCTCCAGGGTGCTGGTCGGTCTCACCATCGGCGGCTTCTGGTCGATCGGGGCCGGGCTGGCCGGGCGTCTGGTGCCGCCGCAGGCCGTCGGAACCGCCACAGCTGTGATCTTCTCCGCCGTGCCGCTGGGCTCCGTGCTCGGCGTGCCGGCCGGTACCTTCATCGGCGACCTCGCCGGCTGGCGAACCGCCTTTCTGATGCTGGCCGTGCTGGCGATCCTGGTGCTGGCCGCGCTGCTGGTGTTGCTGCCGCCGTTGCCCGCACACCAGGTCACCAGCCCTCGCGTCCTGCTCGACCTGCTGCGCACCCGGGGTGCCGCCATCGCCCTGACGGCCACCTTCCTCATCGTGCTGGCCCACTTCGGCACCTACACGTACGTGACGCCCTTTCTCGAGGACGTCATCGGGCTGTCTCCCGCGGCTGTCAGCGCCGTGCTGCTGGCGTACGGCGTCGCCGGAATCGCGGGCAACTTCCTGGCCGGCAAGGCCGCCGCCACACGTCTGCGGGCTGCCTTCGTGGGCTGTGGTTGCCTGATCGCGGCGACCACTCTGCTGCTGCCCTCGGTGGGCGGCACGACCGTCGGCGCGGTGGTGTTGCTCGTGGGCTGGGGCCTGGCCTATGGCGGAGTGCCCGTCTGCTCGCAGTCGTCGTTCCTCGCCGCCGCGCCGCACGCGCCCGAAGCCGCCACGGTGGTCTTCACCTCCTCCTTCCAGGCGACCTTCGCACTCGGCGCGTTCCTCGGCGGACGCGTTGTGGACTCCTTCTCGGTCTCCACCGTGATGATCTGCGGCGGGCTGATCGCCCTGCTCATGGCGGTGTCCCTGTGGTCACTCGCCAAACCGCGCTGAGCTGCGGCGCCGCACTGCGCGGCCGTCGGGAGCCACGGTCAATGACGCGGAGGAGCCTCGGGGGCGATCAGGGTGCTGCCTGGTGGGCAAGGACGGACGCCTCCGCTATGGTGCGCGTCTGCCGGATTCCGGCGCGGTTCGCATCGCGGCCGCATCGCTCACCGCGCTCGGCACGGCCGCGCTCGGCCGGCCGTCGTTCGCCTGCTCCGTGCCGCAGTACGCGGGGCTGGTGCTGGTCTGTGCCGTGAGCGGTCTGGCTGGAGCGGTGGTCTCGGCCCGGAAGGCGCGGCGGGGTTGCTTCGGCCCGGTGACTGACTTCGAAGGTCGTGGGGTGTGGAGGTACTGGCGGCGGAAGTGCTTCTGGGGCATCCGGTTCGTGGCGGGTGGAATCTGCACCGGATCCGCACCGGCATTGCGCATCGCCCGCATATGCGTCTGCTTTGATGACGCGGTGTCGGAGCGGAGAACGCCACAAGTGCGCGAGATCTACTGGATGTTCGGATGCGGGCTCTCCGTGATCATCGCCCTTGCGTGCGCGACGTTCGGGACCATTTTCGATATTCAGCTGGTGGCTGCTGCGAAGCTTTACTGCGAGGGTGACTTGAGCGCCGGCGAAAAATTCGCAGGTAACTTCTGGTCGCTGAGTCGGTTCGTGATCTTTCCGGTCGTCTCGGTGCTGTCGGCGCTGGTCGCGCAGTCGTTCCAGTTGTTGAACCGGCTGCCCTGGTTGGCCGGGCGGTTGTGGTCGGGGACTGTGTTGCTCGCTCTCACCGTTGTCGGCTCCATTGCCGGACCTGTGGCGATGACTTTGTACGATCTGGCCGCCGAAGGCACCCCGGCCGGTTGCGTTCTGCCGTGGTGGCCCTCGTGGCTTCCCTCATAGACGGCGATCATTGGCTCATGTCGAGGATCGAGTTCTCGTACGGGGTCCCGAGGCATGGATGGGCTGTGGTCACCATCGGCCATGAAGGGCGCGAGGCTCGGATGGTCGTGTCCTATGTGACCGATGCTCTCGGCGACCTCTTGTACGGCCTGGTGCGCGTCACGCAAGGGGACGACATCCGCTTTTCCTGGAATGGCGAGCCCACGGAGTATCGATGGGTGTTCACGCACGAGGACGGTGCGGTACGGCTGCGTATCCTCCGATTCCGCGACGGGCTCCGGCCGGAACCGGACGACGCGGGGCACGCGGTGTTCACCCTCTTGAGCGAGGTGAGGCCGTTGGTGCGGGCGGTGGTCCGATCGGTCAGGCGATTGCTCTTCGAGATGGGAGAAGAGGAGTACGCGCGGCAGTGGAGAGACCACGCGTTTCCACTGCGTGAGCTGAACGTCCTCGAATCCTGGCTGAAGAGTCCCCGTTGAAGAGTCCCGGTTGAAGAATCCCGTCTGAAGAATTCTGCCGCGGTGACCGGGTCATCGCGGTTCGGTCAGGAGGAGGCGTAGCTCCTCGTCGAGGATGGCGCGGATGCTCTCGGCCGTGAAGTTCTCCGGATAGGTCGCCGTCTGAAGGGTCAGACCGTCGATGACGAGGTGCAGGCGCATCGCCTGCCGTTCCAGGTCGGCGTCCGCGAGTTCCTGGTCGAGGCGGTCGGGAAGTGGCAGGTCGTGGCAGGAGGCGACGGCGAGGCGGCAGATGTGGCGCTCGCCCGCCCAGGCGGTGGTGCGTAGTTCGGCCAGCGATTCGTCCACATGTGAGCGCACCAGGCACGCCAGCCAGACCTCGACCTCCACCCGGCGGTTCTCGTCCAGCGGGAGGAACTCTTCGAGCAGGGCTCGCGCGCGCTGCGGCCCCGGCAGGTCGGCGTGCAGGAGCGCGGTGACGCGTTCCGTGACGTTCCTGCCGATGGCGTGCGCGGCGAAGGCGAGCAGGTCGCGCTGGCTGTCGAAGTAGTGACGCAGCCCGCCGACCGAGACGCCCGCCGCCTCGGCAACCTTGCGGACCGTGGCGCCCTCGATCCCGTCCCTGCTGATGACCTCCCAGACGGCGCGGACGAGTTCCTCTCGACGCCGCTCGTGGTCGACGACCTTCGGCATGTCGTTCATTACAGCACGCTCGTACGGTTTCCTTTACAGTACAAGTGTGCGGAATACTGTGGAGCTGCCTCGGGTGCTGGGTGTGAGTGTGTTGCTCGTGGGGCTGGTCGTCATCGGCGGGTCGGTGCTCTGGTCGGTTCTGAGCGGTTCCGGGGAGGTTCGGTACTCGGCCGACCACGCCGGCACCGTGCCGCTGTGGCAGCGCTGGATCCCTGCCCTGGCGGGGATCGCGCTCGTCCGGCTGGTGCCGCCCGTCGCCGTGGGCCAGGCGCCCGTATCGGACGCCGGTCCGCCGTCGGGGCGGTGGCCGCAGCTGCAGGCGGGGGTTCTGCTGGGCTGCGCGGTGCTGTTCGCCGTGGCGCTGCGGCTCGTGGTGGACGCCGGCGGCGCCGTCGAACCGGCACATACGCTGCTCAAGGCCGTCCTGCTGCTCGCCGTCCCGATGGTGCTGTTTCTGTGGACCCGCTCCAGTACGGACGTTCCGCGGCCGGCCCGAGCCGGTCGGCGCGGATTCGGGCCGGTGATTCCGGTGGCGGCCTGGTTCTTACTCGCGCAGGTGAGCCGTCCGCCGGTCGACCGGCCGGCCGAACTCGACCTTGTCACGCTGCTGGGCACGCTCGCCGTGGTGTTCGCCGTCAACGCCCTGCTCGAAGAGGTCTTCTACCGGCGCTGGCTGCAGACTCGCTGGGAGCACCTTCTCGGCCGCTGGCCGGCCATCGTGCTGGCCACACTGCTGTTCGCCGCCTGGCACGTCGCCATCATGGGTACCGGTCAGCTGCTCACCGACCTGGCCGGCGTCTTCGCGAGCCACGGAGCGTACGGGTTGTTCCTCGGCTACCTGTGGAGCCGGTATCGGCTGATGTGGCCCATTCTCGCCGTCCACGGGGCGATCAACACCGCACCGGCGCTGCTGTAATGATCGGGGCCATGGCCTACAACGTCGCGGTGCTCGCGTCACAGCCGGCTCCAACCTCGGCACGCGGCACGGCAGCCCGCGAGCGCCTTCTCCGTCGCCCTCGTGATCAGCAACAACGGCGGGTCCGGGCCCTGGCCCACGCTCGCGAGCAGGGCATTCCCAGCGCGCACCTGTCCGGACGCAGCCACCCCGACCCGGACGACCTCGACCAGGCCATGCTCGCGGCCCTCGACCGCCATCACGCCGATCTCGTCGTGACCGCCGGGTACCTGAAGAAGATCGGCCCCGCGGTGCTGGACGCCTACGCCGGCCGCATCATCAACGTCCATCCCGCGCTCCTGCCCCGGCACGGCGGTCAGGGCATGTACGGGCGGCGAGTCCACGAGAGCGTCCTGGCCGGCGGAGACAGCGTCTCGGGAGCCACCGTCCACCTGGTGACGGCCGACTATGACGAAGGGCCCGCCATCGCCAGGCGGCAGGTGCCGGTCCTGTCCGGGGACGATCCGGACACGCTGGCGGCTCGGGTGCTCCAGGCGGAACACCTCCTGCTGCCCGCGGTGGTCCAGGCGCTGGCCCTCGGCATCGCGCCGAAGCCCTCAGCGCAGCGTCCGACCGCCGGTCTCACCTGACCGGCATTCGCCCGGGCCGGCCCATCGGCGTCACGGCCGGGAGCTCGCCCGACAGGTACGGCTCCAGGCCCCAGTTCTCCGTCGGACCGGTCATCGGGGTCGTTCGACGCGGCCCTCGTGCCAGATCGGCTCGTCGCTCTCGTACACGTCCCCGTCCGCGCCGAAGATCAGGAACCGGTCGAAGTCGGCGGCGAACCAGCGGTCGTGCGTGACGGCGAGCACGGTGCCGGAGAAGGAGGCCAGGCCCTGCTGGAGGGCTTCGGCGCTGGCCAGGTCGAGGTTGTCGGTGGGCTCGTCGAGCAGCAGCAGCGTGGCGCCGGACAGTTCGAGCAGCAGGATCTGCAGCCGGGCCTGCTGGCCGCCCGACAGGGTCTCGAACCGCTGGCCGCCGGCGGGGGCGAGTTCGTAGCGGGCCAGGGCGGTCATCGCCTCGTTCAGTGTGTGGGCGTGTCCGGTCATGACCAGCTCGGCGGGGGTGTGCCCGTGCAGGTCGGGCCGGGCGTGGGTCTGGACGAACCGGCCGGGCCGCACCCGTGACCCCAGGCGTACCGTACCGGTGTGCGGCACCGCGGGCACCGTGCCGTCCGCGGCCTGCTCCAGCAGGTGCAGGAACGTGGACTTGCCCGAGCCGTTGGAGCCGAGCACCCCGATGCGCTCGCCGTACCAGATCTCGGCGTCGAACGGCCGCATCAAGCCGGTGAGCTCCAGGTTCTCGCAGACGACGGCACGCTTGCCGGTACGGCCCCGCGCAGCCTGATCCGGACGTTCTGCGCCTTGGGCGGACGTTGCGGCGGCCCGGCCTCCTCGAAACGGCTCAGCCGGGTGCGGGCGGCCCGGTAGGACGAGGCCAGCGCGTCGTTGTTGGCCGCGGTCTGCCGCAGCGTGTGCACCAGCCGCCGCAGCCTGGCATGCTCCTCGTCCCAGCGGCGCAGCCGCTCGGCCAAGCGGCTGATGCGTTCCTCGCGTCCCTTGGCGTACGTGGCGAAGCCGCCGCCGTGGATCCAGACGCCGCGGTCCTCCACGGTCACGATCCGGTCGGCGACCTCGGCCAGCAGCCGGCGATCGTGGGAGACCAGCAGCACGGTCTTGTCCGTGGCGCGCAGCCGGTCCTCCAGCCACTGTTTGCCGGGGACGTCCAGGTAGTTGTCCGGTTCGTCCAGCAGCAGGACCTGGTCCGGGCCGCGCAGCAGGGCTTCGAGCACGAGGCGTTTCTGCTCGCCGCCGGACAGCGTGGTCACCGGGCGGTCCCTGATCGCGTCGTAGGACAGGCCCATGGACGCGGTGGCGCAGACGTCCCAGACGACCTCCATGTCGTAGCCGCCGGCGTCGGCGTAGTCGGCGACGGCCTGGGCGTAGGCCAGCTGGGTCGCCTCGTCGTCGCGGGCCGCGATCGCCGACTCCGCGTCTGCCAGGGTCTCGGCGGCGGCGCGGACCTGGGCGGGGGCCACCGACAGCAGCAGGTCGTGCACGCTGCGACCGTCGCGTACGTCGCCGATGAACTGCCGCATTACCCCCAGGCCGCCGGAAGAGACCACGCGGCCGTCGTCCGGACGCAGGTCCCCGGCGACCAGCCGGAGCAGGGTGGTCTTGCCCGCGCCGTTCGGCCCCACCAGCGCGGCCTTGACGCCGTCGCCGACCCGGAAGGACACCTCGTGCAGGAGCAGGCGCCCGTCGGGCAGCAGGTAGGTCAGCCGGTCCACCTCGACATGTCCTGCCACGACACCTCACCTCGATCGTTGTTCGAGTGACCGGATCAATGGTCCGGTTTCTCGATCCTCATACTAGACTCGGGTCCGTGGACAAGAGCAAGGGCGGGCGTAGTGCCAGCACGCCAGGGGACGTGTGGCTGCGACCCTCGACCGGGCGGGGCCGCGACGCCGCGCCGCTCAGCCGGGACCGGATCGTCGAGGAGGCGATCGCGCTGCTCGACGCCGAAGGCGCGGACCGGCTGACCATGCGTCGCCTGGCCGAACGGCTCGGCACCGGCTCCACCACGCTGTACTGGCACGTCAAGACCAAGGACGACGTGCTCGACCTCGCCCTCGACTCGATCTTCGGCGAGGTCGAGATCCCGCGCGGGGGCGATCGCGGGTGGCGGGCGGACATCACCGCGCTGATCGACGGGTGGCGGGCCGTCCTGCTGCGGCATCCCTGGTCGGCGGCGCTGCTCGGGCGTCCGATGCTGGGGCCCAACGTGCTGGCCCGCAGCGAGTTCCTGTACGCCACGCTGCTGGCGGCCGGCGTCACGGAACCGCAGCTCACCGCCGCGGCGTACGGGCTGTCCAACTACGTCATCGGCGCCGGGCTCATGCAGGCCACCTGGCCGGACGGCGGAGAGCAGGACGTGCGGCGGCCGGCGGGCGAACACCTGCTGGCCAACCGGGAGCGCTACCCGGCGCTGGCCACGCACGGCCCGCTCGTGGTGGCAGGAGACTGGGACACCAGCTTCGCGATCGGCCTGACCTGGCTGCTCGACGGCATCCAGGCCCACACCACCGCCCCCCCGGAATGACGGTGGCGTCAGCAGTTGACGGTGGCGGTGTTCCGCGGCCGGCCGGAGACCGGGTCCAGGGTGATGGGGAACGTCTGCCCGTCGGTCGTCCGGATCTCCAGCGTGTGCGGGCCAGTCCAGGTGACCGAGTCGTAGCCGTCACCGGGGACGTCGTCGTTGAAACAGCCCAGGTCCCACTCCTTGGTGAACAGCCCGGCATCCCTGCGGAGGCTGAGCCACGTCACCAGGTCCGGGCCGAGGCCCGCCAGCGACTCCTGGAGCCGGATCCGGTAGGAGCCCGGTCCGTCGACGAACCCGGCCTCGTCCCTGGAGCCGAACATCGCGAAGAACATCCCCGCCAGCACGACGGCGCACAGGCCCAGCCCGGCGACGACGGAGATCAGCACGCCCAGCCACCGCGGCCGTAGCCGGAGCGCGGCCCAGATAGCCAGGGCGCAGGCCAGCGCGCCGAACGCGAACGGGTGATTCAGGTGATCGTTCAGGAGCAGCAGGTCGGACTCCTGGAAGTAGGCCAGGACGGCGAGTCCGCCGGCGCAGAGCGCGGCGACCGGCAGCACGAGTGAGCGGGGAGACATCGCGGGTCCGTCCTCTGGGCGGGGGGCTTCGCGATCATGACACCACAGCAGTGGGTGACATGCCCGCCTGATGCACGGAATCTCCATGAAACCCGCACAACGCGTGGTTTGCGTTCGAGCGCGCTCAAAGCCATAGCTTTCCCGGCATGAGCACTCCTGACCTGAACACTCCTGACCCGAGCAGCCCCGACACCAGCATTTCCGACACGAGCCTGCCCGACACGAGCCTGTCCGGCACGACGGCACGGACCTGGATCATCACCGGCGCGTCCCGCGGATTCGGCCGGGCCCTGGCGGAGGCGGCGCTGGCGGCGGGCGACCGCGTCGTGGCCGCCGTACGCCGCCCGGAGACCGTGGCCGACCTGGAATCCCAGCACCCGGACCGCTGCCTGATCGTCGCCTACGACGTCCGGGACGTCGCCGCCGCCCCGGGACTCGTCCAGGACGCGCTCGACCGGTTCGGCCGGATCGACGTCCTCGTGAACAACGCGGGCCGGGCCGTGGTCGGCGCGGTCGAGGAGGTCGGCGACGCGCACCTGCGCGAGCTGATGGACCTGCACCTGTTCGGCCCCGCCGCGCTCGTCCGCGCGGCGCTGCCCGCGATGCGCGCCCAGGGCGCCGGGACGATCGTGCAGATGAGCAGCCAGGGCGGACGCATGTCGTTCCCCGGCGTGTCGACGTACTCCGCGTCGAAGTTCGCCCTCGAAGGCTGGTCGGAGGCCCTGGCCGGGGAGGTCGCGCCGTTCGGGATCCGGGTGATGATCGTCGAGCCCAGCCGGTTCCGTACCGGGTTCAACGCCGCCGAGGTGCTGGAGTTCGCGGAGACGTCCGAGATCTACCGTGAAGTGCTCGCCGGCGTCCGCGCGGACATGGCGGGGACGGACGGCAGGCAGGAAGGCGACCCGGTGCGCGCGGCCGAGATCATCGTGTCGCTCGCGCACGCCGACGCGGTGCCGCTGCGGCTGCCGCTCGGACGCGAGGCGGTCGAGCGCATCTCGGGCGTCTACCGGCGCGGCCTGGCCGAGGTCGAGCAGTGGGCCGAGCTCGCGCGCGGCGCCGACTTCGCGGGTGTGCCCGCGTCGAACCGGCCGATCTAGGCTGGTGGCCATGGCCACCGACGATCTGATGACCAGGGCGCTCGACGCGCTCGGCGCCCACGGCCGGCCGTCGGTCGAGGTGATCCACCGCCTCGCCGACCTGGCCGGCCTGCCGGAGACGATGACGATCGCCGAGGTCGCCGAGCTGCTCGACATCTCCCCGCACACGCTGCGCTACTACGAGCGGGCCGAGCTGGTCGACGTCGCCCGCGACGGTCAGGGCCACCGGGTCTACGACGTCGAAGCGGTCCGGCGGCTGGTGTTCCTCACCCGGATGCGGCTGTCCGGCATGACGATGCGCGACCTGCGGCACTACATCGCGCTCGTCGACGCGGGGGAGCAGACCGTGCCCGAGCGGCTCGACCTGCTGCTACGGCACCGGGACGACGTCCGCCGCCGGATCCGTGAGCTGACGCTCTCCCTCACGGCGATCGAGTACAAGATCGACACCTATGGGGGCGCGACCGGTCCGGACGTGGACGACCTCGGCATCGAGTGACATGACGGGCACGTCCGCCTTCCCGGTGATCCGGTTGCTCTGCCTACTGGCCTGACGTGCGGCGGGGTTCGGCGATCACGGCGCGGAGGAGGCCGGGGAAGGCCTCGTCCAGGTCGTCGCGGCGCAAGTCGTTCATGCGGGACGTTCCCACGTAGTACTGCCGGATCAGGCCCGCCTCGCGCAGCACGTTGAAGTGGTGAGTGGCGGTGGACTTGCTGACCGGCAGCTCGATCGTGCCGCAGCTCAGCGCCTGCCCGGCGGCGTACAGCTCGCTGACGATCTGCCGGCGCACCGGGTCGACCAGGGCTTCGAGCACCTGCTGCAGGCTGATCTCGCGGATGTCCGGGTGCGGCGGGACGCGGTCGGCGCGTCGGGTGGTCGTCATCACCCGCATCCTACCTTTAATGTACGATCACCATCGAAGTTCGACGGCGATCGTACTTGCCTGCGGAAGGAATTGATGCGTGATGACCAGGACGGTGCGGTTCCACCAGTTCGGCGGCCCGGACGTGTTGCGGATCGAGGACGTGCCGATCGGCGCGCCAGGCCCGGGCGAACTGCTGGTCAGAGTGGACGCGATCGGGCTCAACCGGGCCGAGACACTGTTCCGCGGCGGGCACTACATCGAGCCGGTCAAGGAGTTCCCGGCCCGGCTCGGGGCCGAGGCGGCGGGCGTGGTGGAGTCGGTGGGCGCGGGCGTGACGGGGTTCGAGCCGGGCCGGCCGGTCAGCGTGGTGCCCGCGTTCTCGATGAACGACTACGGCGTCTACGCCGAGCGGGCGATCGTGCCCGCCGCCGCGGTCGTGGCGCGTCCCGACGGGCTGGACGCGGTCGGCGGCGCGGCGGTGTGGATGCCCTACCTGACCGCGTACGGCGCGCTGGTGGAGGTCGGCGGGATGCGGGCCGGTGACACGGTGGTGCTGACGGCGGCGTCGAGCAGCGTCGGGCTGGCCGCGATCAGGGTCGCGAACCAGGTCGGGGCCAGGCCGATCGCGACCACCCGGACGCCGGCCAAGCGGGACCGGCTGCGCGCGGCTGGCGCGGCCGAGGTGATCGTCACCGGCGAGGAGGACGTCGTCACCCGGGTACGCGACCTGACCGGCGGACGGGGCGCCGAGTTCGTGTTCGACGCGGTCGCCGGACCTGGCGTGGTGGACCTGGCCAGGGTGGTCGCGCCGGGCGGCACGCTGATCGAGTACGGGATGCTGAGCGGTGAGACGACCCCCTATCCGGGGTTCCAGCTCGGCATGCCGGCGCTGAACATGCGTACCTACACCGTCCACGAGACGACCGCCGACCCCGAGCGGCTGCGCCGGGCGGTGGCGTTCGTCGCGTCCGGGCTGCGGAGTGGCGCGTTCGAGCCGGTCGTGGACCGCGTCTTCAGCCTGGACGAGATCGTCGCGGCGCACCGCTACCTGGAGGCGGGCGACCAGGTCGGCAAGATCGTTGTGACGGTCGGGCACTGAAGAGATGATTCCCTAGAGATTCCCAAGTGGTTCGCAAGCACCTGCTGCGATCTTGAAGGAGCACAACCACTTCGGAAAGGTTCCATCTGAAATGAACGACTTCCTGAACGCCCGCCAGCTCGACGACAGCGAGCTCGCCGCCGTGACCGGTGGGCTTCCCGCCAACTACGACTGGGCCAACTACGACTGGCGTGACGCCGTCATCGAGGCTCTGCCGTAACCAGCGGTCGTACCGAATAGTGATGACGTGGGGGCTGCCGGCGCGGTGGCCCCCACCGTACGTTCCACAGGGAATCCGTACGTTCCACAGGGAAGACGATCGTGTGCGTCCCTCCGCCCGGAATCGAACCGGGATGCCGGGCTTCGGAGGCCCGGCCGCAGCTCCACTGACACGAAGGGCCGTCGCGCCGGGCGGGCAATCAAATGGCGCGGGGCGGTGGCCTCAGCAGGATTCGAACCTGCACATGACCCGGTTTCGTAGACCGGCGCTCTCTCCATTGAGCTATGAGGCCTCGCGCGTCCGACGGTGGTGGCGGGGGCGCGCGGTGCGGAGGGGGCGGGGGTCGAACCCGCACGCGCCCGAAGGCGCCGACGGTTTTCGGGACCGCGGCCGCCGCCATCTGTCGGCTGGCCCCTCCACGGGCCCTGTCACCAGGGCCGTCGTACCGCTCCAGAGATTCGAACTCTGACTGTCCGCGCGCTGAACGCGGCGCCTCCTGCCAATTGGGCTAGAGCGGTGAGTTCCCGCGGCTCGCGGTCAGCAGGGCTTTGGTGGACGGTGCCCGTGATGACCATCGCGCGCGCCGTCCGGTCGTTCCGTACGACGAGCCGCGGGAAACCTGATGTACGTACGTCCGGCGGGATTCGAACCCGCACCGTACGGCTCCTTAGGCCGGTGCCTCTGCCATTGGGCTACGGACGCATTGTCTTCCGCTGTGGAGTTTTCAAATGGCATGGGCGGCAGGAGTTGAACCTGCATTCGATCGGTTTTGGAGACCGATTGCCTATCCGCTGGCTCGCCCATAAGGGGACGCGGAAACGAAAGAAGCCGCCTGGGCAGCGCCCGGCGGCTTCTACAGGGAGAGGTCCCTTTGCTGGGATTACCTCTTCGCCTGCCAGGGCCGGACATTCACGCTGAGCAACGGCGACCGCCATGAGTGGCGTCGCAGTCGCAGTGCCGAAATGGCTTCGCGCGTCATGTCCTTCCCCTTTGCTCGCGTTCGTGGTCTCGGACCGGTGCGGCCCGAACGATTCATACGCTAACCCGGGCGTGCGCGGGGTCGCCAGTCATTTATCGCGGTGTATCCATGGCGAAAGAGGTTGATGGAGTGAGTACTCACTCCATACACTCTCAGGCATGACTACCAACGAAGGCCGGCGGCGAGCGCCGGCGATGAGCCCGGACGATCGCCGGGCGATGATCGTGAAGGCGGCGTTGCCGCTGGTCGTCGAGTACGGAACCTCCGTCACGACGGCACAGGTCGCCAGGGCGGCCGGGATCGGGGAAGGCACCCTGTTCCGGGCGTTCGGCGACAAGGACGCGTTACTGGCCGCCTGCATGGCCGAGGCCGCCCGGCCCGACGACGCGCTGGCCCACGTCGCGGCCATCTCCCTGGACCAGCCGCTGCGTGAGCGGCTGGTGGAGGCGGTCGAGACCATGCAGGCGCACCTGGCGAGGATGGGCGCCGTCGCCGGGGCCCTGACCACCTCGGGCGGGCTACGCCACACGGACCGCCTCCGCCTGGAGCACCGCCGCCGTTCAGCGGACCGACCCAGCCCGGAGGACCGGCTCCGACCGGAGGACACACCCCAGCCCGCCGACCAGAAAGCCACCGATGATGACGCCGGCGTCGAAAGGCCAGGGGTCGACAGGCATGGCGCCGACGGGCGAGGGGCCGATGGGCAGAGGGCCGCGGGGCAGGCGACGGCCAGGGAGGCGTCCATGGCGGCCTCCCGCGACGTCCTGGCGGGGCTGTTCGAGCCCGACCGCGCCGAACTGAAGCTAGACCCGCACCGCCTGGCCACCGCCTTCCAGTTCCTCGTCATGGCCACCGGCCGCGACCCCGACCCGATCACCCCGGCCGAACTGGTCGACCTGTTCCTGCACGGCGCCACCCAGCACCCTGGGTAAAGCGGCCGCGGCCGAACGTCGGTGGCTGTCGCTACGGTCTTCGCCATGGCGAACGAGGCATGGGAGACCGTCCGCGACGCGCTGGAGAAGGAAGACGCCCCCGTCGTAGCCGCCCTCCTCGGCGGCTACGACCCGGCCCAGCGCCAGGAGGTGGCCCGCGAGCTGCCCCGATACCTGCGCGCCCGGCGATACGGCTACGGCGGCTGGATCGAGGCCATGCGGGTGGCGGGCGCGGCCGCGATCGGCGGGGCCGCGGCGGTGGCCGCCTGGCTGCATCGCCAGGAGTTCCAGAGCTGGGACGAAAGGGATGACGTCTCCCTGATCGCCGAGGCCATCGCGGACCGGCCCGAGCGGTGGCGGTCCGACCTGGCCGTCCGGCTCGCCCGGCGATCGACCGGCCCGAGACCGGAGGGCGACAGAGACACCCGGCTCGCACTCGAACTGCTCCGAAGTACCGGGGCCGAGCCGCCCGATCACGACCTGTTCACCGTCGCCTGGGCCGTGCTCGCCGCCCGTGACCCCGCGGAAGCGCCGCTGCGTGCCGTGATGCTGCCCCGGATCTTCGAGGCGGACGGCGTCGGACGGGCGCTGCGCGACGAGCACGCATGGCCGGTCAGGTTGGCCGGGGAAGGGCCGCGCGAGCTGCTGCTCGACGGGTGTCTCGGCCGGTTCCTGCGCGGCGGCTCCGCCGGTGACCTGCGGTTGTTCGTCCGGCTGCATCAGGCGCTCGAACCGGCTCCCGCGGAGGTGTCCGCCCGCCGCCGCGACTACCTGCGGCTGCTGCCCGCCGCACCCGCCAACGTGGCGGACCTGGCGGTCGCCTGCCTGCGCCGGCTCGGCCCGCTGGAGCCGCCGGACGCGCGGGAGGCCGTTGAAGGGCTGCTGTTCCGCCGGGAGGGACGATTCGTGCGAGCCGGCCTCACCTGGCTCGACCACCTGGCGACCAGCCCGGCTCACTCCGAAGCGGCCAGCCCAGCGGTCCACCTGGTGCCCGCCACCGACCTTCCGGCACGTTCCGGTTCCGGGCGGGAACGGGCGGGCGCGGGGGATCTCGATGACTTCGCAGCGGGTGTGGCGGCCGCGTTCGTGTGCGCAGCCTCGGATGCGCGCGAACGTGCCGCGCGTCTCGTGGTCAAGCACGCCACCCGCTTCACCCCGGCCGCCCTGGAGACCATCGCCGACGCGGCGTCCCTCCTGCCGCCCGGCGAGGGCGCCGAGCTGAGCACGGTGCTCGCCCGCACCCCATTACCAGGCATCGAGGAGGAGGACGGGCCTGCATTCCGTCCGCGGGCGCTGCCGGTGCTCGTCGAGCCGTCCCGGGTGCTCCCGCCCCAGCTGACCCCGTCTTGGCTGCTCCGGAGGCTGTCGGCGCACGACTGGTACCTGGCCGAGCGCTGGCTGAACGCGTTCGTCCGGCTGGCCGCGACCGACCGCGCCGGCCTGGCCGCCGCGCTGGCGCCGGCCGCTGCCGCGTTCAGTACCTCCCGCTACTGGTGGCACCCGTGGTGGGACGTCAACGAGTGGGTCGGCGCGATGGCCGTCGAACTGGCCGAGCCCGGCACGGAGGCCCGGGCGGGCAAGCGCGGCGCGCTCGGCATGCCCACTCCGAAGGATCGCGTGCCGGGCTTCGACCAGGGCGCGGTGAGCAAGATCGTGCCGCTGGCCAGGTTCGCCGAGGTGCACCAGGCGTTGATCGACGGCACGCTGCCGCCGTACCTGCTGGCCACGCCCACGCACGTGACCGGCCGACTCGACGCGGACGAGCTGCTGGAACGGCTGGCGGGCTATCAGCGGGCCGGCGTGCGTGCGCTGCCGCTGGACCTGGAGCAGGCGCTGCTCCGCCTGCCACGCGACATCTCCCCCGAGGCGAGGGAGCGCCTGCGTGAGTCGGTGGGGCAGGAGGCGGTGGCCGCCCTGGCGGCCGATCCAAGCGTCCGGCTGGTGTGGGATCACAGCGACCCGGACGACGTCCGCGTCAGGCCGGAGATCGACGCGGCGCCCACCGGACTGTCCCTGCTGGACGCGGTCATCGCCACCCGCGCACGCGACGAGGGCTGCGCCGCCCTGCTGGCGGTGGTCCCCTCGCGCCGGGAGCTGGCCGCGGCGCACAGCGTGCACTCGGTCGTGTCCTACTCCGCACGCCAGGTGCCCAGGACGGCGGACCTGACCGCCCTGGCCACCGCGCAGGGTCCGGGTGGCGAGGGCGTGGCGATGCTGCTGGCGTACCGGATCTGGCAGCGGCGGGACGACGACGAGGTGATGGCGCCGCTGCTGTGGCTGGCGGCCGCCGGCGAGCTGCCGGCCGAGGAGGTGGGCAGGCAGCTCTCCAGGCTGCTGCGGCACGGCCGCGAGACCCCGACCGAGGTGCTGCCCCTGCTCAGGGAGGCCGCCCAGCAGGGCGCGTACGAGGCGGTGTGGGGGATCGTGGCCGGGTTGATCGAGGAGTACCTGCCGGGGCCGGGCGAGCGGGTGAACACGGCGCACGTCCGGCTGGTGTCGTTCGCCGTCGATGCGGCCGGGTGGGCCGGGGCGCGCGGTGAGTTGCCGCGCGTCGCCGAGCTGGCCGGCCGCACCCGCACCAGCCACCTGGTACGCCAGGCCCGCCGCCTGCACGCCCAGCTCACCCGACAGACCCCCGGCCGCACCACGTAATCAGACCGGTGGCGAAAAAACTCCGCCCGACAGGGAATGGACCGCCCCAAGACGTGGTTAGATACCTCGTGGCCGGTGTGTCATGTGTCCCCCGGGCCTAACCATCGCCTTCGCGGAATACCGTTCGGCTGGAGCCGCGTTGTGCATTTCGCCGTGAGGCGACCTGCACACCGGTACTCAACGTCAGAGCGCCCGCCCCTCTCGGGGGGCGGGCGTTCTGGTGTAGGGGTCGGTGACGCCGCCCGGGCAGTCGAAGGTGTCCCTGTCGCAGCCGGTCAGCTTGGCCCCGGCCTGGTAGGCGCTCTGCAGGAAGTCGAGCACGGTCGCCACGGGCCGCTCGCTCGCCCGTACGTCGTCGTAGCGCAGCACGGCCAGGTGGCTGCCTCGCGCCGGCAGCCACTGCGCCTGCTCCGGCCGCAGCGGCTCCTTGTCCAGCCCCTCGGGCTCGGGCGCGGTGTAGGAGTAGAAGGCCGGCCACGGCCGTTCCTGGTCGCCGAACCAGAACCCGGCGCTGATGACCTCCCAGCTGTAGGCCTCCCTGGTCACCGGGTCGGCCTCGGGCGAGGCGCCGACCACGCGGCCGGTGAAGCGGGTGACAGCGATGTCCATGGTGTGCCAGAAGTGGTGCACCGGGCTGATCTTGCCGGCGTAGTTCTGGGCGAACCTGTCGAGCACCTGCGCCACCTGCGCCAGGATCCGCCAGTACCGGTTGATCAGGATCGGGTCGTAGGCGGCGTGGTCGGTGTCCTCGGCGAACGGGGTCTCGTCGCCCAGGTCGTACGGCACCGCCCAGATGTCGGGACGGATGCCGAACCCCGACAACGTCTCCATCAGCGTGGCGTAGAAGCCCGCCACGGACTTGCCGACCAGGCTGAACTCGGCGCTGCGGCCGTCGAGCAGGTCCACCACCAGCCGGTGCCGGACCAGGTCGAAGTCGATGCAGAACACCGGCATCTCGCCGAGCCCGCCCATCGGCCGGGTGGTCAGCCCCCGCCCGGTCAGATGGAACGGCACGTGCCACCAGTGGTTGCGCCGGTTGCTGTCGCCCATCCGGATCTTGCCGACGATCTGGGCGAAGCGGTGAAAGGTCTCTTTGGTCGCGGCCCACTCGTCGAGTGGCATGGCCGGGAACAGCTCCATGGCCACTCATCGTAACAACCCGCTACGAAAGGTGAGCGACCAGCTCCCATGGGTCATGTGCGGAGAAGACCGACACCCCGTGGTCGTGTGCGAGCGAGCGCAGCCGGGCCCGGCTGTCCAGACGGAGCTCGGGGGAGACCTGGGCGGATTGTTGCACCACATCCATCATCGGGTGCGGCCGCGGCGCGTCGCGGTCGAGCTCGGCGTGGTGGAAGTACGCGTCGCCGGCGTGCAGCAGCCACCGGCCGTCGTGCTCGACCGCGACGCCGGCGTGGCCCGCGCTGTGCCCGCCGAGCGGCACGAGCAGGATCTGCTCCGCGAGCCCGGTCAGCGGCCGGACGTCTGGCACGCCGAACCAGGTCGTCCCCGAGCCCTGGTAGGTGACCCAGCGGGGTGTGTGGGCCCAGTGCCCGGGCCGGTAGCGCCGGTTCGGCGCCTGCGTCAGCGCCGCCTCCAGCTCCGCCGCCATCACGTGCACGTCGGCCCGCGGGAAGTCCGGCAGCCCGCCGCTGTGGTCCACGTCCAGGTGGGTGAGCACGATGTGCCGGACGTCGGCCGGGTCGAATCCCAGCGCCGCGACCTGGCGC
This sequence comes from Nonomuraea antri, assembly GCF_013283785.1. Taxonomy (GTDB): domain Bacteria; phylum Actinomycetota; class Actinomycetes; order Streptosporangiales; family Streptosporangiaceae; genus Nonomuraea; species Nonomuraea antri. The sequence continues at coordinate 17,392 of NZ_JABCPZ010000077.1, forward strand.
ACCGCCGTCTCCGCCGGGGACAGCACCGGCTCGACGAGTTCGGCCCATTCGCGTTCGAGCAGTTCGCCCGGCCTGGCGACGTCGTCCAGGCCCAGCCCGGACTCCACCAGGACCAGCCCGTCGGCAGGCGTCTCGATCAGCAGGGCATGGCAGACGGCGCGGGCGGGGGCGCCGCCGTCGATGGAGTCGATCTCGCGCATCGAGCCGAGATTCAGGTGGTGAATTCGCATGCCGTCTAGACTGCGACTTGAAGCGCGGTTCAAGTCAAGCGGAAGGAGCCAGGCCCCCGTGGACGACCTGTTGCTCGACATCGGCGAGGTGGCCAGGCGGAGCGGCCTGGCCGCGTCCGCGCTGCGTTTCTACGAGCGCAAGGGCCTGATCGAGGCCGAGGGGCGCAACGGGTTGCGCCGCGCGTACCGGCCGGAGACGCTGGAGCGCCTGGCGCTGATCGCCTGCGCCCGCGACGCCGGGTTCACGCTGGCCGAGATCGCCGCGTTCCTGCGCGCCAAGCCGTCGGACGCCCGGCTGCGCGCCCGGCTGGCCGCCAAGGAACGCGAGGTGAGCGCCCGGGTCGACCAGCTCACCCGGCTGCGCGACAGCCTGCGGCACGCCGCAGGCTGCACGCACGACCCGCTCGTCGAGTGCCCCGAGTTCAAGCAGGGGCTGAGACAGGGCTGACGAGACCGGGTCAGGCCGAGCTGACGTATTTCCGCGGACGCAGGGCATGGGCACGCAACGCCGCCAGCGCGGCGAGCCGGCCAGGCAGGGCCATCCGTACCGCCAGGTCGTCGCTGAAGGCCAGGCCGAGCGCGGTGAGCTGGGAGACCAGGTCGCTCACCGGCCCCGTCACGTCGTCGAGGCTCGTGGTCGGGTGCCAGCCCTCGCCGCCCACCACGTCGGCCACCCGCTCGCGCAGCTCGGCCGGCGACATGAGCGTGCCGTCGGCCAGCAGCATGAGCGCCGCCTCCCTGGCAGACACCTCGAACTCGTGGTCTCCCCTGGCCAGCAGCAGTTTGGTGACCGCGTCCCACATGATCTCGGGCGAGTTGAGCAGGCGCAGGCCGTAGTCGGTGATGGACAGTTTGGCGCCGGTGCGGCAGATCGCGCCGAGCTCGCGCTCGGCCAGCTCGCGCAGCCGGAGCGCGGCCGGTGACGGCGCCAGGCGCAGCGGCAGGCTGCCTTCCGAGGCGGCCAGGCTGAGCAGGCCGTGCAGGGCGGGCAGGGGTTGCGGGGTGACGGGCGCGTGCAGGCGCACCTCGAACGGCTGCGCCAGCTCCCGCCTGGCCGGGCCGCGGCCCAGCACCCAGCGGTTGAGCCGTTCGCCGTGTACGCGGTTCAGCCAGCTGTCGCCGCCCAGGTCGGCGCGGGGCTCGGTGAGCCAGCGGCGGGTCAGCGCGGCCCGGTCCACGCTCTCGCCGGAGACGATGGCCAGCTCCAGGGCCGCCGAGCAGGCCACGTGCGCGCCCAGCTCCTCCGGCCCCATGATCATGCTCCACTGCAGTTCCGGCACGTCGGGCGGGAGCACGCCCGTGGCTTCGAGCGCCTGCTGGTAGGCGCTGGTGCCCGCGTCTTCCCCTTCGCGGGCGTAGGTACGCAGGATCTGGACGGTGGTGGGCGATTCGCAGAGCGCCGCGTAGCGCTCCATGCCGCCGAGGTGCAGCAGCCGGCCGAGCGAGCGCGCCAGGCGCTCGTCGTCGCCGCCGACCTTGAGTGGCAGCGTGTACCAGAGGAACTCGCAGACGTCGAGCTGGGTCACCGTTTCCAACGGCTCTCCACCCGTGAGCCATTCGACGGCGGTTCTGGCCTCTTCGGCCAGTTCAGGCTGAGAGCGCTCCAACTCGGCGAGGAGGGCGGTGACGTCCGGTGCACTCATGCCTCGAAGTTTGCCGTATCGACCCCGGGCCTGACGATGACCGAATCCGGTGCGTATTGGGTCCTGCACAGCGACTACCCTATGAAACCATTCTTTAGCGCACGGTATCCGGGTCAGATCCACCGTTCTTTGAAGAGCATACGTGCCTTCCACTCGGTGTACGGGATCAGCTCACCGGTGAGAATCGGGTGCAACCACCAGAAGTTGATGAGCACGAGCAGAGCGAACGCTCCGACGGCGGCCGCGCCCACGATGCGCCTGGTCGGGGCCGCCCCGGTGGCCGTCTGGCCGGCCGGCCCGATCAGCAGCCCGGCACAGAGCGTGATGGCCAGGATCATGAACGGCACCATCGGGATCGCGTAGAACAGGAACATCGTCCGGTTCTCCACGATGGCGAAGAAGAACCACGGCAGCCAGCCCACCGCGTACGACCACAACACCGCCCCGGCCCGCCAGTCGCGCGTGGCCACGTACCAGGCGATGAGCGCCACCAGCGCGGCCAGCGCGCCGAACCAGATCACCGGCGTGCCCACGCCGAGCACCGCCTGCGAGCAGTCCTGTCCGCCGCACGCGCCCGGCTTGCCCTCGTAGAAGAACGCCACCGGACGCAGCAGCATCGGCCACTGCCAAGGCTCCGACATGTACGGATGCGTGCTGTCGAGCTGGTTGTGGAAGCTGGACACCTGCATCTGGTAGTCGACCCAGGAGCGGAACGAGTCGAACAGGAAGAAGAACGGGTTGCCCGCCGAGGTGGCCCGGTCCCAGTTTCGCCCGTAGCCGCCGGCCGTGGCGAACCAGCCGAACCAGGTCAGCATGTACGTCACGAACGGCACGATCGCGAAGGCCGCGAACGCCTGCGGCAGGTCCTTCCTGAACGCGCCCACGTACGGGTGCCGCAGCCCCACCGCCCGCCTGGCGCCGAAGTCCCACAGGATGGACAGGATGGCGAAGGCCACCGCGAACGCCAGCCCCGACCACTTGACCGACATCGACAGGGCCAGGCAGGCGCCCGCCGCGATCCGCCACGGCCGCGGGCCGAGCCCGGGGCCGTACGGCGACAGCGCGCCGTTCTCGTACCAGGTGACCAGCCGCTCCCTGGCCTGGTCGCGGTCGACCACCAGGCAGGCGAAGGCGGCCAGGATCCAGAACATCAGGAAGATGTCGAGCAGCGCCGCGCGCGAGAGCACGAAGTGCAGGCCATCGAGCGCCAGCAGCAGGCCGGCGAAGCAGCCGAGCAGCGTCGAGCGGGTCATCCGGCGGGCCAACCTGGCCAGGATGAGGATCGACAGCGTGCCCACCACGGCCGCGGCGAACCGCCAGCCGAACGGGTTCAGCCCGAAGATCGCCTCGCCCGCGCCGATCATCCACTTGCCCAGTGGCGGGTGCACCACGTACGAGGCGCACTTGTCGGCGGTCTCGCACGCCTGGAAGATGTCGGTGCGCCCGGCCATGATCGCCTTGTCGGCGTCCTTGATCGTGATGCGCTCGACCAGCCAGTTGATCAGCGAGTAGCCGTCCTTGGCGTAGTACGTCTCGTCGAACACCACGGCCTTGGGATGGCCCAGGTTCACGAAACGCAGGATGCCGCCGAACAGGGCCACGGCCAGCGGCCCGAGCCAACCCCACAGCAGGCTTCCGCGCATGGGTGGCATGACCCGATCGCGGACGGACCTGGCCAGGGTGCTGGGCTTCTCGTCGACCGCCGAATCGTCGAAGGCCTGGTACGGGGAGTCGGTCACCGCCATTCGGCCATCGTACGGGCCCCAAGGCGATAGGTAGGCAGAAACACGGTCTAATGGGGCCGCCCTGACACAATGGCCGGGTGACTGTAGAGGGCAGGTTGGTGCTGGCAGGGGCGCCCATAGGCCAGGCGGGTGACGTCTCGCCGCGGCTGCGCGAGGTGCTGGAGAGCGCCGACGTCGTGGCCGCCGAGGACACCAGGCGGCTGCGCAGGCTCGCCACCGAGCTCGGGGTGGAGATCGGCGGCCGGGTGGTGTCGTACTACGACGCCAACGAGGCGGGCCGGGCCCAGGAGCTGGTCGAGACGCTGAAACAGGGCCGCACGGTGGTGGTCATCACCGACGCGGGCATGCCGGGCGTCTCCGATCCCGGCTACCGGCTGACGCATCTGGCGGTCGAGGCGGGCATCAGGGTGACCGCGCTGCCGGGGCCGAGCGCCGTCACCACCGCGCTGGCCGTGTCGGGGCTGGCCAGCGACAGGTTCTGCTTCGAGGGGTTCCCGCCGCGCAAGGGCGGCGACCGGGCCCGCCGCCTGGCCACGCTGTCCGCCGAGGAACGCACGATGGTCTTCTTCGAGGCGCCGCACCGGCTGGCCGACTCGCTGGCGGCGATGGCCGAGGCTTTCGGCGCCGACCGTCCTGCGGCGGTGTGCCGCGAGCTCACCAAGACCTACGAGGAGGTGCGCCGCGGCGGGCTCGGCGAGCTGGCCGAGTGGGCGGCGGGCGGCGTCAAGGGCGAGATCACCGTGGTGGTCGCCGGGCACGTGCCCGGCGACAGCGAGCCCGACCTGGACGAACTGGTCGCCGAGGTGGACCGCAGGGTGGCCGAGGGCACGCAGCGCAAGACCGCCGTGGCGGAGGTGGCCAAGGCGGCCGGGATACCGAAACGCGAGCTGTACGACTTGGTTCACAGGAGATCCGCCACGCCGTAGTGTGCGGCAGGTGAGCAACTGGGGGTTGTTATCACAACGGCTGGTCCCGCCCATGCGCGAAAGCGCCAGGGCCGGCTGGGTCTGGCCGCTGCTGATCGCGCTCTTCGGCGGTCTCCTGCGTTTCATCAGGCTCGGCGAGCCCAAGGCCGTGGTGTTCGACGAGACGTACTACGCCAAGGACGCCTACTCCCTCATCACCCGCGGCGTGGAACGCGCCATGCTCGGCGATTCGGAGAACCCGATCGCCGACACCCGTCTGCTCAGCGGCGATCTCGACATCTTCAAGCAGTGCTCGCGACTCGACGAGTGCGCGTTGTTCGTGGCGCATCCGCCGCTGGGCAAGTGGATGATCGGCGCCGGCGAGGCGATCTTCGGCATGACCCCGTTCGGCTGGCGCTTCGCCGCGGCCGTGGTGGGCACGCTGTCGATCCTCATTCTGGCCCGCGTGGCCAGGCGCATGACCAGGTCCACGCTGCTGGGCTGCCTGGCCGGGCTGCTGCTGGCGCTCGACGGCCTGCACCTGGTGCTCTCGCGCACCGCGCTGCTCGACGTCTTCCTGATGTTCTGGGTGCTGGCCGGCTTCGCCTGCCTGGTGGCCGACCGCGACCACGCGCGCTCCCGGCTGGCCGCGCGGTACGTGAGCGCGCCCGTTTTGCCCATGGGCCCACGGCTGGGGCCCCGGCCGTGGCGGATCGCGGCGGGCGTGTGCCTGGGCGCGGCCTGCGCGGTGAAATGGTCGGGGCTGCCCTTCCTGGTGGCGTTCGCGGTGCTGAGCGTGGCATGGGACCTGGGCGCCAGGCGGGCCGCCGGCCTGCGTGAGCCGCGCCGTGGCGCACTCGCCCACGACCTGCCCGGCGCCTTCGGCGCGCTGGCGCTGGTGCCGGCGGCGACGTTCATGGCCACCTGGGCGGGCTGGTTCGCGAGCGCCGGCGGGTGGGGGCGCAACTGGGAGCGCGCCACGTCGTCAGGGCCCGGCTACTTCGTGTTCGACTCGCTGCGGTCGTGGGTGAGCTACCAGTTCGAGGTGTTCCGCTTCCACGCCGGGCTGCACGAATACCACCCGTACATGTCGGAGCCGTGGGAGTGGCCGCTGCTGCTGCGGCCGGTCTCCTTCCACTACCCGCCGAACCTGCCGGCGTCGGCGTGCGGCGCGGACAAATGCTCACAGGCCGTGCTCGGCGTGGGCACCCCCGCGCTCTGGTACGGCGCCGTGCTCGCGCTGCTCGGCCTCATCGCCTGGTACGTGGCCCGCCGCGACTGGCGGGCCGGGGCGGTGCTGCTGACCTGCGCGGCCGGCTGGCTGCCCTGGTTCTACTACGCGCTCACCCAGAACCGGACCATGTACCTGTTCTACATGATCCCGCTGGTGCCGTTCCTGGTGCTGGCCGTCGTGCTCATGGCCGGGCTGGCGCTGGGCCGGCAGGACGCCCCGCCGGTCCGGCGCGCGGCCGGCGCCGCCACCGTGGGGGCGTTCGCCCTGGTCGTGCTGATCAACTTCGGCTGGCTCTACCCGGTGCTGACGGCCGAGACGCTCACCCAGCAACAGTGGTGGGCTCGGATGCTGATGTCTTCTTGGGTGACACCCGCGCCCAAGTGACGTCCCGCTTGAGCGTGATCGCCGCCGCCACGCAGGCCAGCGGGACGGCCGGCAGCACGTAGCGGTAGTCGAACTCGGCCGTCGCCGCCGGCGCCAGCAGCAGCCCGACCGCGCCCAGCCAGGGCAGCAGCGCCGGGCCGCCGAACTCCCGCCAGCGCCGTACGACGCCGTACAGGCCGATCAGCATGATCACGCCGAGCAGGATGCCGCGCAGGAAGAAGATGTCCTGGTAGACGCTCATGATGCTGGCCCAGGGCTCGACGATGCGTGTCTCCGGCGGGCCCTGCTCGTAGGCGAAGGCGTCGGTGTCGGTGCGGCCGCCGCCGAACGCCGGCCACTTGGGCAGGCGCTTGTTCTGGCCGGCGTCGTCGACGTCGTAGTACGGCTTGAACTCGTACATCAGGAACGTCGGCTCGTCGGGGAAGCGCGGCCGGCCCCAGTGGAAGGCGCGGAAGAAGTCGCGTACGACGACGCCCAGGTAGTCGCCGGGCTGCGAGGTGATCGCCCGCATGGCGAACGCGCTGGCCGCCTCGTTGGTGATCTCGTCGAACTTCTTGCCGGTGCCCCAGCGGTGCAGCACCTCGCCGGTGCCCTCGCCGCCGCCGCCCTGGCCCCACAGGTACCACTGCGCGAACGCCTTGCGCTCGTGCACCGGCTCCTTGATGCACAGCAGCGCCAGCTCGACGTCCTTGTACGGGTCGATCTTCATCTTGGCGCAGTCGGCGAAGATCGCGGTGCGCATGTACAGGATGAGGCCGTCGCTGTTGGTCATCGCGAATTTGCCGAAGTTCGTGGAGAACCATCCCATGTAGGCGCTCACCGGGATCGCGCACGTGACGACCATGGCCACGATCGGCCGCCAGCCGGTGCGCTTGATCACCAGGTAGACCACGACCAGCATGAGGATCGGCAGCCCGATCGACCGGGTCAGCCAGGTCAGCGCCAGCAGGAAGCCGACCACCGCGCCGACTTTCCACGACATTTCCTGTTTCCACAGCACCAGCGTGATGACGCCCACCACGAGCAGGGTGAACATGGTGTCCGACATGACCAGCTGTTCGAGCTGAATCTGGTAAGCGTCGAACAACACCGGCGCCGCCGCCAGTGTCGCGCCCCACTTCGGCAGCGCGAACTTTTTACGCAGCAGTGCGTAGATGAGCGCGGCCGTGGCCAGGCCCATCAGGTGCTGGGTCAGGACCACCAGGGTGAAGCTGTGGAACGGCTTGAGCAGCAGCAGCCAGAACCCGTAGCCGTCGGGCCTGATCGGGTGCGGCCTGGGGTGCAACGCCACCGAGACGTACTCGTAGGAGTCGTTGAACCACATCGCCGGGCCGTAGCCGAGCATGGCGAAGAGCCGCAGCACCGCGCCTGCCGCGAACGCCGCGGCGAACACCCGATGACGGCTGAGGAAAGCCCGTGCGCGGGCCATTCGACCTGGGGTGGAGTGGTCCACGTGAGTAATCTCCGCGACGCTCACCATGCTGTAAAGAATGCCAGTGGTTTTTCGCTCTTGACCCGACCATCCTCTCGCACAGGGCATGATGGTTCACTGGAAGAGCCTTAACTGAAGGGTTGAGACGTGGAACTGACGGTGGTCATGCCCTGCCTCAACGAGGCAGAGACCGTGGAAGTCTGTGTGCGCAAAGCGCTGGCGTGCATGGAGGAGCACGGCATCGAGGGCGAAGTCCTGATCGCCGACAACGGCAGCACGGACGGCTCTCAGCAGCTCGCCCGCGACGCCGGGGCCAGGGTCGTCCACGTCGACGAGAAGGGCTACGGCAACGCCCTCATGGGCGGCATCAGGGCCGCCCGCGGCAAGTACGTCATCATGGGCGACGCCGACGACTCCTACGACTTCACCTCGTTGCTGCCGTTCGTCGAGCAACTGCGCGACGGCGCAGACCTGGTGATGGGCAACCGCTTCAAGGGCGGCATCGCGCCCGGGGCCATGCCCCCGCTGCACAAGTACCTGGGCAACCCGGTGTTGTCGTTCATTGGCCGGCTCTTCTTCCCTTCGGCCATCGGCGACTTCCACTGCGGTCTGCGCGGCTTCAGGCGCGACTCGATCCTGAACCTCGGCCTGCAGACCGGGGGCATGGAGTTCGCCTCCGAGATGGTCGTCCGCTCCACCCTGTCCGGCCTCGACGTGCGTGAGGTGCCCACCACGCTCTCGCCCGACGGCCGCTCCCGCCCGCCGCACCTGCGCTCCTGGCGCGACGGCTGGCGCCACCTGCGCTTCCTGCTGCTCTACAGCCCGAAGTGGCTGTTCTTCTACCCCGGCCTGCTGCTGATGATCGTCGGCCTGGTCGCGGGCACCGCGCTGACGTTCGGCCCGGTGGAGATCGGCAGGCTCGCCTTCGACGTCGACACCCTGGTCGGCGCGTCGGCCGCGGTGGTGATCGGCTTCCAGGCGGCCCTGTTCGCCCTGTTCACCAAGGTCTACGCGGCGGAAGAGGGCTTCCTGCCCGAGTCGCCACGCATCCGCAGGCTCATCGACCTCGTGACGCTGGAGAAGGGCCTGGTCGCCGGTGGCCTGCTGGCCCTGGCCGGTCTGGTCGGCCTGGTCATGTCGCTGGTGCACTGGCAGGTGCGCAGCTTCGGTGAGCTCGACCCGCGCGAGTCGCTGCGCATCGTGGTGCCCGCGGCCACCGCGCTCATCATGAGCTTCCAGACCATCTTCGCCACGCTGTTCATCAGCATCCTGGGCATCAGGCGGACGAAGGAGAGCTCGATCGACGTCGCGGCCAAGGCCGCCGAGGAGGCCGCGGAGGCGGTCTCGCTCGAACGCTCCCGCTGAGCGTCCACGCACCAAGGCCGGGCCCGCTTCGGGCCCGACTTTTCTTTTCCCCGTCCGGGAGGCGCGCGGTCTGCGCGGAGATCGACGGGCTGTTCGTCGGCCTGCATCGCTGGGGCCCGGGACCGACACTGGACGATCTCGTCGAGCAGTTCGAGGGGCACGGCATCGACGTGGAGCTGCGGTGAAAGGAAGCTGAAAAAGGGAAACGGCCGTTTCCAGACAAATGGTGATCTTAACGGTTAGCCTGTCTCCGCCCTACCAGCGATCGCATGGATGAACCCGAGGAGTTCCCATGAGATACGGCACCCGCGGCACCTTGATCGGCCTGATCGCCTCACTCACCCTCACCCTCGCCCTGACGGCCTGTTCCGGCGGCGGCGGAGACCGGAACACCTCGGCCGGGGGCTCGGAGAAGACGACCATCAGCGTCGGCATGCTCCCCGTGCCCGACGCGGCCCCGCTGTACATCGCCATCAACAAGGGCTACTTCGCCGCCGAAGGTCTCACCGTGAAGCCGGAGCTCATGGCGCAGGGCACCGCCGCGGCCCTGACCAAGCAGGCCGGGGGCGGGCTGGACGTCATCCTGGGCAACTACATGTCGGTCTTCACCGCCCAGGAGAAGGGCGTCGGCACGTTCACGTTCATCGCCGACTGCTACCAGGCCGGCGCGGACGGCTTCAACCTCATGGTGAAAAGCGATTCCCCGCTGAAATCGCCCGCGGAGCTCAAAGGCAGGACGATCGCGCTCAACTCCATCGGCAACATCGGCGATCTGGCCGTCATCTCCACCATCAAGGGCCACGGCCTGACTCGCGACGACGTGACCTTCGTGGAGATCCCGTTCCCGGAGATGGCCAAGGCGCTGGCGGAGAAGCGCGTCGACGCGGCCTGGCTGGCCGAGCCCTTCATCACGTACGCGGAGAAGCAGAACGCCGCCAGGACGCTCGCCGACACCATGACGGGCCCGACCAAGGACTTCCCGGTGGCCGGCTGGAGTGTCACCGCCGAGTTCGCCAAGGCCAACCCGGGCACCGTGGCCGCGTTCCAGCGGGCCATCGGCAAGGCGCAGGCCGAGGCGGCCGGCGACCGCGACGAGGTCACCAAGGTCGTGCCCACCTACACCAAGATCGACGCGCAGAGCGCGGCCGCGATCTCGCTGGGCACCTTCCCCACCGCCAAGCTGGACGGCGCCCGCCTGCAACGGGTGGCCGACCTCATGCGGGAACTCGGCTTCCTCACGGCCGGGCTCGACGCGAAGACCATGGTCGCCGGACAGACTCGGTGACCGCCGGGCGGCGGCTGCGCGGCGCCGCCGGCGTCGCGATCTTCCTGCTGCTGGCCGAACTGGCCACCCGCACCGGGCTGGTCGGACTGCCGCCCGCCTCGCGGGTGCTCGCCGGGGTGCCCGGCGTGGTGTCCGACCCGGAGTTCCTGGCCGACGTCCTGGCGACCATGCTCGCCTGGGCGCTCGGCCTGGCGCTGGCCGTCGCGGTCGCGGTGCCCGCCGGGCTGCTGCTCGGCGTGGTCGCGCCGGTGGAGTGGGCGTTCCGCCCGGTGATCGAGTTCCTGCGGCCCATCCCTTCGGTGGCGCTGATCCCGCTGGTGCTGCTGGTCTTCGCAGACGACCTGCGCACCAAGGTGGCGATCATCGTCTACGCGTGCTCGTGGCCGCTGCTCATCAACACCATGTACGGCGTGCGCGACGTCGACCCGCTGGCCAAGGAGACGCTGCGGGCCTTCGGCTTCGGCCGGGCGGCGGTGCTGCGCCTGGTGTCGCTGCCCAGCGCGGCGCCGTTCATCGCGACCGGGGTGCGACTGTCCGCCTCGATCGCCCTGGTGCTCGCCATCAGCGCGGAACTGCTGGCCGGCGGCAGCAACGGCATCGGCGTGTACACGATCAGGACGGGCACCGCCGCCGACCACGTGACCCCGACCCTGGCCGCGGTGCTGCTGACCGGGCTGATCGGGCTGCTCGTCAACACCGTGCTCGTCCGGCTGGAGCGCAGGCTCTTCCACTGGCGCGAGGAGCCGGCATGAGGTGGTGGCTGGGGATCGCCGTCACGCTGGCGGTGCTGATCGGCTGGCAGAGGGCCACGACCTGGATGACGGCGAACCGGGTCACCGGCTGGGCCTTCTTCCCGCCGCCGCTCGACGCCGCGCGCACGATGCGCGAGCTGTGGTTCTCCGGGCCGCCCTGGCGGCTGTTCCTCACCGACAGGGCGCTGGCGGACCTGCTGCCCAGCCTCGTCCGCCTGTTCACCGGCTGGGGCGCGGCCTGCGCCGCAGGCGTCGCGCTCGGCGTGGCGCTCGGCCGGTCGCCGGTCTTGCGCCAGTACGTCGACCCGCTGCTGCAACTCGGCCGGGCGATCCCACCGCCGATGCTCATCTCGGTGTTCATCGCGCTGTTCCAGTTCGGGACGCAGATGCAACTGGCCACCATCGTGTTCGGGGTCGTCTGGCCCGTGCTGCTCAACTCCACCGAGGGCGCCAGGTCGGTGGACCAGCAGTTCCTCGACTCGGCGACGGTGTTCGGGCTGAGCAGGACGCAGCGGGTGACCCGCGTCATCCTGCCCGCCGCCGCCCCCAAGATCGCCGCCGGGCTGCGGCTGAGCCTGTCGCTGGCCCTGGTCCTCATGGTCATCTCGGAGATGGTCGGCAGCACCGACGGGATCGGCCGTCACCTGCTCGTCAGCCAGCGCCGATTCGAGCTGCCCGAGATGTGGGCCGGGATCCTCCTGCTGGGCATTCTGGGCATTGTGCTGAATCTCGGCTTCCTGGCGGTCGAGCGCCGCGTGCTGGCCTGGCACCGCCGCTCCCGCCACCTGAACTGACCCCCGATCGAGCGAGGCGAAAGGAGCGTTCTCATGACGGACGACCCCTCGGCACCCGTCCTGGAGCTCATCCGCGGCGTGTGGCGCTTCAGCGCGCTGCACGTGCTGGCCAGGCTCGGCGTGGCGGAGGCGCTGCGTGGCGGCCCGCTGACCGCCACGCAGATCGCCGGCCGCTGCGACGCCCGCCCCGAACTGCTGGCCAGGGTGCTGCGCGCGGCGGCCGGGTTCGGGCTGCTGAGATCGGTTGCGCCGGGCACGTACGAGCTGACCGAGGCCGGCGAGGTGCTGCTGCCCGACCACCCGCGCTCGCTGCACGCCGGCGTGCTCACCACGGCCGACCCGGCGCTGATGTACTCCCTGCTGACCCTGCCGGAGACCGTCGCCACCGGTCGGCGGCCCTTCGTGGCCAGGTACGGCCCGCTCTACCGGCACCTGGCCACCGACAAGGAGCTGGGGGAGCTGTTCGACGCGTACATGGACCTCAGGTCGCGGACGTTCGCCCGGGCGCTGGCAGAGACCTACGACTTCTCCCAGGCCCGCAGCGTCGTGGACGTGGGCGGCGGCAAGGGCCACATCCTGGCCACCGTGCTCAGGACCCACCCGCACCTGAGCGGCACGGTCTTCGAGCTCGCCCACCTGGCCCCCGCCGCCCGGGCCTGCCTGGCAGAACGCGGCGTCGCCGACCGCGCCGACGTCGTCACCGGCGACTTCTTCGCGAGCGTGCCGGTCAAGGCCGATGTCTACCTGCTGTCCAACGTCCTGCACAACTGGGACGACGCCGAGGCGGCCCGCATCATCGGCAACGTGCTCACCGCCATGCCGCCCCGGGGCAGGATCTTGTTCCTGGACATGATCCTGCCCGACGACGACAGCCCGCACCTGGGGAAAGACCTGGACATGCGGATGCTGGGCGTGTTCGGCAGCGGCGGCGAACGCACCCGCGCGGAGTACACGCGGCTGCTGGAACGCGCCGGGCTCAGCGTCGCCGGGATCACCGAACTGGCCGCGTCCACGAGTCTGATCGAGGCGATGCGCGCGGAGTGAGGTATTCGGTTCTTGGTGCGCTCGGGCGCACCGTAGGCTTGGGAGCATGTCCCAGCACATCTTGACCGCCGTCGCGTGGCCCTACGCTAACGGCCCCCGCCACATCGGGCACGTATCCGGATTCGGCGTGCCGTCCGACGTCTTCAGCCGCTACCAGCGGATGGCGGGCAACAAGGTGCTGATGGTGTCAGGCACCGACGAGCACGGCACGCCCATCCAGGTGCAGGCCGACAAGGAGGGCGTGACGGCCAGGGAGCTGGCCGACCGCTACAACCGGGTGATCGCCGAAGACCTCACCGGCCTCGGGCTGTCCTACGACCTGTTCACCAGGACCACCACGAAGAACCACTACGCCGTCGCGCAGGAGATCTTCAAGGGCCTCCACGACAACGGCTACATCTTCCCCAAGACCACCATGGGCGCCATTTCGCCCTCCACCGGCCGTACCCTGCCCGATCGCTACGTCGAGGGCACCTGCCCCATCTGCGGCTACGACGGCGCGCGCGGCGACCAGTGCGACAACTGCGGCAACCAGCTCGACCCGATCCAGCTGATCAACCCCAAGAGCCGCATCAACGGCGAGACCCCGGTCTTCGTCGAGACCGAGCACTTCATGCTCGACCTGCCCGCCTTCGCCGAGGTGCTGGGCACCTACCTGCAGGCCAAGCAGGGCGAGTGGCGGCCCAACGTGCTGAAGTTCGCCCTCAACCTGCTCGGCGACCTGCAGCCGCGGGCGATCAGCCGCGACCTCGACTGGGGCGTGCCGATCCCGCTGGAGGGCTGGCGCGACCAGTCGAACAAGCGTCTCTACGTGTGGTTCGACGCGGTGATCGGCTACCTGTCGGCGTCCATCGAGTGGGCCAGGCGCTCCGGTGACCCCGACGCCTGGCGTCAGTGGTGGCAGAACCCCGACGCCAAGGGCTACTACTTCATGGGCAAGGACAACATCGTCTTCCACGCCGAGATCTGGCCGGCGATGTTGTTCGGCTACAACGGCCAGGGCGCGCGCGGCGGGTCGGCCGGGTCGCTGGGCGCGATGAACGTGCCGTCCGAGGTGGTTTCGAGCGAGTTCCTGACGATGGAGGGCAAGAAGTTCTCCTCCTCCAGGCAGGTCGTGATCTACGTACGCGACTTCCTGGCCCGCTACGACGCCGACGCGCTGCGCTACTACATCGCCGTGGCCGGCCCGGAGAACCAGGACACCGACTTCACCTGGCAGGAGTTCGTCAACCGCAACAACGGCGAACTGGTCGCGGCCTGGGGCAACCTGGTCAACCGGTCGATCTCGATGGCCGCCAAGAACTTCGGCGTCATCCCCGAGGCCGGCGACCTGACCGACGCCGACCGGGCGCTGCTGGAGCGTTCGCGCAACGCGTTCGCGCCCGTCGGCGAGGAGCTCAAGCGCTCCAGGTTCAAGAACGCCATCACCGACGCCTTCGACGTCGTCCGCGAGGCCAACAAATACCTGGCCGAGCAGGAGCCGTGGAAGCTCAAGGACGACCCGGAGCGCCAGAAGTCCATCCTGCACGTCGCGCTGCAGGTGGTCGACGACGCCAAGACGATGCTCACGCCGTTCCTGCCCGCCTCGTCCAACAAGGTGCACGCCATGCTGGGCGGCCAGGGCGTCTGGTCGGGCATGCCGGAGATCCGCGAGGTCGACGAGGACGGCGGCGCGCCGTACCCGGTGATCACCGGCGACTACGACGGCGCGGCCCGCTGGGAGCACCGGGCGATCAAGCCGGGCACCCCGCTCGCGCCGCCGGTGCCGCTGTTCAAGAAGCTCGACCCGAAGGTCGTCGACGAGGAGCTGGCCCGGCTGGGCGAGTGACCTCGTAGTCGCGCAGGCTGATGGCGGAGGCGGTCTTCCTGACCGACTTCGCCATCAGGCCCTTCCACGGGAGATACGGCAGCACCTTGTAGTTCTGGTTCATGAACCAGGCCATGAACCGGTTCTCCGGCACCATCCACTTGCTCACCCCGACCGCGGACCGCTGGCAGCCTTCCGCGTATTCGCGCACAGCCTGCTCGTAACGGGCGAAGGCCACGCGATGGTCGCCCCCGGCGTCGGCGAGCTCGCCGGCCAGCACGTACGCGCCGACCATGGCCAGCCCGGTGCCCATGCCCGACAACGGCGACGGGCAGGCGGCGGCGTCGCCGAGCAGCGCCACCCGGCCGCGTGACCAGGAGTCCAGGCGCACCTGGCTGATGGAGTCGAAGTAGAAGTCGTCGGCCTGCCGCATCTCCTTGAGCAGCCTGGGCGCCTGCCAGCCGACGCCGGCGTACGCCTCGGCCAGCAGCCGCTGCTGCTGCCCGACGTCGTGCCTGTCGTAGTCCAGCGCCGGCGAGCCGAACCAGAACACCGCCTTGGCCTCGGTGTTCTGCCTGGCGCTGTAGAGCGCGACGAGCTTGCCGGGGGTGTTGTACGCCTGTCCGCTGTGGTCGAGCCCGAGGAAGTTCGAGGTGGTGAACACCGCGCAGTGCAGGCCGAGATAGGTGGAGAAGTCGGACTCGGGGCCGAACGCGAGTGATCGCACGGTCGAGTGCAGGCCGTCGGCGCCGATCACCAGGTCGAACCGGCGCGGCGCGGCCCGCTCGAAGCGCACCAGCACGCCGGCCGCGTCCTGGCTCAGCTCGGTGACGGAGTCGCCGAACATGTACTCGGTCCGGTCGGCGGTGGCCTGGTGGAGGATGCGGACCAGGTCGCCGCGGAGGATCTCCACGTCACCGGCGAACAGGTCCTGCGGCATCGCGGCCAGCTTCTTGCCCGCCTCGTTGACGTTCCACATGGCGCCCATGTGCGTCTGCGCCTGCTCGACGTCGCGCAGGACGCCCATCTTGCGCAGCACGCTCAGGTGCGCCTCGCCGCGGAAATCGACCGCGTAGCCGCCGTCGCGCAGGGCGGGCGCCCGCTCGACGATCGTGGTGCGGAAGCCGTACCGGTTGAGCCAGTAGGCGAGTGCGGGGCCGGCCACGCCGCCGCCGGAGATCAGAATGTCCATGTCCGTCAGCCTGCCCGGGCCCGCTCACCGCGACCTCACCGCAGCCTCACCGTCGGCACACCGGGGGGTCACGGCTCCGGGGTTCACGGCTCCAGGGTGCCGGCGAAGGTCGCGATCGAGCCGAGCGGCGAGGCGTCGAGCACCGTGTCCGGCACGCCCACCAGCCGCAGCGCCTCCCTGCGGGTCAGCCGCGCGCCTCCCTGCCGGGCCCGCGCGTACGCCTGCTCGCCGAGCGACTCGCGCGTCCTGGCCGCCACCGTGGCCACCTCGGGCTCGGCGCCCGCCTCCGCGCCACGCATCGCGACGGCCGCGCCCAGCAGCGCCGCCGCCTGCGACCAGTCGCCGGTCTCCGCCGCGATCCCGGCCAGCGCCTCGATCGCCTTGGCGCTCTCCGCCAGCGCCCCCGCCATCACGGCCACCTCGACCGCCTGCCCGAACGCCGACTCCGCGGCCGCCACGTCGCCCTCGGCCAGCTCCAGCCTGCCCAGCCCGACCAGCAACCTGGTCACGCTGCCCGAGCTCCGCACCCAGCCCAGGTCGGTGTCACGCAGCGCCCGCTCGTACAGCTCCCTGGCCCGGGCCAGATCGCCCGCCGCGAGCGCCACGTCGCCGAGCCCGCGCAGCGCCGTGGCCACGTACATCGGCAGCCCCGTACGCCGCCCCAGCTCGGCGGCCCGCTCGTAGTCGGCGCGCGCGCCGGCCGGATCGGTCCTGACGCGGTAGTCGCCCCGGTTGCAGAGCAGGTCCGCCAGGTCCTCGGCGGCGCCCAGCCGCTCGGCCAGCGCCAGCGCCTCCTCGG
The DNA here is from genome assembly GCF_013283785.1 of Nonomuraea antri. Taxonomy (GTDB): domain Bacteria; phylum Actinomycetota; class Actinomycetes; order Streptosporangiales; family Streptosporangiaceae; genus Nonomuraea; species Nonomuraea antri. The sequence continues at coordinate 34,003 of NZ_JABCPZ010000077.1, forward strand.
TGCGGGCCAGCGCGGTGGCGGTGTCGCCCCGGCTGCCGGCCAGCCAGGCCAGCCCGTCGAGCGCCAGCGCGGCGCCCCAGCGGTCGCCGAGCGTGCGGAACGCGTCGAGCGCCGCCGACAGATCCGCCTCCGCGCGGGCCGGCTCGCCCGCGGCCATCTGCGGGTAGGCCCAGATCAACCGGCCCATCGCGTGTTCCCACGGTTCGGCGCTGCGCAGCGAACGCTTGATCACGTACATCGTCAGCTCGGGATCCTGCGTGCCCGCGACGATCAGCGGCCAGAGGTAGGCCACCAGCGGATGCCGCCGCTCCGGCGGTCCCTTCCTGATCATGCGGCGCGCGACGGCCGCGCGCCGCCGCCACTCCGGCCGTTCCGCCCCGACCCCGGCTGTGGCCAGCAGGCACAGGATGTACGCGTCGCCCAGCGCCACGTCGGGATCGTCGCCGGCCGCGTCGAGCAGCGCGCGGGCGGCCTCGGCGTACGTGCCGCGCATGCCCCGCATCCACAGGTACGACGACTGCGCCGCCAGCAGCCGCATGCCCAGCGGCACGTCCCCGGAGTCGACCGCCCGGCGCAGCGCCGCCCGCAGGTTGTCGTGGTCGGCGGACAGCCGCTCCAGCCAGCCGAGCTGCCCCGCCCCGCGCAGGTGCGGGTCGGCCCGCTCGGCGAACTCCAGAAAGTACGCCGCGTGCGCCTGCCGCAGTGCCGGTGTCTCGTCGCCGAGCCGTTCGGCGCAGAACGAGCGGATCGTCTCCAGCATCCGGTAGCGGCCGTCGGCCACGTCCAGCAGGGACTTGTCGGCCAGCGAGTCGAGCAGGTCCTCGGCGTCGGGCAGCCCGCACACCCGGGCGGCGGCGGCCGGGGTGGCGCCGCCGGAGAACACGCTCAGCCGGGCGGCCATCGTCCGCTCCCGCTCGGTGAGCAGGTCCCAGCTCCAGGCGACCACCGCGCGCAGGGTGCGGTGGCGGGCGTCCGCGGTGCGGCTGCCGCGCGACAGGAGCCGGAAGAGGTCCTGGTCGGCGAGGCGTTCTGCGAGCTCGCCCGCCTCGTGGGTACGCATGCGGGCCGCGGCCAGCTCGATGGCCAGGGGCAGGCCGTCGAGTACGCCGCAGATCCGCTCGACCGCCTCGCCGGGGGCGAAGTCCGGACGTACCGCCCTGGCCCGTTCGGAGAACAGCCGGACGGCTTCCGCCGGGGCGAGCGGGCGTACCGGCCAGAGGTGTTCGGGGGTGATGCCCAGCGGCTCGCGGCTGGTGGCCAGGATGCGCAGCCCGGGGCAGGCGGACAGCAGCCGCTCGGCCAGCGTGGCGGCCTCCTGGACGACATGCTCGCAGTTGTCGAGCACCAGCAGGAACGGGCGGTCGGCGAGCGCGCCGACCAGCCTCGCGGGCAGCGCGGCCGGGGGGCCGTCCGTGGGGCCGTTCGTGGGGCCCGGGTCGGGTATGGGGGCGGCTGACGGGCCGGTCAGCAGGCCGCTCTCGCGGATGCCGAGCGCGCCGAGCACGGCCTGCAGCAGTTCGGTGTCACCGGTCACCGGCGCCAGCTCCACCAGCGCCACCTCGGCGGGCCGGTGGGCGGCTGCCGCTTCTCCGGCGACTTCTTCGGCGACTTCTTCGGCGACTTCTGCCGTGGGTGCCTTTGCGGTGGCTTCTGCTGCCGGAGCCTCTGCGGCGACCTCGACGGCCAGCCGGGTCTTGCCCACGCCGCCCGGCCCGAGCAGCGTCACCAGCCGGGCGGACCCGAGCAGCGCCCGCACCTCCGCCACGTCACGCTCCCGCCCGACGAAGCTGGTCAGCCGCCCGGGCAGCGGAGCCGACGGCGCGTCACCGGCCGGCCCGCCCCGGCCGCCCGCCGGCGGCTCGGGCTCGCTGCGCAGCAGGCTCCGGTGCAGGTCGGCCAGCTCCTTGGACGGGTCGGCGCCCAGTTCGTCCGCCAGCAGCCGCCTGGTCTCCTCGAACAGCACCAGCGCCTCGGCCTGCCTGCCCTCGGCGCGCAGTGCCCGCATGAGCTGGCCGCGCAGCCGCTCACGCAGCGGGTGGGCGTCGATCAGCGACGTCAGCTCGGGGATGACCGCGCGGTGCGCGCCGCGCCGCAGGTCGGCTTCGAGCCGGTCCTCCAGTGCGGCGAGCCTGCGGTCCTCGAGTGAGACGGCGTGGGCGTCGTCCAGGTCGGCCAGCGCCGGGCCACGCCAGAGCGCCAGCGCCGCGCGCAGCAGCGTGGCGGCCCGTTCCGCGTCGCCGCCGTCGAGCGCCTGCCGCCCGGACTCGGCCAGCCGGAGGAACCGGTGCGCGTCCACGTCGCCGGGATCGACGGGCAGCAGGTAGCCCGCCGCCGCCCGTTCGATCGCGATCCCCGCGCTGCGCAGCCTGGACACCTGGGAGTGCAGCGCGTGGCGGGCGTCGGCGGGCGGGCGGTCGCCGTACAGGACGTCGATGAGGCGCTCGTGCGTGACGACCTCGCCCGGACGCAGGAGCAGGAGCGCCAGCAGCGACCGCCTGGCCGGGCCGCCCAGCGGCACCTCGGCGCCGTCCGGCCGCCACGCGCGGGTGGTGCCGAGAATGCCGAAGCGCATGGAGGCTACTTTAGAGTGCGTGAGCAAGCTTCCCGCCGCGCCCGAGCCCCTTTCCGCACCGGTGTTCGACAGTCACTGTCATCTCGACATCATGGTCGGCAACCGGCAGGCGTCCTCAGGTGATCCCGTGGCTCAGGCCGCGCAGTCGGCGTCCGCGACCCTGCACGGCATCCTGGACGACGCCCGCGCCGTCGGCGTCACCAGGCTCGTCACGGTCGGGTACGACCTGGCGTCCTCGCGCTGGAACGCCGACGCGGCCGTCGCGACCGAGGGGATCTACGCCGCCGTGGCGATCCATCCGAACGCGGCGCACGAGGCCACCCCCGAGGTGCTGGCCGAGATCGAGTCGCTGGCCGGGCGGCCCGAGGTGCGCGCGGTCGGCGAGACCGGGCTCGACTACTTCCGCGACTGGGCCACCCACCGCGACCAGCACGCGAGCTTCCGCGCGCACATCGAGATCGCCAAGCGGACCGGGAAGGCGCTGGTGATCCACGACCGCGACGCGCACGACGACGTGCTGAGGGTGCTGGCCGAGGAAGGCGCGCCGCCGGTGGTGGTGTTCCACAGCTTCTCCGGTGACGCCGAGATGGCGAAAAAGTGCGTCGATGCCGGATATTTCATGTCGTTCTCCGGGCCCGTGACCTACAAGAACGCCGGCTACCTCCGCGAGGCCGCCGAGGTGGCCCCGCCCGAGCTGATGCTGGTCGAGACCGACGCCCCGTACCTGCCGCCGGTGCCGCACCGGGGCAAACCCAATGCTCCCTACCTGATTCCGCTCACACTGCGCTGCCTGGCGGAGGTCAAAAAGGTCGATCCGGACCTGCTGTGCGAGGCGATCAGCGCCAACGGAGTCACGGTCTTCGGCGAGTGGTGACCATCTTTTTGTGAACCGGTAGAGGGAAGCCCGCGGGCGCCGCTAGCGTTCGGGCCGTTCAGGCCCGCTACTCGCTACCTGTGAGGTGGTCCGTTGCGTGGGAAGAGGCGTGCTCCGCGTCCCCAGATCCCGTGGCGCTCGCCGTGGACGCCCCTGGTGTGCCTGGTCGGCACGTTCGCGGTCGGCGGGCTCGTGGCCGTGTCGCTGCTGGCCAAGGAGGTCGTCGTGGTCGTCGACGGCCAGCCGCGGACCGTGCGCGGCTTCGCCGCCTCGGTGCGCGAACTGCTCGACGACGCCGGGGTCGAGCTCGGGCGCGGCGACGTCGTACGCCCCGCCGTCACGGCCGGACTCGACGACGGCGACACGGTCGAGGTGCGCCGCGCCCGTCCGCTCACCCTGACCCTCGACGGCCGCACCACCGAACACGTGGTCACCGCCACGAACGTGAGCGACGCCCTGGCCGAGCTCGACCTCGACGCGGCGGCCGGCCGGCTCTCCGCGCCGCCCGAGCGCGCGGTGCCGCTGTCCGGGATGTCGCTGACCATGGTCACCGAGCGCAAGGTGTACGTGATCGCCGGCCGTACCAGGGTGTCGGCCAGGACCACGGCCAGGACGGTCCGCGAGGTCCTGCGGCAGAAGCGGGTGCGGCTGGGCCAAGGCCACCGGGTGCGGCCCGGGCTGGACAGCTTCCCGCAGGAGGGCACCGTGATCACCGTCCTGCCGCCGCGCACCGTGGCCGTGCCGGCGGACGTGCTGCGGCTCAACTGGTCCGAGCTGGCCCAGTGCGAGTCGCACGGCGACCCTGGGGCGTTCACGCCGGAGGGGCCGCACTACGGGATGTACCAGCTCAGCCTGCCGATGTGGCAGGCCGTGGGTGGTAGCGGGGTGCCCAGCGAGTGGCCGGAGGACGAGCAGACGTATCGGGCGCAACTGCTGTACCAGCGGGTGGGTGGTCGCTGGGAGGACCAGTGGCCGAACTGTGGCTCCCGCCTGTTCACCCGGCCGGTGGCGGTGCTGGCGGGGTAGACCGGCGGCTACCGTCGTGTTGGTCGGTTTGATGGTGAGGCTGGTCAGCCTGATGGTGAGACTGGTCAGCCTGGGTGGCGACGGTGGTCAGCCTGACAGTGAGACGCCGAAGTCGGCGCCCTTGGCGGGTTGGAGTGGCTGGATCTGGTCGGCGTTCCGCGCGGCCACCCCCACCTTGCCGTACGGCCGCGCGTCCGGCTGGCCCACGTACAGCTTGTTCCCGCTGAACGCCACCGACCACCCGAACAGCCCGCCCGCGTCGGCCAGCGTCCGGTCCTCGGCCGGGTTGCGCCACGAGATCACCCGCACCCCGCCACCGTACGGCGCGCCGATCGCCAGCCGCCCGTCCGCCGACGCGGCCAGCGAGAAGCCGAACGCGCTCCTCCCGGCCTGCGTCACCTTCCTGACCTGCCGTTTGCCCGCGTCGAGCAGTTGCACGTACCCCGGTCCCGGTGCGCTCACCGCGTAACCCGAGCCGTCGGCGTAGGCGACCGCGTAGCCGTACTTGTCGCCCTGGGCGTCGGTGGGGGAGTCGAGCTTCAGGCTGACCAGTTCGGGGGCGAACGCGTCGTCGATGAACACCACCGAGCCCGAGTCCAGCTTGCCCGCCTCCACCTGGCGTCCGGCGCCGTCGTCGTTCTCGTACGGCACGCCGACCACCAGCCCGTTACGCGGCCCGAAGGCCAGTGACCAGCCGAACTGGTCGCCGACCTCGCTGTTGCCGCGGACGTCCGAGGTCTCCTGGCTGATCCTGCGCACGGGCCCGTCGCCCTTGCGTACGTACGCCGCGCCCGCGTCCACGACCTGGCCGTCGTCCTCGTACGGCGCGCCGATCGCGACCAGGTTCCCGCGGGCCGCCAGCGACCAGCCGAAATGCGCGAAACGTTGCGGCTGAGGCGCGGTGAGCAGCAGCGGCGACCTGCCCGTGCCGCCGCCGAAGACGATGTAGACGGCTCCGGCGTCCTGCGCGTCGTCCACGTCCGTGTACGGCGCGCCGATCACCAGGTCGGCGCACGCGTCGCCGTCGACCTTGGCCAGCCGCACCGACCAGCCGAAACCGTCACCACGGGCCGGCCCAGACACGGCGACGGGGACGACCTTGCCGCCCGACAACACGTGGACCGCGCCCTTCTGGCCGTCGCCGAAGGGGTCGCCGACGGCCACGTCGTCCTGACCGTCACCGTCGAAGTCGGACGCCGCCCCGGTGCACGCCGCCCCTGCGCCTCCCGTTGCGGCCACGGCCGGTGCGGCGAGCGCGGGGACGGGCGGTGCGGCGAGCACTTGGACGGCCGGTGCGGCGAGCACTTCGACGGCCGGTGCGCCGAGCGCGAGCAGCAGTGCCGCGAGGGCCGGCCGGATCATCACAGCGCCACCTCGATCTGCCTGCCACCCTGGAACATGGTCGCCGTGAGCTTCACCGGCTTGCGATACAACGGCATGTCGAACACGAACGCGCTGTCGACCCGGCCACCCGGCAGAATCGCCGGCGGCATGACGACCGGACTGGGATCGGCCTCCGCACCCTGGTCGTCGAGCAGCGTGACCACCGGGTCGGTGAGCTCGCGCCGCTGGCCGCTGGGGTTGATCAGCGTCCAGCGGACCACGCAGAGCTGCCCCTTGGTCTGGGTCTTGCCCTCGAACTCCTTCAGCCCGCACTCGGGCGCGTCCGCGATGACGACGGTCGGATCGTCGAAGGCGTCACCGAGCGCGAACCTGCGTCCCACGTCGCTGGTCGCCGCGGGACCCGCGGCCGACCTGGACGGGGTGTCGGGCCCGCGCGCCGTGTCGCGCCCGGTGCTCGCGATCAGCACGGCGGCCGTCACCGCGATGGCCAGCACGGCCGCGGCGGCGGCGATGAGCCAGCGGGTGCCGCGCGTCCTGGAGCCGCCCAGAGTGAGATCGTCGGCGGGGACCGGTGGCGTGGTCGGAAGATCGGTGTGCGGCGGCTGGGTCTGAGGGTTCTGCGCCGAGGGCGGCAGCGGGCTGGTGTGCTGGGACTCCTGATCGACGGACTGCCGTAACGACGCGGCCTGCTGATGCGGTGCGGCCTGGTGATGCGGTGCGTGGCTCTGCTGGTGCGGCGAGGCGGTCTGCGGGAAGGTCGCGTCGCGCTGGGGGAAGGCCGCGTCGCGCTGCGGGAAGGCGACGTCGGACTGCTGCTGGAAGGCGACGTCGGGCTGCTGCGGTAAGGCGGCGGCGGCCAGTTCCTCCCTGGCCTCCTGCTCCTCCCGCCGCGCCCGCTCCTCGATCCGCGCCCGCTCTTCGGGAGACGGCGACTCGACGGACGTGGAACCGGCGGTCGCAGACCTCGCCCCCTCACGGGCCGGACGCTCAGAGACCGGATGCGCGGCCGCCTGAGCCTCGGACACCGAGGAACCAGCGACCTGAGCCCCGGACAGCTGGGCCCCGGATGCTTGAGCCCCGGACGCCTGGCTCCCGGACCCGGGCCCGGACGGCTGAGGCCCGGACGCGGGCTGGGACAGAGTGTCGCTGGGCGGCGGCGTCGTGTACGTCGCCGTGATGTCAGGTTCGTCCACCACGTTCTGCGGCGGCTGCCAGCCAGTGAGCATCTCGGTGGCGACCAGCGTGGGCGGATCGGCCGCGGCCGTCGCGGGCGTGCTCCCGCCGACCAGGGCGATCAGCAGATCCTGAGCCGTGGGACGCAGGGCGGGATCCATGTCGGTGGCGCGCCGTACGAGATCGTTGAGCGGCGCCGGCAGCGCACCCAGGTCGGGCGGGCTGTTCAGGACGCGGGTGGCGAGCGTGATGGGGTCGCCGCGGCCGAACGGGTGGCGTCCGTTGCCCGCGTACGCCATCAGGCAGCCCCAGGCGAAGATGTCCGCGGCGGGCGAGATGCTCTGGCCGCGTACCTGCTCGGGCGCCCACCAGCCCGGGCTGCCCAGCAGCTCACCGGACAGCGTGAAGCCCGTCTCCCGGTCGAGCGCCCGCGCGATGCCGAAGTCGATCACCCGCGGCCCGGACAGGGAGAGGATGACGTTGGCCGGCTTGAGATCCCGGTGCACCAGCCCGGCCACGTGGATCGCGGCCAGCGCGGCCGCCACCCCCAGGGCCACACCGTGCAGCGGGCCGGGATCGAGCTGCCCGAACTTCGCGATCTGATCGGACAACGGGGTGCCCGCGATGTACTCGGTCACCATGTAGGGCCGTCCGTCGCGGGTGTTGCCGTTGTCCAGGACCTGGGCCGTGCAGAACGAGGCGACCCGGCGGGCGTTGTCGACCTCGCCGTGGAATCGCGCCGCGAACCCCTCCTGATTCGCGAACTCCGCCTTCACCACCTTGACCGCCACGAACCGCCCCGTCGGCGCCTTGGCCAGGAAGACGGTCCCCATCCCGCCTTCGCCCAGTCGCCCCAGCAGCCGGTACGGGCCGATTTCCCGCAGGTCCGTCGGGCGAAGCGGAGCAGCGCCCGTTGGTTCCATGAGGGCCGTCCCTTCCTCGTGCACACCATCCTCCCCTCCGATGGGCCCCGTCCGCCATCTCAGGTTCTTCGATGCGGGAGACTGGTTGGATGATGAGCCTGTTGGGCCCTGCAGAAATACGTATTTTGGCGGACAAGCTAGATCTTCGCCCGACAAAAAAACTTGGCCAGAACTTCGTGATCGACGGCGGGACCGTCCGGCGCATCGTCCGCGTGGCCGATCTGGCCCCCGACGACGTCGTCATCGAAGTGGGGCCGGGGCTCGGCTCGCTCACGCTCGCCCTGCTGCCCGCCGCCGCGCACGTGGTGGCGGTCGAGATCGATCCGGTGCTGGCCGGTCAGCTGCCCGTCACGGTCGCCGGACGCGGCCTGTCCGACCGGCTCACCGTCGTCAACGCCGACGCCATGAAGGTGACACTCGACGACCTCGGCGGCCACACCCCCACCGCCCTGGTGGCCAACCTGCCGTACAACGTGGCCGTCCCGGTGGTGCTCCACCTCCTGCAAACACTGCCCTCGCTACGCAAGGGCCTGGTCATGGTCCAGTTGGAGGTCGCCGACCGCCTCGCCGCCGCTCCCGGCTCGAAGGTGTACGGGGTGCCGTCCGTGAAGGCGGCCTGGTACGCGGACGTCAGAAGAGCCGGCCCGGTCGGCCGCACGGTCTTCTGGCCGGTCCCCAACGTCGATTCCGGCCTGGTCTCGCTGATCCGCCGCGACCCGCCGGAGACGACGGCGTCCAGGCAGGAGGTCTTCGCCGTGGTCGACGCCGCCTTCGCCCAACGCCGCAAGACCCTGCGCGCCGCACTGTCGTCCTGGGCGGGCAGCGCCGCACAGGCGGAGCAGGCGCTGAGGGCGGCGGGGGTGGACCCGTCGGCACGGGGAGAACAACTGGACGTGACGGCCTTCGCCCGCATAGCCGAACACAAGCCCTAACCCCCTCAACCACCGACCACCAGACCTGACGCCGGGTTGGGGACGCCGGGTTGGGGACGCCGGGTCCAGGAGCCCGCATCCCCAGGTCATGTGAGACTCACACGTCCACAAGCCAAGCCATGTGCCCACGGCCAGCACGCGTCCACAAGCCAAGCCATGTGCCCACCGCCCGCACGCGTCCACAGGCATGTGCAACGCCCGCACCCACCAGCCGTTTGTCCACAGGCAGACGCGCAACCTCCCCGCCTTTCCACAGAACCCCGC